>NZ_CP150484.1:6021546-6245750 GCF_037997115.1 Amycolatopsis coloradensis
CCTCACGAGGCGGCCAGCACCGTCCAAATGCCCGCAGGCTGCCGCCGAGCAAGCCATTTCTAGCATTGGCATTGTGACTACGCCGCGCTGTACTCAGGTTCAGAACGCGGACCGCGCCGGTCGCCGACGACCGCCACCAAGGACCGCAATGACCGACGCCGCTCTCCTTCTCCGCGAGACCGGAAGCCCCTGGATCGACTACCACCAGTTCATGCTGTTCGACGTCGAGTCGACTGAGGCCCGGCCATCAAACCTCGCCCCGGCAGGAGACGGGGCCATCGCAGTCAGCGGCCACGGAGGAGGCAAGTTCTTCACCTTGGGTGAGATGACGGATGTCGTGGTGCACTTCGAGCTCTGGACAGCAGAACCCGCGCCGCCCACGTCTCCGTTCGAAGATCGGTTCGACGGGGCTTTCACCGTGGACACGGGTCGCGTCGTCCTCGGCTCCGTCACCGGCTCGCCGGCGGACGTCATCATCGACCTTCCCGTCCCCGGCCCTTTCCAGTTACGCGCGTTCCGCAGCAGCACCCCCACCACGAACGCCGACTTCCCGGATCTCGACTATCGACGCGAGCGATGGCTGCTCCAGACCTGGCCATCCAGTGCACAGACGTCACCAACGTAAACCTGCGCGGCATGCGCCTCCCGCGCCAGCTACCCGTATTTCACGATGGCCGGACGTTCTACGGGGACAACACGCTGATGCTGGCAGGTCAGTCACACTGCGGAAATCTACGAGCAGCCACGAGAGCTTCGCCGCCCCTGCGTCACGTCCCCGGCTGGCTTCCGCATCCTGGATCAGCGCCAGACCACCGCGCCTAGCTGCGGAGGTTGTCGATGACGAACTCGGCGATCTTCTTGACCGCACCGCAGGGATCGGCTCGCCACGGACCGGCTTCCGGCTTCCCCCACGTGTTGGCTTTGATGTGTACCAACGTGTTGTCGTCGACACCGAGAGCCAGCCTGCACGCCAGCGGCCCCTGGTCCCGCCTGCTCGGGATGTTCTCTTTGATTTCCACGATCACGGCCGGGTAGCCGTTGATCGTGACCTCTTCCCAGTGGTTGCCGGTATCGCGGCCAAGTGCACGATCGCTGTACAACGTGCGGATGCTCTCCCGCACCGGCGGAAACCACGATGTCGTCACGTCGACCGACGGACCGAGCACGATCAGGCATTGGCCGTCGCGGGTCTGTTCATGCCTGCCCTCACCGAAGCCGATGCTCTGCAGCTGCTCCACCGTGATCGCCGAGCACGGATCGGCGATGAACTTGGCGCCGTTCAAAGGCGCCGGGATCGGCGGGACCGACACCGACGGTTCGGGTGGCGAAGGTGGCGGGCTCGTTCCGCAGCCGGACAGCACGACCATGCCGCCGGCCATCAGTGTGGCGAGCCCGCGGGCCAGACGTCGTGTCACGAAGGATCGGCTCCCGGTTTGATTTGCCAGCGACGGGGTTCCCCGACCACCTCGACACTCGTGCCGACATCCGGGATCTTGGGGAAGTTCGTTTCGATGACCGTCAGCTCGAAGCCGCTTCCGATCAGCGCCTCGACAGAGGTGATCATGCCGGAGATGAGCGCGATGCAGTCACGCCAGAACTTCTCGAACGCCGAGTTGACCGCGTCCACGAAATCCTTGACCGCTAGAACCGCCAGAGGTGGAAGAGCTGTCGACGCGAGCAGGATTCCGAACTTACCGGCCAGCGCCGACAGGTTGGACGCACAGTTGCCGAGCGCGACCAACAGGTTCTTATAGGTAGCGATCACCGTTGTCGCGACCGTACTCATCGTTTTGGTCAGGCTCACGATGGAGACCTGACCCTTGTTCAGACCATCGACGACCATCCCGGAATACATCGAGAACTGATCGTAGGCATCCCCATGCCAGGCGGCCGTCAGCGACAGCTTGGCGTCATTGACGACTTCAGCCGCTTCCTTCAGCGCACTCTCCCGGGCGAACGCCTCTGCCAGTCTCAACGTCTTCTTCAGGTCGCCGGCGACGAACACGCGGAGCTTGTCGAGCAGCCCGATGATCCCGTTCGCACCGATCAGGTTCGCGTACTCCCGGATCTTCTGATCCGCGGCCTCCGGATAGCTCATCGTGGCCAGATCCGCCGCCGCCTGGCCCGGGTCGGGGGTGGTCACTTGATCTCACCCTCCAGCTTCTTCATCCGCTCATACGCTTCCTGATCCAGCTGCTCATAATGGTTCGCGGCCTTGCCCAACGCCGCGCTCAACACGGCGAGCTGCGTCGAATTCTCGGCCGTGATCCGCTGAATCGCGTCGATGGCCGCGTTGTACCGGTCCACCGTCCCCATCCCGTTAAGCCCCGGCATGATGTTCGTGACCGTTCCCGGCAAACCCAGGTCGTACGGGCCGAGCGCGACATCCGCCAAGTCCACCACCGCGAAGTCCTGCAGCAGCCCCGCCGCGTCCGCGATCGCGTCGGCCGCGGCCCGCAGCTTCTCCGGATAGACGTGATACCCCTGACCGGCCCCAGGATCGAACGGATCCGGAAGACTCATACCAGCCGCTCCTCATCCCGAACAGCCGCGATCGCCGCCTCATACCGCTGGGCCGCGGTCTCCTCAGCCCGCTGGATCCCCAGCAGCAGCTGCCGAGACAGACTCGACGCGCTGTAAGCCTTCATCGCGGCCACGTCCACCGACACGTCGACCAATTCACCGGCCCCGGTCACCGTCACCGACCCCAGCTCCCCCGGCAACGCCCACGTGACACGATCCCGCGCCGCGGCCACCGAGGCCTGCTCGACCGCGGCCACCGTCGCGTCGATCTCCCGCGCCAGGTGATACAGCTCGTCCTCGTAACTCACCAGCGACCCCGCCCCTCATCCTCGAGATCATCATCCAGGAAGTCGAGCTCATCGAAACTCTCCTCCTCGACCTCATCAGCATCTCGGCGAACTGCGCGCGGCTCGGCTGCCGCGCCAGCCCTGGGCGCAGGCGGCGGAACAGAATCGTCCCGATGCTTGGTCACCGATCCGCGGCCCGGGTCGGGAACCCATTCCTGGTCCTTGTCCACCACCGCGCGCATCTTGACGACGCCGACCTGCGCGGCCTCACGCCGAGCCGCCGACACCGCCTCAAGCACCGCGGGCCCCAGCCGCTGCGGATGCGTACTCCGGATCACATGATCCGCGATCGTCAGATCCGCCAGTTTGCCCTGACCGGTCACCACCGCCGACGCGAGACCGTCAGCCGATCTCCCGGTAAACCGGGCCTGCTCCAGCTCAGCATCAAGCTCACCAGCCTGCTGCCGCAGCTTGGCCACATTCAACGACACGCTGGCTCGCCCTCCCCGTCCGCCCGACATCTCCCCTACCAGCCGCCCCCACGGCCCGACCGCGATCACTACACGAGCGTAATCGGCCGAGCGGTCAGCGTAGTCGAAACCGCAGATCCGTGTCTCGTTGTTCCGGTCACTCTGCAGCGATCAGCAGCAGTTCGACGCGCCCTCGCGCTGAGGCCTAACTTCGCGCCGGCCGCGTTCACCCACGACCGCAAGGTCTCATGGTTAACCCCCAGCTCCCGGGCGATCTGACACAACGGACGATCACTCGAACCGACCAGCTCCACCGCATCCCGACGGAACTGCTCCGGATACTTCGACGAACGCGACACCAAGACATCCTCCCTCCAGACCCACGTCTGGAATCAAGATGTCCGGATCCAAGGGGCAACTCCACACAGCCGATCACAACCACAGTAGGCACATGTTCACATGACCTAAGGCGCCAACTGGCAGCCAAGTCGGAGTACTGACGCTTGCCATCCCACCGGTATCGGAACGGCGGAAGCATTCCGGCCGTTGGGCATTGGCCGCAAGACCAGCAATCGGTGACGAGCTGAGAACGACGGGCTCCCACCGCTTGCAGCAGGACGAGGCGGACTGATGTCGCTCGCGGCTGTGGAGTTCCACGAGTCGCGATGACTCCATCTGTACCTGGGTACGAGGTTCCTCAGTTCGAGCTTATCTCTTTGGCCCACCCCGTTTCATGCGTACGAATCGTTCCTGTGGCCGCAGGAGCTCTGGAAGACTTCATTCAGCGCTGCCGTACGTGGCGGTCTTCTCCGCGCCCACGGGGGCAACACAGGACGAACCCGGCCCGTGTCGGATCGCTTGAATCATCCCTACGTCCGCAGGGAGCACATCTTGACGAGCTTCGAGGCGTTCCGCGTGTTCGGATCATCCCCGCGCCTGCGGGGAGCACCAGCCGAAACGCCTTTCCCCACCTTTCACCGTCGGATCATCCCCGCGTCTGCGGGGAGCACGCGAGCTCGGGGCATCCGGGGGTGGAGCAGACCGGATCATCCCCGCGCCTGCGGGGAGCACACGCTGGTGATGTCCGGCAGGGTCTGCCCGTACGGATCATCCCCGCGCCTGCGGGGAGCACGACGAGGAGACCGCCACCCGCGTGGTCAAGGGCGGATCATCCCCGCGTCTGCGGGGAGCACAACCCGCCAGTTGCGTTCGTCCATGTCGCGGACGGATCATCCCCGCGCCTGCGGGGAGCACCGCCCGACGGCCTTACGGGTGAGACCGGTTGACGGATCATCCCCGCGCCTGCGGGGAGCACTCGCCGCTGTGCGTGAATCTGTTCACGATGACCGGATCATCCCCGCGCCTGCGGGGAGCACCGCCCGGCCGCCTTGGCCAATTACGAGTTTTGCAGATCATCCCCGCGCCTGCGGGGAGCACGGGGTGAGGGCATGGCAAAGCCCGGAGATGATCGGATCATCCCCGCGCCTGCGGGGAGCACTCTCCGACGGACGAAGGCCAGCATTCACGACGCCGGATCATCCCCGCGCCTGCGGGGAGCACTCTCCGACGGACGAAGGCCAGCATTCACGACGCCGGATCATCCCCGCGCCTGCGGGGAGCACATGCGCCGGTGACGCCGGGTTCGCGTCCTTCGCCGGATCATCCCCGCGCCTGCGGGGAGCACGGCCCCCGCTACCGCGTCGGCGATCTGCACGACGGATCACCCCCGCGCCTGCGGGGAGCACGTCGACGACATGCTTCTGATAGCCCAGGAGGCCGGATCATCCCCGCGCCTGCGGGGAGCACCCCAGTCGGCTTGTCCGGCGCGTTCTTTTCCTCGGATCATCCCCGCGCCTGCGGGGAGCACAGCAGATGCGGTCATCACCTACAACGGGGATCGATTCGGATCATCCCCGCGCCTGCGGGGAGCACGGGGTGTGGATGGTGGTGCTGCAGGTGCATTCCGGATCATCCCCGCGCCTGCGGGGAGCACGAGAAGAGTGATTCGAATCGTCATTCATCGTCCGGATCATCCCCGCGCCTGCGGGGAGCACGCGACGCCGATCGTGAGTGAACGCGAAAATGCCGGATCATCCCCGCGCCTGCGGGGAGCACCTGGTCTGGCGGTAGGACGCTGGACCAGCCGGCGGATCATCCCCGCGCCTACGGGGAGCACAACGTGCCCTTGCGGAGCGCGTCGTTTGCCCGCGGATCATCCCCGCGCCTGCGGGGAGCACTCCCCAGACTCCGCGATCGTTTCGCGCACTGCCGGATCATCCCCGCGCCTGCGGGGAGCACCGGGACGAGGTGTCGGTGATGTGGCCGCCGAGCGGATCATCCCCGCGCCTGCGGGGAGCACGTGACGGCCCTCTGACCTGGGGCTTACCTGATCGGATCATCCCCGCGCCTGCGGGGAGCACCTGATTCTCATGCTTACCGGACTTCTAGCCGCCGGATCATCCCCGCGCCTGCGGGGAGCACACTTCCTGACCTGCGGCGGAACGTCGGCTGGTGGCTGTTTTGCTTCACTTTGCTTGGCTATGAGTTGGTGACGTTAGTCCTTTTTGCGGAATTTTCGTCTGGCGTTGCGCCGTTTCCAGACGGTCTCATCGCGTGTCGAGGCGCCCTCTGTGGTGCCGTCCGCGGTCGGCGGCTGGGGGCGCTTGCGGGACTTTCCTGCGACGTAGGTGGGGATGGTTCGTCTGCGCATGAGGGTGATGCCGTCATAGTCGACGGGTGTCCAGTCGTGTCCGTGTACCTGGAATTCGAGTCGCTGTTCTCCGTGGGCAGAGTGGACCATCAAGGCTCGGCCTTCGGCGACGAACTCGACGATCCGTTCTCAGATGAGCTCACGGACGCGGGCTGAGACGTATCCGACGTAGACGCCAGAGCTGATTTCCAGCAGCCAGCGGGTGAGGTGGCCGCGGAGTCCTGGTGGCACTGCCGTGAGAACGATGACCGTCATGCCCCGTCTCCATAGGATACTCCGCCGGGAACTGGGTCGTGTCGGTCATCCCACAGCGACGCGATGGTGTCGATCTCGAAGTATTCGTAGGTGTCCATGTCGCTGGTCTCCTCGCCGAGCAGCAGGCCCTAAATGTCGCGGGCACAGCGCTGGAGCAGCTTTCCGTCGTGCAGGGCGTCGCGGACGTGTCGGCGGGTCTCGGCCGCGATGTCGAGGGACGTTCCGGCGGCGATGTCGAACGCTGCGGGGATCGTCAGTTCGGCCTTGTAGAGATCGGCGATGTCGTAGACGAACGAGCGGTGGTGTCCGGTGTGGACGAAGCCGAGTGCGGGTGAGCATCCGAGTGCGACGATGACTGAGTGGACGATGCCGTACAGGGCTGAGTTCGCCGCGGAGAGGGCTTGATTGATCGGGTCGGCTGTGTCCCAGTCGGTCCGGTCGTAGAAGCGGCCGGTCCACTCGACGCCGGTCCGATCGGCATGTTCCCGGTAGATTCGGCGGACGCGGGTGCCTTCGCGGCCACGTAGTTGCTGCATTGTCAACTCGGCCACGTCTTCGTCGGGGAAACGCATGGTGTACATCGTCCGCGCGACGCGCAGCCGGGACCGGCTGTTGGTCACCGCCTCGGCCTGTGCCTGGATCAGGCGCGAGGTTCGGGCCAACGATGCGCCGTGCGCGTAGTAACGCACACCTCGTTCACCGACCCACACCACGGTCGAGCCGCTGTCGGACATCAGCGCGATCGCCTGGTGCGTGATCGTCGTGCCGGGGCCCAACAGCAGGACACCAACGGCTGCGGCGGGGATGTGCACGGTGCCGCGTTCGTCGGTCGCGGTGATCGCGTTGCTGTCCCGGTTGACGACACAGCGGTCCAGGTAGAGAAAGGACACTCGGTCGGCCGCACGAACCAGCTCCTTCGGCGTAGACGTGCGTCTGCCGACGGTGCTCATCCGGCCCCTCCTGGGCGGGAGAGGGTGAGCAGCCCGCAACCGTAGGCTTTGGCGCGTCCGATGCCGAAGGTCAGCGACCGCCGCATGGCGTCGACGTCTTCGATGTCGAGGTGGCCGTCGAAGGTGGCCATCGAGATCGTCACAGACGCTCCGCCCCTACCGAATCGCCGCACGGAGCGGTCCACCACTGCCAGGTCGGGCTCGCCCGCGCCGGTTGTGCTGGGCGCGATCCGGAAGCCCAGGCGCTCGGCCCGGTCGAGCAGCCACTGCTGTTGCTGTTCGACGGTCACGTGCCCGAGGGGTTTAGTCTCGGTCCATTCTTCGCGCCGGCCTGATCGGACCGGGTTCGCGGTCAACCGGAACTGCCAGCGCTGCCCTGCCCGCAGGCTGCCCAGCAGACCGTCGTAGGCGGCGGTCTGCCATGCCTGGGTGGTGGGCCAGCCTGCTTGTTCGACCAGGTGGGTCAGATCTGGTTTGTCTGGGCTGGCGATGAACAGCAGCACGCGGTGTGTGGCGTAGGTGTCGAGCCGCCACAGTATCCGGCCGTCCTCGGTGGGCCGGGCGTCGGGAAATCCGGCGAGGACGGCGGCATGCATGGCCTGCGGTGAGGACAGCAGTTGCTGCGCGCCGCGTCGCCGGGGGTTGATCTGCATTTTCGTCAGGAACATCTTCTACCCTCCCAGCACTGTCATCGGATCATGTTCCGGTGCCGGGTCGCTGACTCCGTGCGGGTTGGGAACCTCGACGGTGTCGCGCACGACGGACCGCCAGGCGTAGTCGCGGTGATTCGGGTCGAAGCTGACGGGGGTGTCCCTGATGGACTCAACGGCGGTCTCGTCCGGTGCGGCGTCCCGGATCGTGGCGAGCCGCACCACACGTTCGCGGTGTTGCTTCTGCACCCGGCTGCTCGCCAGCCATGGCCATGTCTCCAGCACGTCGTGCAGGGACTGGTCGGACACGCCGAGCACGACCGGGCCGGCGGGCGGGCAGGAGCGGCGACCGAGGTAGAGCGGGAAGTGCGGCGCTCGCACTGCCTCGTCGATTCCTTCGACGAGTGCGCGTTCGCCTTCCAGCACGGCCAGGAAGGTCGCGTCCGTGAGGTAGTAGCGGGTCGACAACGGCAGCGACTGCCAGTCCAGGTCGCCGTTGCGGTCGCGGCGCGGCCGCTGCGCGGTCTGGAAGTCCCGGAGGAGTTGCCCGGGCTGGTCGATGCGCACACCGAAGCTCAGGTCCAGCAGTTTTTCCAGCGGGTCGGTGCGGCGCAGACCGCGCGCGGCGGCGATCATCCCGATGATGCCGCTTTTGGTGGGGGCGATGTCGGTGCTGCGTCGGACGAACCGGCTGCCAGATCCCCAAGCCTGCAGCGGCCCGGCCAGACGCAGCGCGACCACGCTCACGACTGTTCCTCGAGGCGTGTTCCGACCAGGATTCCGACTGCGGTCAGCAAGTCGTGCAAGGCGACGTTCTCACCGAGGTCGTCCAGGCTTGCAGTGTCGGTGCCGACCCGGGTGACCCAGGTCGTGACCGGCTGCTCGCCGTAGGCGCGTTCGATTTCGCGGGCTTCGTCGCGCAGCGCTTCCGCGGCCGCTTTGACTCGTCCGCCTTTTTCGAGTTCGCGGACCGGGTTCTCGAACGCGCCGACCAGGTTGATCGGCTGGCGGTCGCGGAGCTGCACCACGACGGCTTCCGGAAGAGTGCGGTTGGCGAAGGTGTTCTGCTTGCCGGTGGGCATGGACCGGACGAAGGCCTCAACGAACGCCTGAACCGCGCGCTGCGTTGCCGCGTTGTCGCCGAGGTTGTCAGCCAGCCGGTTCACATCGACGGTCGCGTAGCGGTAGAGAGTGGAGGAGTTGAACTCGACCGTGCCGATCATCCCGGCTCCGGTCTCCTCGTCGGAGTTGAGGTCGTCGACGGCGGTGAAGTAGTCGAACTCTGTTTCCACCGGGTGCACGCTGATCGCGTGCGCGACCTGGGCCGCGGCGTCGACGTTGATGTCGGCCTGGTCGGCGACCATCCGCCCGAACAGGGCGACGTCCACCGAGTGATCCCGGTCGGCGAGGTCCTTGACTTTCGCTGCCTTCAACGCCTTCGGGACATCCTCGGCGTCTGCGGCGTCGATCGCCGCCGCGGCGAGGTTCTGGATCTGCCGGCGGCTCAGGAACACCAGGTAGCCGGCTTCCGCGACAGCCTTCTTGTCCGCGCCGGTCTTTTTCGGCGCCTTGACGTCGATGCCGACGGCCCGGATGGTCTCAGCGGCGAGATCGTTGGCGCGGTCGGCCAAGTCCGGTGACTGCTCGGCGATCATCGTGGCGAGCAACTCGACGATGCGTTTCGTGCGCACTCCGAGTTCGGAACGGTCGAGGTGGTCATCGAACGCGACACGGGTAGCGCGTTTCCAGGCCTGGCTGGACACCCGTGCTCGGCGAACACCGCCATACACTGCGGATTTCGGCGCTCCTGTGTCGTCGCGGTTGATATTGCTCGGCGGCACGGTCTGCAAGATGTGGATATCGATCAGGGTACGGTTCATGGCTGTCTCACTTCTCGGTGTCGGGAACGAATACAGAAGCGTCGGTGGCGTCGTCTTCGGCTGGGCGGGTGGTGCGGTAGAAGGCGCGGCCCCATGCCAGCCGGACCGAGTGAGCTCGGCCGGGTGTGACCAGCCGGGCCAGGTCGTCGGCGAGGCGGGCGTAGTCGATTCCGCGTTGTTCACCGCGCAGCAAGGTGATCAAACCGCGGACATGGGTCAGCACCCCTTCCATTGACCCGGCGGTCGCCGCGGCCATGAACCGGCGCGTCACAGCATTTTCGCTGCGCTGGTCACTGAACCGAAGCTGACCGACCGCTGTCCCCAACGACACGCCCGGAACGTGTGCGGGCACGGACGACGACTGCTGATGCAGGGCATACAACGTAAGTGCGGCATGCGCGGCTTGCTCGGCCCAGCTAGACGTGTCCCCGTCCCAGCTCAGGGTCTTCGGCACGGCGCCCACAGTGAGCTCCCAGATCTCCGCAACGCTGCCCGCGGGTTTACCAAGCCCGCGACGCAGACGAGCGAGATCGGCACGAGCCGCCGGTGCCCCGCGCAAGTACTCCCGCTGCAGCCGCTCGAGACGCCATTCCAGGGCGTGGCCCAGCGTGCCCAGCCGCCGCGGCGCCTGCTCCGCGACACCAGGAGGTGATCCGCTGTCGGTCGTGGTCATCCCGTTACCTCCATAGGAGTGTTCGAGCTGGTGAATGCCAGAGGCAGGGCTTTGCGCAAGGCTGCGTTGAACCAGACCTCGGCCAAGGGCACGTTCACCAGACGCTGGTTGACTTCGCGGCCGGTCCACGCGGCCGTGGGAGCATTTCTGATCAGCTCCGCCGTGATCGGCCGACATCGATCACGGACAAGCACCTGCCACGCGGACCTAGCCGCGATGAGATCTTGCCGCGGGCGCAGCCCTGCCAGCCACGACCGGTACGGCTGCTCCAGCGCCGCGTAGAGGATTTCCCTGGCCCGGTCGCCGGCACCGGACTGCGGTCCGGCGCCGGCTGCCTGAGCGAGGTTCTCCGCCAGCCGCCACACATATCCGGCCACCTGGCTGGCGTCACCGACGGCGCCTTCGGCGGCCCTGCCCGCATCCGGGCGGTCCTGACGAAGCAGTACCACCGACATCGGCAGCACGTCGTCGATGATCTCCGCGACCGTCGCGTTCTGAGCCCCGTACACCGCGCCGTGAACCCGCAGACGCACCACGAAATCCTCGGGCAGATGGTCGTTCTCAGCCAGATCGCACAACCACTGCAGCACACCAGGAGCCAGCCACGACGCCGGCTCCCCAGCCTTGCTCCGCCGAGATGAGATCGACGGCAGCATCGCCGCAAGCCCTCGCCACACCGAACGCCCCGGATCGTGCCCGAGCGGCATGTAGACCGTCCGCCCGGCCTTCTTGCTCTGCGGCTCGCTGTGGCGCCACGCCGTGTGCGGCTCGACATTCTGCCGATTCTGAGGCTGCATCCGGTCACCGTTGGCCAGCACCACGCCCGTCACGCCGTCTCGATCACCCTGCAGCCGAACCCGGCGCGTCTGCCAGGTATACAGCTGAATCGCCCCCGCAACGGGGAGCTCTTCGGACCAGGCCGGGCCGTCGACATCACGCTCCCACGGCGGCACATCCGCGGCCCCGCCGACTCCGACATAGGTGCCGGCATCCCGGGCAATCAGGTTCAACAGCAACGTCTCCCGCACCGTGACACCCTGCGCCAACACGCCACCGATCTGCCCAGACCACCCCGGCCCGATCGGATACCCTTTGCCGTTCTTGACTTTGCGGTCGCCTACCGCGCCTGACTTGATGCCTGACGGGTCGAACGCGTGCGTGTGCACCAGCCACCGGGCCGCTTCCGCCGCGCTGATCCGGGAGAGATCCGACGCCGACCGGGTCGTGAACAACGGTTCACCGTTCGGGACGTCCGCGACGATCTTCTCCAGCCCGGACACCTCGTTCTTCGCCGTCCGCAGTCCCGGCACCTGAAAGAACGGGGCCTGCTCATCGAAGAGATCGAACCGGTGCCGCACCTTATGGGCGTATTTCTCGATCTGCTCCATCGGCAGTTCGGTCAGGTCCCACAGCCGCGCCCACGCCGGCTGATCCTCCGGCCCGGCAACCGCGCGGTGCAGGAGCGCCAACAACAGACGCGTGATCGCGAACGCCTGCGTCGACACTTCCCCACCGATCACCGCAAGCCTCGAGGCCTGCTCAAACACCTCCAGCATCGACACCTCCCGCTCACGACCCTTGAACGGAAGCACCGTGATCCACGGCTCGTCCAGCAGATTAAATCCGCTGTTGTTCGAGGCATTACTCATCAACTTGGAATACCTCAATTCCTTTCGACTTCCACGCACAGGCAGGCGCAGTGTCTCCGCTGGTCTGAGAGCCCAGGTGACGCTCATCAGCTGACATCGTCGTATACCTCCAGCCCATTGGCGGAGGTGTAACGGACGCGACGACCGGTGATCTCGCCCCACCCGTCCTGGTCGATCCGTAGGGCTGGCTGGCGGTAGATCAGCGGTGAGTCTTCCCACGCTGGTGGCGTGGCCTGCCACAGTTCGTCCTCTGCGGCGGCATTGCTGAAGGTCAGCGGCAGCCGGAGCGTGCAGGACGCCATCACTTCCGCCACGTGATCCGGAGGGGTCTGTTGCGTGGGTATCAGCAGGCCTCCGTCATCGTCACCGAGCCATGAAGGCGTGCGCCACTGGCCGCTCCCGTCGTCGCAGACCAGGAGCACCTCCAGGCTCGGCGCGCCGTCACGCACCTGTCCCTGTCCCCGGGCGGTCTCGTCGTCGGCCTCACCGACTCCGGCCGATACCCACCCGCTGATCGTGGTGCCGGGCATCGGCGGTTCCGTGATCTGGAAGGTCTTGGCCTTATCCTCCCGATTCGCCGTTCGCTGTTCCCAGTACTCCGCGGCCGCGGTCATCGCCTCGCGCCACTGCTCGGGGCCGATATCGTCAGGTCCGTAGGCCGTTTGAACCAGTGGCGCGATATCGCCAGGCAGCTCGATGGACGCTCCGAAACGTTCCCGCAGGACGGCGGCAGCACGTAGCAGGGCGTGCGCGCCGTAGACGTGGCGTTCAGCCAGCGGTTCCAGGGCAGGCGGGGCCTGCGTGAAGTCCGCGCCGGTGACGTAGACCCTCGCCGTGCGCAGCGGTTCCGGGCGCTCGTTCTGATCAGCACCTCGCTGATGTCGGTGCAACCGCCCGATCCGTTGCAGGATCAGGTCGATCGGCGCCAGATCCGTAACCAGAAGGTCGAAGTCGACATCCAGCGACTGCTCCACCACCTGCGACGCCACGACGATGCGCCGCGCTGGCCTCGCCACCGCACGATCCGGTGGCCCGAAACTGCCCAAGAGTGCTTGGTCATTATGGAAGCGGTCGGCCGTGATGAACCGGGAGTGGGCGATTGTCACCTCGCCGGGAAACTCCCTTTTCAGCCGCTCGGCCGTCTCCAGCACACGGCTGACCACATTCCGCACGACCAGTGCTGTTCCACCACGGGAGAGTTTGTCACGCAGCAACGCCACCAGCTCATCGTGATCATTGAGCCCATCGGCGAATCTCTCGACCAGCACACGAGTCGCTCTGCCGGAGGAGTCCGCGATCCGCGTCGACACCGCGTCGCCGGAGGTCCAGGTCAGCGCCGGGTAGCCGATATCGCCGTCGAGGCAGGCAAGATCCGCAGCGGTGTGTCGGTCGCGGCCGCGCAGGTAGGCCTGCACCAGCATCCGCCGCTGACCGGCGGGCAACGTCGCCGACAGTGCCACCACCGGAATCCGATACACACCCAGCCAGGTGAGCACCTTGGTCAAGTAGGAGTTCATATACGCGTCATAAGCGTGAATTTCATCGATCACCACGACCTTGGCCGCCAACGCCAGGTGCCGCAGCATCAGATGACGCGCTTTCAACCCCGCGAACAACAACTGATCGATCGTCACCACCGCGAAATTGGCCAACAGCGCCTTCTTCCGCCCCGACAACCACGAATGCGCGATCACCGCGCGCCCACCCCGTGCATCGTGATCGTCGCACCCGATCTCAGCCAAACGTCCCGCCCGCACCAGCCCCTGAAACAAGCGGTTGAACCGCGCCTTCCCATGTCCGAGCATGATGGAACCACCCACCTGCTGCTCGTCGGCACCGATCGCGTCCAGCCAGGCCATCACCCGGGCGAACATGGCATCGCTCGTGGCCTGAGTCGGCAACGCCACCAACAACCCGCCCGCCCCCCACCGGGCAGCCATGATCTCCGCCGCGGCCAACGCCGCCTCCGTCTTGCCCTCCCCCATCGCCGCCTCGATCACGAGCAACCCCGGTTCCGGCATCATCCGCGCGACCTCGCACGCGGCCACCTGAACCGGTCGCGGTGTCGCCCCCTCCGGCAGCTGGAACCGCGACGCGAACAACGCCGCAACCTCGACGTCGACCACATCCACGTCCGGTTGCCACGGCACCGGAAGACGCAACACCTCCAGCGCCCGCAGCACACGCTCCGGCGCCTCAGTCACCTGCGGCAGCCGGTCACCATGGAAGGCAAGCAAATCACTGTTGCTGGCAATCCAATCAGCAATGATCACCAAGGCCGTGACAAGGACTTGGAACCGCGCCGACAGCACGCGTTCACCCCACACCGGCAAGTGCTCCAAGGCACCCGATCGCGTGGCCATGCGCGCAACCAGCTCCCGCTGAACCTCCACCCACCGGCCCTCTCCGTACAGCCAAGGGACCTCACGTGGTCTCGCAGCCCGCTCATCGACCGCAGCAGGCGGGACACCGTGATGGCCGCCGACCACCACACCCCACGACCGCGCTGCAGACTTCGGCCACCGCTGCTCAAGCAACCATCGAACCAGCAAATGCTGACCAGCCACAGAATGATGAGTCAGATGCCGGTCCGGCAGCTCCGACTTACTCAGCGGCAGGTACAGGTCATGCTCACCCATCCGCTGCGCCAGCACCGTGCACTGGACCGCAAACGCAGGCGTCGCCTTGCCCAGATCATGCACACCGGCAAGAAACCTCACCGCGGCCCGGCACTGGTCAATATCCCCGTCGAACTCCTCAGCAAGCAGGCGCACAACGCTCACCGGCAACCAGTCCCTGAACAAGCCGGCCACAACATCAGCCGAATCGTCCATGTGCTGCCACAACGGCAACCAACCACCAGCCTCATCCACCGACTTCGCCCACACCGATCGCGCGGACGCACTCAACGACTCCGGCCCCATCAGCACCTCCACCCTCCCCGTCACGCGAGGGGCGCACTATCGCACGAGGCACCGACAAAATCGTGACCACACCGGCTGATCACCATAGCTGCGGAAGCACCCGGCGTTCGACCGTACTGCGGGGACGCCCACAGCGGATCCACTCAGCATCGCGGAGAGTGCACCGTGGGCGCTGCTCGACCTGCAGACGCAGCAGATTATCCCCACGTACGCGGGACCTTGATGCGCAGAGAGCAGCTCAAGGTCCCGTCTTTGCGAACTATCCCTGCACCCACGGGGAGCACACTGTCGTTCGTGGGCCACGGCCACGCCACCGGATCATCCCCGCGCCTGCAGGGAGCACCGGAGCGGTGGTCAGTTCGATCCAGCCAGGCCGCGGATCATCCCCGCGCCTGCGGGGAGCACGACCCGATAGCTCTCCACGTACCGCTCGCGTTCGGATCATCCCCGCGCCTGCAGGGAGCACCCGTCCACCGTCGCGCCATCGCGCCGGTGCACCGGATCATCCCCGCGCCTGCGGGGAGCACGGTGCGGGGCCGCTTTCCGTTGACTGGTCAGACGGATCATCCCCGCGCCTGCGGGGAGCACACCTCCGCCTGCCCCGATTGGTGCCGCCCCCCTTCGGATCATCCCCGCGCCTGCGGGGAGCACGCGGCCCAGGGTCACGCAGGTGCCGCCGAGCGCGGATCATCCCCGCGCCTGCGGGGAGCACTCAGTATTTCCCGTCGTCGTAGAAAACCACCACGGATCATCCCCGCGCCTGCGGGGAGCACACTTTCGGTCGGTCGGCGGGTTCCGGGTCTCCCGGATCATCCCCGCGCCTGCGGGGAGCACTACACGTTCGCGGATCAGCGGCATTACCGCGCGAATCATCCCCGCGCCTGCGGGGAGCACGCCATTGCCTTCGATTGTCTCCCACGCCATTACGGATCATCCCCGCGCCTGCGGGGAGCACTTCGCGATGTTCGCGTTACCTGCCTCGCTGCGCGGATCATCCCCGCGCCTGCGGGGAGCACGCCGAGCGGTGGCGCGGCACGCCGGGCCACTACGGATCATCCCCGCGCCTGCGGGGAGCACACTTGCTGACCTGCGATGATAGCGCGCCCGCAGCCCAATCTGCTTCGGTTTGCCTTGGCCGAACCTTCGTCCACGGTGGGTAACTCCTGTTCAGGTCTCGTCGTTGTCGCCTTCAGCTGAACTGATCTTGTCCGGCCCGGAAGCGTTGTGCCGAAGTTCTAACGTCTCGATCTGCCCTACACCACGGCTGGATCCCGACTGCACCCAGGTGGTGCGGCGATCCGCGATGGCAGGGCTCTAGCTCGGGCGTGGCCCAACTGACGCCACGAGCCCCCTTCACTCGCTAAGGACTGCCCATCGGGGCGTAGGTCAAATAGCAGTCAGCAGCGGTCTCGACGATGACTGCTGTCGCTGTCTCACCCGACGGGAGGGCACCAGCGGTAAATATGGGATGTGAAGGTCCGAACAGGGTGAAGACCTCATCGATCTTCACCAGCCGTGTTCCGCTGTGTCCCTTCGCAAGGTCGAGCTCAGCACGAGACGCGCAGTACGGCCTTGCGCGCTGTTCCGGGTTTCGATCGTCTTCGCACCATCGCGCGGCGGCGCACGTCACGTCGCTGCGATAGTCCCTGCCGTTGTAGTGAATCCGGTACGGAAGGCCTCTTTCTCCCGGCAGGGCGTAGCCGACGTGGTTCGCCACCTTGGAATTGAACGCAGCTCCACCTAGTACGACGAGCATCAACAGGACAGGAACGAGCACCATCAGCACACGCCGCAAGCCGCAGTGTCGCCGTGCCGGAGACCGGTCATCGCCGCATCGCGGCGTGGAGACAGGTTCCTGTGCCGGCATGCTGACTTTCTTCCCGCATGACGAAACATACTCAACCGCCGTAGCCACAGCGGTCTACTCTGAGGCCGTCTCGCACAGTCTCAAAGAGCTAACGGTCGGCGAAGGGGATGTACTCCACGGGCAGGTCCATCAAGTCCCAACGCAGAAGGTTGTCCTGCCCACTGCCGGTGAGGATCTCGTAGAGGAGCTGGGTGACCGGCCCGGGATGCTCACGCCATTCGTCCGCGCTCTGGTCGTGGTAAGTGATCCTCCATCTGTCGGGGTCGCCGGAATCGGTGATCCAGCAGAAGGTTCCACCTTGGCCGTCGGATCCCCACGGCAGCAAGCCCCCAGGTTCGGGATACAGGGTGTAGTCGACTTTGTCGAGGTACTCGAGATCCTCGTCCCCGAGGATCTGCAGCAGTTCATCGAGGGCGTTCTTGTACTTCACCCATGCTTGATCGTTGGCGACCGGGCTGTCGATCTCGATCCGTCTGAACACCCCGCCTGGGAACCGGGTAAGCAGCTCCTTGTAGTCCGACGGCAGCGCGGTGCCCAGATCCTGCTCGACGAGTGCCCAAGATCTCTCGGGAGTGAACTGCCACTGCCAGCCCAATAGGGCGGCGATCTCGCCGACGAGCGAGGAGGCTTCGGCGCGCGCCATCGTTCTCCCAGGTCTGGCCGGATTGAGTGGCCGCAAAGTGTCTAGAAAACCCGAAGCCTATAAGGTCAACGGGTTGAATGATTGCTCATACCGGGACATGTCCCAGCCAAGGATGTTTCGCTTACCTTGATTCTTCGCAAGTTCGAGCATCACTGCCGTCATCGTCCGCTTCGTTCGCGTCCACGCGTCCGGGCTATGCCGACTAAGGTAAACCACGTGCCATTTGTCAGGGTCGGGCGTCCAGAGAAGCCAGAAGAATGCGCCACCTGTGTCGTCGGTGGCGAACGGCACAACTCCGCCAGGTTCGGGAAATGGCGGATAAGTATCATATTCGTATTCCCTGGCTGTCTTCACATTGGCCAGAGCCTGATCGAAATCACCCTGAAAAGCCTCAAGGTAGCCGTTGCCCTGTATTGGATTGATGAGCCTGACCACGTGACGAAACATTCCCGACGGGAATCTGGTCATGAATTCTTTGTAATCAGCCGGGAGGGGCGTTTTCAGGCGACGCTCGACGACATCCCAGTCCACTTCGGGAGCCACGGAGCCGCTCCAATCAAGCGCGGCGGCAATACTATCCACTTCAAGGCGATAGTCGGCGATAGTCAACGCGAGCTCCTTCACAGTATCCGACGCCAGGTCAGACAGTATCATGCCGGGCCAGCGACCTGGTCCCGACATGACTCTCTCAGCGAACTGTTCGCAGAGCGACTATTTTACTGGCACACTGCCCGCGGCGGGTTGGGGACATTCTCCACTAATGCGAGACACCGGAAGTTGCCTTTCATACCCCATGCCTTGATATACAGCCTGGCCGGCAACGCGTCTCCCGGACTGTTGTAGTAGGCGCTGACCCGATAATAGACTCTTTCGCCCTGGCGCACAGCTCGAGCGATCGGCTCTTCAATGTCCCATTGCATGACAGGCGTGTTGGCCAGCCTGTGCAGCGGTACGATGTTCTGCACATTATGCACTCCGCCGAACATCGAGGCGATGAGGTGCGACCGGTGGGTGACGTTCTCGATGTGCCCGACAGGAGTGTCCGGGTCGCCGTCCTCTCGGGGCACTACTGTAATAACGCACGCTGTTCCACCGGTGGCGCGGCTTGCGGGGACATTGTTGTAGGTGAAGTTCTGCATCCGGTCGTTGACGACCCAGCCGGCTGAGCCGTCAGGGCATTTCCTGTCGTTGTTCTCCTCGCCAGGGCCGGGTTCGGGGAGAGGTCCGGGGAAAGGGTAAGGATCCCGCCGAGGATCGTTCACCGGCGGTGCGTGCGGGTCACGCTGGGGCTTCGTCTGCACCTCGCAACCAGGCCCGGCGAGACTGTTCACGGCAGCCGGCTTGCACCTGATCAGTCGCTGGGCCAAATCCCGCAGTTCGCTGGCCAGCCGTCGCCCCGCGACCTTCAGATCCTTGAAGGTCCGGATTCCCTTGACGATCCGGACGACGGCGGATACGGCGTCAGGGATCTTGCTGAGCACGGACGCGATCTTGAGGATGGGCAGGGCGTTGATGACTGTCATGACGCAGGCGATGAAGTCACCCTCGGTGAAGCACCGTTTGGCATCGGTGAAGCCGACGATGTCGAGGATGATCTGTCCGCCCTCGGCGACGATGAAGTCAAGCAGCGGCTTGTTGGCCTCGGCGCGAGCGCGGTTGTAGTCGTCGACAGCGGCTTGCCCCTTCTCGGTTCGCAGCGCATCGGCTTCCGCCTGCGTCAGCTCAGGGATCTCACTGTCGTCGGTGATGGCCTGTTCCACCTCCGCGCGCTGCCGTGCCTCGTGCTCCAGGCGTAGTTTCTCTTGGAGTTCGGCCAGTTGCTTCTGGATGTCCGCGGAGACGGCTGCGACGTTGTTGGCTCGGGATTCTGTGTCTTTGGCGTAGTTTTCGGCTCTGCTCGCCGCTTGGTCGGCGTCGCGGGCATGCTCTGCGGCCCGGTTGGCGGCTGTACGGGCGGCGTCGGCGTCACGCTGGGCTTGTTCTGCTGCCTGCTGGGCGGCAGCAGCGTCTTGTTCGGCCCGGGTGGCGGCGGCGCTGGCCTCGTTCGCCGCGGTGGTAGCGGAGTCGGCTGCCTTACGGGCGGCGCGGGCATCGGCTTCAGCCTGGTCAGCGAGGCGTCCGGCGAGTGCGGCATCCGCGGCGGCCTGATTCGCCGCCGCTCGAGCGGCTTGCGCGTCGGCCTGGGCGCCGGCGTCGACGACGTCGGCTTCGGCTGCGGCCTTGCGCGCTGCGGCTCCGTGGATCGCAGCGTCGGCCGCGGACTGTTGCGCGGCTGCGGCGGAGCGGGCGGCGGCCGCAGCGGAACTGGCCGCGGCGGATGCGGCCTGGTAGGCGGGAGCGACGTCGGCGGCGGCGTTGCGGGCGGCGTCCGCGGCGCGCTGGGCCTGGGCGGCGGCGTCTGTGGCGGCGGCCTGGGCGGCCTCCACCTGGCTGTTGCCGACGTCCTTGGCGCGGTTGGCGACCTGGATGATGAAGTCGGCGTCGATGTCCGCACCGGTGAAGGGGCTGACGATGGTGATGGCCTGATCCGCCGGTGCCGCGATGCCCGACGCGGACTGCACCGACGCGGTCGCGGCGCGGGCGGCGATGCCGGCTTGGGTGGCGGCGGTGGCTGCCTCGACGCCAGCGGCGTTCGCTTCATCCCGGGTGCGGTGGGCCGCGTCCAGAGTGATGGCTGCTTCCACGGCGGCTTGCTGCGCGAGGTTCGCGGCGTTGCGCGCGTTCTCCGCCGCGCGGGCCTCGGCCGCGGTCGCTTCCTCGGCGGAGGCGCGGGCGCGCAGTGCTTCGGCATGAACGGCGGCGGCTTCTCGTTCAGCGCGGGTGGCGGCCTCGTTGGCTCGGGCCGCTGCGGCCTGGGCCTCGTTCGCGGCGGCGCGGGCCTTCTCGGCGGCGACTTCGGCTTCGCGGGCGGCCGCACGTGCCTCGGCGGCGGCGGCCTGCGCAGCGTCGGCGTGGGCGCGGGCCCGTCCGGCGGCGGCGTCGGCTTCGATCGCGGCCCCGCGGGCCCGGCCCGCTGCCGCTTGAGCGTCGTCGGCGTGGCCACGGGCGGTCAGTGCGGCGTCCTTGGCCTTGTTGGCGTCGGCTCGCGCCGCGTGAGCCGCGGCCCATGCCTTGTCTTTGTCCGCCTGTACGACCTCGGTGGATTGCTGCATCCGCTGCGCCAGGTTTTCCAGGGCGGTGGCCTTCTTGTCCGTGGTGTCCGCGGACTGGGCGATCGCCGCGGCCTCGTCCCGTGCCCGGAACGCGTTGGCTTCCTCGCTGCGGGCGCTGGTGTTGGCGTCCGAGGCGATCTTCTCCTGGGCGCGGGCGTCTCGGGCGGCGTCAGCGGCGATCTGTTCCTGGGCTTGGGCGTCTCCGCGTTTCCCTGCCGCGATCCGCTGCTGGGCCTCGGCGTCCAGGCGTTTCTGGTGAGCGGTGGCGGCGTCGCGCTGGGCGGCGTCGCGGTGCTGGGCGGCCTGGAGTTGTTTGGCTTCGGCTTCCTGCCGTTTCGCGGCGGCCTGCTGGCGCCAATGCTCGGCCTCTTGTCGTTTCGCGGCGGCGACGTCGCGTTCGCGTTCGGCGTCCACACGGGCTTGTTTGACGTTCGCGGCGTGAACGCGGGCGTTGCGAAGCGCGGTTTCGGCGTCGACCCGCGCCTGGCGTGCCAGCTCGGCGGCCTCGGCTGCCGCGGTGGCCTGGTCTTTGGCGGCCTGTGCGAGCTGGGCGGCCGCGGCGGCGTGGGATTCGGCGTTGAGCCGCCACTGCCGGGCGTTCTCCTGGTGTGCTTTGGCCTTCTCGGCGGCGTCGGTGGCCGCCGCGTCGGCGGAGATCGCGTCGACGGCGTGGGCGGCGGTCTCGGCGGCGCGTTTCGCCGCGTCCGCGGCGGCGGCCATGCCTTCCACGACCTTCGCCCACTGCGCGCCGTGCGGCATCCCGTTCTGCAGCAGGATGTCGACCTGGGTCTTCGCACCCGCGGACGCCGCCTGCGCGGCCCGGGCGTCGGTGACGGCGCGGCCGACCTCGCGGGCGACGTCGCCTTTCGCGCGCTGGTACAGCTCCGGGTGGTAGGTGTGCCCGGCCTGATCCGAGGCGAGCAACCGGGCGGTCTCGCGGGAGATGTTCGCCGCGGAGGTCATGTCGTTCGCGGTGCGCTCCAGGGCTTTGACCCCGTCGGCGTGCGCGGCGAGCAGGTTGGTCCGGGCGCGCATCGCCCGCGCGGTCCGCTGCGCCAGATCCGATGCCGCGACCGCGTCCTTGCGTTTCTGTTCCAGCTCGGCCAGATACCGCTCCCGCGCGTCGGCGTCGCGCTGAGCCGCGGCCAGGTATCCCGTCTTGAGGAATTCCGCGATCGCGGCGTCCCCGGCGGCGAGCGCTGCCTTCGCCGCCGCGGACACCTCGGGAGTTCCGCGGTCGGCGGCGACCTGGACGTGCATCCGCCGCCGGTTCTTCAGTTCCGTGTCATAGGCGCCCTCACGGCGGTCCTGTTCGGCGGCGATGTCGCGGCCGAAGGCCAGGAAGTCGGCCCGGTCGTAGGCGTTGCCGGCCAGCGCGCGGGCCACAGCGGCGTTGAACACGGGGCCGCCGGTACCGGCGAGCGGTTCGATCACAGCACGGTTGAAGGCGTCGGCGTCGGCTTTGCGTTTCCTCGCCGCCGCCTTGGCGTCCTGCTGGCCGTGGTCGAAGAACGCCGGGATTGCGGTCGCGTCGCCGGCTTCAGCCTTGCGCAGGGTGTCCCGCGCGGCGGCCCGGACCTCCTCGTCCTCGTCGAACGCGGCGATGTCGGCCAGCAAGTCCAGCTGCAGCTGCCGCAGGACCGCTTCCTGCTCCGGATCGCCTTCCGGCCCGGACGCCGGCGGCGTTGGCTCGCTGGCCGCGGCGGGGCTGGCGGGCGGCTGCCACTCGCTATGACGGGCGCCTGGCGCGGAGAGGGCGGCGACCGAGCTGCCCGGTCCTGCTCCCCCGGCCACCAGGGCGGCGGCCAGGGTCACCACCACGGTTCGCCGGCACCACCGGCTGGTCAGGATTCCTTGTCTCGCGCGGCGCATCCGTCTCGGCATTCGCACAACACACCCCACCCTCGAAGAACGATCTGTGTCAGAAACACCTGGCTCACGGTCGGGTCGTGGCCAGGCGGAACGCACCTGCCGGTCAGGGGCGGGTGGTCATCCGGTCATAGCCCTGCTGAGCCTGGTCGCGGGCTCCTGCCCACCGTCCGGCCTCGTCGCCGGCGAACGTCGTTTCCGTCGTCCAGCCGCCGCGCTGTTTCTCTGCGCCCGTCACGATCGCCGCCCAGACCGGGTCGGTTTCCGCGGCCGCTCGGTCTTTCACCGTCTGCCAGTACCGGGCCTGCTCGAGACAGAGCCGCCGTTCGGTCTCCCACGCCTGCCGTGCTTCCTCGGCCTTCTCCCGCGTGGTGGCCCAGGCCCGGGCGGCGACCAGACGGGCCTGCTCCGCCGCGGCCTCCCCAGCGTTGCGGGCCTCGAGCTCGGCCGCCTCGGCGTCAGCCACCAGCCGCGGGATCACCGCGTGATACTGGACCCCCGCGTCCTGCGTGCGGAGCCGGAAGATCTCCACATCCAGCGCCGCCGCCGCCATCCACCCGGTGGCGAAGAACTCCCGCACATCGGTGTCCGTGCTTCCCGGGCGCAGAGCATGCTGCGCGGCCAGCCGGACCTGCTCACCAGGATCGGAGACGCTCAGCAGGCGGACGAAGTCCCGCTCCTCCGCAGCGATCACCTGCCGATGCTGCTCATCGGACTCCCGGGCGGCGGTGTCGAGCGCTTTCGCTTCAGCGAAACCGATCCGCACGAAACGATCCCGGTCAGCGTCACTGCCCTGGGAGGCCTGTTTCGCGGCGGCGTGAACCCTCGGCGAGTACTCGACGGTATATGTCGCCAGCACACGCTGGACGAAATCGCGATTTCTGGCCGAATTCTGCTGGGCACGCTCCCGCGCTTCCCGGAATCCGGATAACACGAATCGCTGCAGTGCGGATTCCCCTTCGTCTGACCATATTGCCTGCCACGCCGAGGCTCGAACTAGCGTCTCCCCGTGATAGAGAGCGATCTGGCGCACCATCGGATACCACGGCGACTGTTCGATCCCCGCCACGCCGTGCCCCGCCGAACCCCTGACGACGGCAGAAGCGTTGCCGGGTAAGGAAAGTGTGATCGCCAATCCGATCGCGAGCGCCCTGCAGACGGCAGCAACCTTCACCACGATTTCCACTCCCCCCAGTAGCCGCGCGATCACGCAGCCGGGAAACTATGGCACATCCTCGCAAGCACTCCCCATCACAACGTGACGGCGATCACAGCAATTTGCCTCCGTTGATCACGGCTGCGTTTCGGTTGCCCAGGCCTATTGACGGCAATTTGTCATGGGCGCTAGTTGTCGTCAGGCTCGCGTTTCTCTCGCCGCCCTGAAGGGGCGGTTTCCGCTGAGCGGTAATACACCATTTGATTCAATCATCATGCCATCAAGAGGGGGATTAGTTGTGAGACGTTCCGGTAGATCGACAGCGGCATCGCGCCTGCCGCGACAACATCCAGGACGGTCGGCCGCGGTGTTCACCGCAGCCGTCATGGCGTTCAGCATGCTCGCCGCCGCACCAGCCACCGCCGCACCTGACGTCAGCCCCAGCACACCTGCGGCCCCAAGCCCCGCCACACCACCGGCCGCGACGCCTCCGGCTCCGATGCCCCTGACCGTCGGCGCGCTGCCCGGGGCTCCCCAGAAACCGGCTCGGCAAGCACCAAAGGCCACCCTGGCGCAGTCCACCGATGCCGAAAAGGCCAAAGCAGCCGCCATTCTCGGCATCGTCGCCGGCCCGGAACTGCTGATCCTCACCGACCGCAACTTCACCGCCGCCATGTACTACGCGGCCGACGACCTGGACAAGCAGAAGCCGCTCGAGCCCGAGCACCGGAAGGTCAAGGACGCCGCCGTCGCCGCTCTCGGCGAGAGCGACGACGCCTGCACCACGTTCATCAAGTCCGGCATGGCCGCGGCCAACGTCCAGGATCAGGCGATCGTGGCCGAGCGCCGCGCCCGGCAGGAAGAGGAACGTACCGCCAAAGCCAAAGCCGCCGCCCTGCTCGGCATCCCGGCCGACAACACCGTCCTGGGGAAGTCGGTCTATGAGTTCATCGTCTACCTCGACCTCCACGCCGACAACCACAAGGACACCGCGGTCAAGGAGGCAGCCCGGGCCGCGCTGAGCGGCACCGCCGAAGCACAGTGGACCTTCCTCACCGTCGGAGTCTTCGACGAGCACAGCAAGGACGTCGACCGGCTGATCAGGGAGGACGAGGCCAAATCCGAAGCGGAGAAAGCGGCCGAGCGCGCACGAGAGGCCAAGGCCAACGCCGCCTGGCACGCCCTCGGCATCCGCGGCGACACCGCCCTGGTCAACCTCAGCGACCAAGACTTCGTCATCGAGATCTGGAGCCGCGCACCACGCGACACCGAAGTCCACGGAGCCGCCGAAGCCGCCGTCCGCAGCCGCAACCCCGCCGACTGGAAAGCCTTCATCGACCACGGCGCCAAAGACGCCCACCTACGCGACATCGACAACGCACTCCGCAAACGCGACGAGGAATACGTCCGCCAGATCACCGAGATCCGCACCCGCGCAGAGAAGAGCCGACTTCACCCCGCGCTCGTCACCGCCGCCGACACCGCGCTGGGCGGATCGCCGGTTGACCGAGAACGCTTCCTGCGCGTCGGCCAAGACCAGAACCTATCCCAGTCCCTGAGAACCTTCTCTACAGTATCGAATAACGCTTACCTCACCGACTCCAACGGCCGCGCAACGCTCACCCTGTGGCAACCGGGTAACCACCCCGAACAGGCGTGGAAGATCGAACCCGGGCTCTCCGACCCCACCTGCTTCTCGCTACAGTCGACCGCCCGTCCCAACAACTACCTCCGCTGGGACAAGAACAAAAGAGGAGGCGGCAGCCCGCAAGAGGCCTATGTGACCGTCTCTCCCACCGATGGCACACCCGCGTTCAAAGACGAGGCCACATGGTGCCTCCATCCCCTCATGATCCTGTTCAGCCCCAAGGGAAACGACAGGCTCTACCTCTACCCGGAGGGTAAGAGCTATGCCGGCACCGGATGGGAAGTGGACACCCCAGTGCCGCCGTCACCGTTCGACCTGACCTACCGCCGCGACAACTACGCCCGCGAGCGTCTCGGGCGAGCAATCGCAGACCCGGTACTGGATACCAACAACCTCGGCTACCGTGAGCACGAACACGGGCGTATCTACTACACCCGCTATACCCGCCCCGTGGCCAGCATCACCTACAGTACAGGAGTCGTCTACAACGGCCCCATCCTCGACAAGTTCCTCGCACTCGGGGGCCCGAACGTCCTCGGCGGCAGTATCCACTCGCACACCGCCGCTGCCGACGGCCAAATACTTCGTCTTTCCTACGCTTTTGGAAGCGCGGAGTCTCTCTTTATCGCCTGGAGCCCGGCCACTGGCGCCCACGAAGTCCACGGCGGGATCGGCGTCACCTGGAGCCAAACCGGTGACGTGACCGGACCGCTGGGCTACCCCACCACCGACGAGACCGGCTTCGGCAACGGCACCGGCTACTACAACCGGTTCACCGGCGGATCCGTCTACTGGATGCCCAATATCGGCGGCATCACCATCACAGGCGACTTCCACGCCCGGCACAAGGCCCTCGGCTACGAAACCGGGCCACTGGGGCACCCGATCGAAAGCGAACGTCAGGCCCAGCTCGCCGAGGCGAGTGTCCCGAGCGTCGAGCGTCAGCGGTTCTCCACCGGCGCGCTCTACCGCTCCCAGACCAACGGGGTCATGGCCGTCCACGGCGAGATCTACAAGAAGTACGCCGAACTCGGCTACGAATCCGGTTTCCTCGGGCAGCCGACATCCGACACCCTCACCGCCTCCGACGGGGTCGGCAAGTACGTCAACTTCAGCAACGGCACCGCCATCTACTGGCACCCCGCCACCGGCGCCCACGCCATCTACGGCAATATCCGCGCCCGCTGGAATGCCCTCGGCGCCGAGAAGTCCTACCTCGGCTACCCCACCACCGACGAACTCCCCCTGCCCAAGGGCCGCCGCAACGTCTTCCAGAACGGACGGATCGACTGGAGCAATGAGAGCGGCAGCACCATCGACTACAAGACCGTCACCATGACACCCGGTTCGATCGAGCTCAAGAACGCCAACGGCGGACGGTGCATCCAGGTCGCCGGCGTCGGCCAGGACGCACTGCGCGACAGCGCCGGCACCGAACTCTGGGATTGCGTCGCCGGCGCCAAGCAGGTCTGGAAACTCACCCCGCTCGGCGACAACAAGTACAACCTCAAGAACCAGAACTCCGGCAAATGCCTCGACCTTGCCCCCAATTACAACAACGGAACCTCGATCACCCAATACACCTGCCACAACGGTGTCAACCAGCAATGGGAATTCACCACCGCCGCCAACGGCACCCTCGCCCTCCGCAGCGTCTACTCCGCCAAAGTCGCCGAAGCCCTCGGTAACGGCACCGCCAACGCGACACCCGTAGGCCAGTGGGCCGACCTTGGCAACCCCAACCAACGCTGGACCAGCATCCAGATCAACACCACCCCATAACCCCACCAGGGTGCTGGCTTCACGACTGTGGAGCCAGCACCCGCCTCCCCTGCCGATGCCGAACGGCAGTCGAGCCACGTCCCCGGCTGGCGCTGATCAGACACGCCACGATGCTGCTCCAGCCGGTACGGGTTCCGCGTGACGACCGTTGCTTCTCCTCTAGACTTCCGCGGTGATCGCATCATGGGGGCTCGATGCCGCGCTCGAGGTCGGGATCGCCGCGTTCTGCGCGGGCGACGAGCCGCCGAGCGACGACCTGTTCTGGGAACGGCTGACCGGCGCGGGAGTCGAGCCGTGGCTGGCCGAGCGGCTGCTGGTCTTCCTGCCGATGGTCTACGTCCGGCGGTTGCTGCCGGACGTCACGTATCCGGACGCCGTGCGCGACTCCCGCGGAAAGGTCCTCCTCGCGCAGGAGCCGGTTTTCGTGGCGGCGTTCGATCGCGCCCAGTACGCGACCCGCACGGAATTCGAGCGGATCGCGTTCCGCAGCAGCACGTTCGCCGTGATCAACGAGGCACTGAACGCCGGATCGCAGCTCACGGACCTGGAACTCGCCGAACCTGTACTGTTCAAGGACCTCGAACCGGCCGTCGAGGGCGACGGCGGCGTGCCTTCACCGCAAGCGACGTTCGAAGCTTTCCTCCGCGAACACGGCATCCCCCTGGGCGAAGACACTCGTGTCGAGACAAAACTCGTCGTGCACCCCGCCCCGGAAGGCGTGGTGATGACGCAGGTCGACTTCGCCGTGTCGCATCCAGCGCTGGCTGAGCCGTGGCTCGTCGAGAGCTTCGCCGGGCACGGCACCACGTGGCGTGAGGCGATCGGCCGCGCGGTGTACATGTTCAGCCTCGGGGCGTTGCATCCCCTCATCGACGGATTGCTGCTACCTGGCGCCGCGGCCGATCAGGTCCAGCGCGAGCGGTACGACCATCCGGACGGGGCGTTCGAGCTGGTACTGGGCGCGCAGATCAACATGTTCGCCGAGACCGTGCCGTCCGTCGAGCCGCTGCTCGATCGGCTGCTGGAAGCGCTGCGCGCGGACAAGCTCAGCCGTAAGGTGCACGGGCTCCGGCTGTTCGTCGCGCACAACGACAGCGCGCTCCTGACCAACGAAGTCCTCCTGGACAGCCGACCGTGGTCCGGCGGCGAGGCGGTGGTGGCGGAACAGCCGGCGCTGCTCGCCGACGGACGGGTCGCGACGCGGCTGTTCGGGCTCCTCGTGCCCCTCGACGCCGGCGGATTCGAGCGATCGTCGCAACAGTGTCGATCTCTATGATGCCATCGCGGCCTGGAAGACCTCGAGCGGTGTTCGCCAGTCGAGTCGCTTGCGTGGGCGAGTACTGAGCCGGTGCTCGATGGCGGCCAGGTCGGCCGGCGTGTGGATCGAGAGATCGCTGCGTTAGGGCAAATACTGACGAGCGAGACCGTTCGTGTTCTCGTTTGTCCCGCGCTGCCACGGTTTGCCGGGTGAGCGAAGAACACGCCCTGGCGGAACAGGGTGGCGATATCGCCGTGGTGCGCGAGCTCGGATCCCTGGTCCCAGGTCAGGGTGAGCCGGAGGTCTGGGAGCAGGCCGCCGAAGGCGGCGATGAGGGCGTCGCGCACGGTCGCGGCGCTGTGATCGCCGGGCAGGTGCACCAGCTTGAGGTAGCGGCTGGTGCGGTCGACCAGGGTAGCGACCGCCGACTTGTTGCCGCGTCCGACGATCAGGTCGCCTTCCCAATCACCGATCCGGGTGCGTGTGCAGACGACCGGTGGCCGGTGGTCGATCAGCTGGGCTGGCGTGACGAACCGACTTCGTCGCTCGTCGGGGCAGTTCATGACGACCTCGCAATCGCAGTAGCCGCCGAGTTCGGCAAGCCCCGCGGCGACTGGACTCCAGTCGAGATCGTGGCCCTCTGTCCAGGACCGGGCATGGCGCAACGTGTGGTCGCAGCCCTCCGAGAGCACGAGCCCATCCACGAAATCGACGGGTGCCGCGAGCTGCTCACGACGAATCGGCAGCGCCGCTGCGCGCCTCTCCTGGTCGGCCCACTTGTACTGGTCACGAAGCTGCCGGCGCCTGGCATTGTCGGGCGGAACTGTCACCCTGCGATGATCACGCGAAACATCCGCCACGGCGACGCCAACCTCGAAGCGTCCGAATACGCTCGCCACACCTTGGTGCGATCAACCAATACGCCCCAATGCGCCCATCCGGACGCCTGACGCAGGTCGACGGAGATGCGGCGGTGGCGAACGGCGCGCCCGCAACGTGACATCGGCCAGGCTGCCAAGTGAACGACTGCACTGCGACCGCCGCTGAATTGCAGAACCCCCGGCCGGACCCGGAATCCGTCCCACCCTGCACGACCGCTTTCGGTGACGCGCAACCCTTCATAGAAAACCGCGCTTTCGTCGAATCGATTACGACTGCAATCGGCTGCGTGCTGGCTATTCGTTCGGTTGCTGCCAGGCGAGTTGGACGAGGTCCCTCTGCCTCTGGCGGTCGATCAGCCAGCCCCTGCTGGGTGGCAGCACCTGAGGGCGCATGCCACCCAGCAGCGGGCCCTCGTCCCGGTCGCCGGACATCAACAAGCCGGGTGTGCCAACCTCGCGCAGCCTGCTGAGGAACGGCTCGAACAGTCCGCGCCCGGCCCCGCCGGTGCGCCTCGCCAGCACCACGTGCAGGCCGATGTCCGAGCCGTAGACGACCAGCGGTAGCAACGGCATCAGCGGGTGTGCCTTGTGGGTGGCGATCATGTCGTAGTCGTCCACCAGCACAAAGATCACCGGCCCCTGCCACCAGCTCCTGGCTCGGAGCTGCTTGAGTGTGACGTCCGGCCCGGGCAGCCTCTTGAGTAGCGCCTCGGCCGCCTCGGCGAGCAGGCCGCAACTGTGCTTGTCGCTGGTGCCGTAGCCGAGCAGGTATTCGTCGACTTCGCCGAGCAGTCCCCGGCGGTAGTCGACCGCTATGATCCGGGCCTCTTCGGGCCAGTAGGCGTGCTGGATCCGCTTGACCAGCACGCGCAGGAACGCCGTCTTGCCGCTCTGGGCATCGGCGAACAAGAGGAAATGTGGGTCGGCCGCGAAGCCTTTCTACCCTCGTTGAACACCTTCTCTCGGGCCGGTTCCCGGATGAGCCGGTTCAGGTGGCTGACTGACAGCCCACGATATCGACGTGTCTGCGCGAGAACTCAAGGCTCGGGCTGATGCCCGAGGCGTCACCGACCATTGCCAATCCGGCCAGTATGGAGAAGGTTGATCCACTGGGAGCGCGCGCGGTGATCGTCGTAGAGCTGGCCGCCGGCCAAACGATAGTGCGGGCTGCCGAGCAGGTTCCGTAGTGACATTGTGCGAGTTCTCTGTTTCGCGTTGCCGGTCATAGCAGGTGCGGCATGCCGGGGATCGGGGTGAGGGTGGCAAAGGCCCGCAGGTGGCCAGCGGCGGTCAGTCACCTGCGGGAGATCTTGCGGTAACTGACCGCCGCGCTGCTGCCCGCGGGACACGTTCTCCTACGGCCATCGGAGCATCCCCTCGTCGTTGACCGTAGGGTGCTTTTCGCCGTAGGGAAGTTCGATTCGACTGGCGTAGGCGTCCAGTCTTTCGGCGATCTCGGTAAGCATCTCGGTCACGCTTCCCCAGTGGGTCGCGCTGAAGCCGTCGCCGGGCGCCATCGTCATGATCACGCCGTGGTCGGCGCCGGCACGCAAATCCACGCACAGTGTGCCGCCGGTGATATCTCGGCAGATGGGCACAAGCGCAGTGCAGAACGGGCCTCCGTCAGCACCCGCCTGGTTCTGGTGCACCTGGCCTGGGCCGCAGCACGTCGGGTCTGTTGCTGCAGACTCCGACATCCGCCGGTATTCCTCGTGGACTCGCCGTACCGCGAGGGGAACGTACGCTGGTGGCACCAGGTCACTGGCCCGTTGGTCGTAACGATCGACGATGCCGTCCATGAGCGCCCACCAACTTACGAGGTCGGCTGGGAGAACGAGTCCGATGCGGCGCTGAAGCTCGCGGACATCCTCTGCAGGGCCTGGAGGACGGATCTCGCGGGCGGTGGCTGGCGCGTGTTCCCGCAGCAGGTTCATGATCTGCCGCCACAGCAGGTTCACCCGTGATGTCACGAAGCCCTACCTTCTCAGCGTGGTGCCTCGGCGTTCGGCGCAGGTGAGATGTGTCCGGAATGCTGAGCGTGCACTCCCATGGCCATGAATCCATGCTGCCAGGTTCCTACGACGTGTACCGAACCCGGAAGTGGTCCAGGTCGTACGGATTCAGGACCGCTGTTTCCACAGCGGAATTAGGTGATCCTCGTCGAGGTTCCGGTGCTGGTACGGATTCCGCACTTTCGTGGCACACGATGAGGTCGGCTGCGTTGACCGGGTCAGGCTTGCGGCTGGATACGCACTGCGGCAAGGGTTTTGTCGTCGTGGCGTTTCGCGCGCGGCAGCGTCCGCCCGCCGGGATCGGCGTCGCCTTCCCAGGTGTGGCAGCGGGTCAGGATGTCGTGCAGATCTGCCGCGGTCATCGCGCTGATGGCGGGCCAGTCGGTGATTCCCAGGTGTTCCATGGGTGTGTAGGCGCCGTCTGTCGCCACGATCGCCCATGGTATCTCGTCGACGGGGATGGTGGCGCGGATGGCCTGATAGGCCGCGGCCGGGTCGGTTTCCGCGATCCAGTAGCCGCCGGGCCGGTTGCGGCGGGCCGCTTGCCGGCGCTGGAGTGTGACCAGCAGTCCGCGGTGGGTGTCGTCGAATCCCGTGCCGGCGGCGAGGCGCTGCTTGTACTGCCGGCGTTCGGGAATGTCGAGGTGGTCGAGCCGGGGATCGGTGATCGTGCGGCCGGGCGCGATCACGAGGTTGTCGCCGAGCATGAGCACGTCGACGTGGTCGTCGCGGTGGCGCAGGGTAGTCACTGTGCTGGATGGGGATCTACCGGCGGTCAGGCCCAGCTGGATCGTGGTGGCGGTGATCGCGTCGGCGAGGGCGTCGGCCAGGTCGATGTCGGGATCGTCATCGAGGCGGTCGCGAAGGTGCCCGCCGAGGCTGTGGGCGTAGGTGGACGGATTGACCGGGACGGGTGCGTGGGCGCTGGCGCCGTCGAGCACGATGACGGCGTCGCGGGTGGTGAAGACCTTGTCGTCGCTGTCGTGGATTGGCGGGATTTGGGCGACGCTGACGTGGACGGCGTTCATCGTTGCTGTCGGGTCATGCGGCGCGCCAGGAGGAGTTGTCTCGTCGGCGCAGGGACGTGATCCGGATGTCGAGTTCCTTCACAGCGGTGGCGTCGCCGTGTTGGGCGCGGCGGATGAAGGAGCCGAGGGTGTGCAGATCCCGGAGACCGGTGAGGATGGGAAGGCCGGACCAGTCGCGGGGGTCGTAGCCGTAGGCGGTGGTGAAGGCGTCGAGTTCGGCGGTGCTGCGCCCGAATCGGATGCCGCCCTGCAGGGTGGGTGCGAGGTCGAGTTCGCGGGGGCCGAAGGCGGGTTCGTCCCAGTCGCCGAGCAGAGCGGTGTTTCCGTCCCAGAGGGTGTTGCCGGGGTAGGCGTCGCCGTGCAGCATGCCGGTGCCGAGGGGGAAGTCGAGTTCGGCGTACTCGGCGAGCAGACGGTGACGTTCGGCCACCAGCCACGTTCTGTCGTCGTCAGGCAGGGTGGCCGAGGAGGTCACGAGGTCGGCGAAGTGCTGTAGCGGCGCGGCCGCGGGCAGGTCGATGGGCGGTGCGGGAAGGTCGTGCAGCTGCCGGAGCAGTGCTCCGAGGTGCCGGGCGCTGGGAAGGCCTCGCTGGGTTTGGTCGTAGTGCTTCCAGAAGGTGACGACGAAGGCGCCGGCGTCGATCGGTTGGCTGACCTCGACTGGTTGGGTGCAGGGGAAGTCGTGGGCGCGGAGCCAGCGGGTGAGGTGGATGGCGCGCTCCGCACGGTGGCGGGTGGCGCGCGGGGCGACCTTGGCGATGACGTCCGGGCCCGCGGTGGTGGGGATGCGGTAGACGGTGGTGGCGTGCCGCCGCAGCAGGGCCGCGTCACCGGGGGCGAGGCCCGCTTCGCGGCACGCGTGGACCAGGGCGGCGGTGTCCGGGAGATCAGGCACGAGCTGATGGTAGTGCTCGTGGCGCCTGCCGGGCCGTGGTCAGGTAGCCGGTGAGGCGGTCGGTGAGCTCGGCGGCATCACGGTGACGGCGTCCGGCGAGGGTAAGCGCGTCCGCGCGCAGCAGCCCGATGGTGGTGTCGATCTGCCGGATCCGGAGCTGGTCGTCCAACGTGAGGACGGGCTCGGCGGCGGCGAGAGCGCCGGTGACGTCGCCCTGGCCGAGCCGGGCGCGGGTCACGTCCAGCCGGGCGAGTGCCTCGTCGCCGTAGGAGCGGTCTTCCAGGGGGCCGGTTTCGTAGCCGTTGATCGCGGTCATGGAGTGGCGTTCGGCCAGCTCGTAGTCGCCGAGCAGCGTCAGGGCGCCGCCCTGGTAGTAGGTCAGCTTTGTCACCGGGAAACTGAGTAGCCCACCGAAGTCGACGACCTCGTCACGGGTTGCGGGTGTCGGGTCCAGGTCGCCGAGCCGGGCGAGCGCGTCGCGCGCGGCCGGGGCGTCCCCGGCGCGCGCGGCCGACCTGGCGACGATCGCCAGCAGCCGCTGGCGCGATTCCGTGCTGACCGGGTACTGGAGTCCTTCTCGTGCCCGTGCGGCGGCTTCCCCGGGTCGCGAGGACCATTCGAGCATCAGTGCCGCGGAGCCCAGTGTCCAGGCTCGCAGCGCGTCGCTGCCCGCGACGTTCGCGAAGGTGCTCGCCGATCGCAGCTGCTGCAGCGCCGCTTTGGGGTCGCCGGCGTTCTGGCTGGCGTGCGCGAGCAGCAGGCACAGCACTCCGGACAGGACAGTCGCTTCCTGCGCGCTGCGTGGGCGGTGTGCGGTCTGGGTGATGGCCGCCAGGGCTTTCTGGGCGTCACGGAGGTCGTCGACCACGGTGGACAGTGGCGTGTGGACATAGGCGACGGCGATCCTGCACAGCTCGTCGCGCAGGTAGCGCAGCTGTTCGTCGCTGGAGGCCAGCTGGGCGGCCTCGTCGGCCATCGCCATCGACAGCTTCGCGCCGTCCCGGATCTGCCCGCCGAGGTCGAGCCGCTCGGAGTCGCCGGCCGGGTCGTCGGCACCGGCTCCCACCGTGGCCCAGAACCGGTTCCTCACCTCCCCAGGGGCCTGGTTCAAGGCCACGGTCAGCAACTCCTGAGCTTCCCTGCCCGGTGTGACCGACGATCCGGGCGCGCTCCAATGGTTGACGGTGCTGGGGCTCAGCCCGAGATGCTCGGCAAAAGTAGCCAGGTTCAGGTTCAGCGCCGATTTCAGAGCCATCGCCGATTGCGCCGTCCACCGGAAATCCACTATCTACGCCCTCCCTATCCCGCTCCACTGTGCCGTCCGGAACCGTGAACTGCAATAGCGCTGCAATGCGAATTGCAGCGTGCTGCAACTGGCTGCAACACCACGGGGTTCCGAGGAAGACGCGGGCGAGGCACGCTCGAAGCACGGCAGCGACACCCCGTTACCCACCACTTATCCGCACAGCACCAACGGATCCCGGCCGCCTCCGGCGACGGATCCGGAAATAGACGACGACACGAGGAACACCGTGACCTCCGACAGCACTGACACCTCCCTCATCGTGGCCATCATTCACCAGGACGACGTCCTGCAATGCACTCTTACACCGCCTTTCCAGGAACCGGAATGGCAATTGCCCTCGATCCCCCACGTACCCCAAGGTTCGATCGAGCACGCCGCCACGTGGCTTCTGTCGGACTGGGGTTTCCCCCGGACCCCGGTGCATCATCTCGGCGCCACCAGCCAGACCGCGCACGGCGTGATGCAGGCCGGGACGCTGGTGATGGCCACCGTCGCCACCCGCACCGACCTGCGCATGCGGGCCCCGGACGTCCGCGGAGTGCGGTGGCGTCATCTGCGCGACAGCTCCCCGGGCTCGCGAAGCGCCGTCGACCGCGTCCTCGACACCCTTCCCCTCGCCTCCGAGGAACGACCGGCCGCTCCCGCCACCACAGCACAACCATCCCTCTGTTCACCGCCGGAAACCAGCGGGTGAGATCCGGCTCGCCCACGGCACCGCGGGCGACCTCCCGACCCCAGCAGTCACCACGACCAGGTGCTCCGCGCCGCGCGCGCCGTGACCAGCTCGCTCCCCGGACGGCCCCCGACGCCGGGCAGCGCAGGCGGCCGCCGCTGTCCGGCGCGTTCCCGCCCCGGCGCGGAGCACCCACCCCACCCCATGCCATGTCCATGACCTTTGAGGAGCTGAACCCAGTGTCACACCAGACCGCTGGCCCGCCCGCCAACACCATGCTCGTCGTCGAGCGCGGTGTGTCCTTCGCTGTCGGAGGTCATTGCTGCGACACCTGGACCTGGCAACAGGCCGGCTACCAATGTGACCACGGGTTCGTCATGTGGCGCTCTCAGGTCCTCGAGGCCCGCCACGCCGCATCCGGCCAGGACGATCCCCGATGATCACGACACAGCTGTCCCGGACCGCGCCCCTCACGGACCGGGACCCGGCCCCTCTGGCCCACCGCCCGGTCATCGAACCTGACGTCCCGCACCGTCTCCTCCGGCTCGGCCGCTAGGCCACCGTGCCATGCACCCGCATCCCGCCCACTGCGGCGACTGCGACCGCGACCAGCACACCTGGGGACCGGCAGCCACCGAACCGGAACGTGACGTCACCGCCTGGACCGTGCGCCTGACCCGACGACACTGCGTCTGCCGCTGTCACTGCGGGAAAGGCGAAACCACCGTCGCCGCCCGCGCCCGCCACCCTGACCCGCCCACCGCCTACCTGCCGCTGGCCGGATCGCTGGACCCCGACCGAGAGCAGCTGGTGATGCTCGCCCCCACGGTTCCCCGGCACAGACTGCCCGCGGCAGCACTGCTCGCCGCGGACCTGCGCCCCTACCGCACACCACCGCTGCCGCTCGCACGGCGCGTGCTGTCCTTCGCCGAAGCACAGCACGCCCGCCGCCCTCTCCCCATACCCGACCAGGCCGTCATGGCACGCGTTCTGAAAAAGCTGCGGCAACTGCCAACGACCGGCGCCAAACACCCACCACCGACCAGACCCGAACCAGACCCGGAACCACCGTCGTGAGCAGCCACACGAACCCGAGGAGCAGCCGTGAACTACGTACTGGCACAGGCCTTCGCCGATGGCGTTACCGAACGCCTCCGCGACTTCGACAACGTCGCCCTCCAAGGCGATATCGACGACCTGGAACAACTCGCCCGATCCGGGATTCCGCTCCTGACCGGTGCACTGCGCGTGCTGCTCGACCAGCACCTGGTCGACAGCCACGGCGACTGCGCGGCGTGCCCTCGTCCGCTGTGGCGCCGCCGGACCCGGTGCCGGCTCCCACGTGATCTCCGCATCCTGCTCACCGACCTGCACACCCTCGACCTGCCCGGCGGCCGCCACGCGCTCCGCTGACCACAACACCCGCCATGGCACAGTCCGGCTTCAGCAACACCGCCTGTCTCCGCCCGGTCACGGTCCATCGCACCGCGAGCTGCGCAGGACCAGCTCGCGGTGCGCGGATCGCCCTCCCGATCCGGGCACAGCTGCCGACGTCATCGACGCTGGCGTCGCTCAGGTCCGTGAAATGCCGTGCGATCTCCCAGACGCTGCGCTGGCCAGCCGTTGTCCGGCCGATGGCGTCTTGTTCCGGACACTACGGCGCTGGGACGATCTGCTCGGACCGAGGACCACCAGATCCGGGGACTTGGAGGCGTGGTGCGGTACTGGGAGGCGATCGGAAACCACGTCGTAGCTGCTTCAGAAACCCGCTCCCAGCAACGCTGACAGTCCACAGGAGACGGTCGCGCGCGAAATCTTGGTACGCCTCGGCGTCCTTCGCTGACGTGATCGGCACGCGAGGAAGCCGACAGGCACAGTGGAAGAAGAATCTGGCTCTGGTTCCACACATCGAGATCTAGCGCATGGACAATGCCCGAGTGGGCCGCCGACACCCCAGCGAGGCGGTAATCCCCTCCGACGGGCAAAGGAGGTACCCGCCGCATCCATCCAACGGCGGTCAGCGGTGGAGATCGCTGCTGCGGCATCAGCACTCATACGCCGCTTGTTTTCTCCTCACTGGAGCGACAAGTGCAATGCAACTGGCAACATTCACGGTTCTTCCTTCACAAAAACCTAGCCGCGCTCGCCTAGACGACGCCGAACCCGCAGCGATCGGGCTCGGCTGCGGATCAACGGAATCCGCCTTCAGGAACATGATCTTGCACTTCGCCAACTGTCCCGGCCAGGGCGCCCGCCCACGCGTAAGCGGGCGCAAACCGGAAGTTTGGCAGTCTTGACCAGCGACGATGCGGGTCAAGGGCTTACCGAGAGGGCTTTGGTGAAGATTCGACGCCTAGGGCTGGTTGCAGATCGTAAGGCAGCAGGCCACACGCAGGAGAGCCTGGCGGCGGCCCTCGGCCTCGATGTGAAGACGGTCCGCCATTGGGAGAACGGCACCTACAAACCCAGCACGCATTTCCTCCAGCAACGTCTCGCCGAGGAACTCCGCATCACCCGCCGGCAACTCGCTCTACGCCTTGATCCCCCCACCGACAGCACACATAACCCATTCGCTGACCACGAGATGGACGCAGAACCGATAGCCGGTGATGTCCCTTCTGCATCTGTTCGCCCCGACCGCTCCCCCGAATTGAGCAGCGCAGGCAAGAACGTCATCAACTGGCGATACGATTCGTCGCAACCGGGAAGCCCTGAGCCCAGCGTGGTGCATTCGGACATACCGCAGCTTCGTCGCGTCCTGGACACGCGGGATCTGCCCGAGGACGGACCTGTTCGCCCCTCTTTCCGGACTGACGCAGGCTGTTCAAACGGTCGTGGCACGACGGCTGCAATCTGACTATGCCGTGCTGGCGGCCGACGTCAACGAGCTGTTGCCTGAACTGCACCGAGCGATCCTCTCCGCACCGCTGACGCTGAAGCCTCACTACGCCGGCCTGCTCGCTCGCACGTATCGAGCAGCTGATGCGGTCGCGGACAAGTTCGGGTACTACGACCTCTCGGCACGGATCATCGACCTGATGCGTACCGCCGCGGCGCAGTCCGGAGACGAACTGCTCGTCGGCAGTGCCGCGTATGTACGGGGCGAGATCTACTTCGCAACCCACGACCTGGATGCCGGTGGCCGCATGCTGACGGCGGCGGCCGACAAGATTCGCGTCAGCGCGTCCGAGACCGCTGCGGCCACGGTACGGCACCTTGCACATGCGGGCAGCCGTCATGGCCGCGCGGGCGGGGAGTGCACTGCGAGCGCGCGACCACATCGAGGAAGCGAAGCAGGCTGCGCGTCAGGTGAATGAGGGCGTCCACCTGGGAACAGTGTTCGGGGTGCCGTCCGTACGTATCCATCAGCTGTCGCTTGCCGTGGAACTCGGCGACGTCGGCGGCGCCTTGCGATTGGCCAGCGGCTGGGCGCCACCGATCACGATGCCCGCGGAGCGCCGCTCACATTTCTACATCGACCTGGGACGCGCGTTTCACCTCGCCGATCAGCCCGAACGCGTGCTCAGCGCGTTCAGGGAGGCCGGGCGCATCGCACCTGAGCACGTTCGTGAACATTCGCAGGTCATCGACGTGGTCGATCACCTCGAGCTCACCACACAAGGGCAGTTGCGTGATGCGTTCGCGGATTTCGCTTCCGGCCTGGTGAAGCCGCAGAGCCGAAGCGGTTTCGGGCTGCAGTCAGGAAGCGAGCAGACGAGGAAGTTCGGCGAGTGAGTCGATCACCCAGTCAGCGTTCTCGCGGATGATCGGGTCGCTGGCCCACAAGTATCCCCACGGGCCGCGGCGGATCAGGGCTGATCGCAACCCGGCGGCGCGGGCGGGCACGATGTCGTTGTCCCGATGATCGCCGACATAGAGAATCTCGTGCGGCTCCCCCGGCGCGAGCTCGGCAACTTTCTGGAAAAACTCGCCGTCTGGTTTCGCGACTCCCCACTCGCCGGACGTGGCGATGGCATCGACGGGCAACGTGAGTCGCCGGAGCAGCTCGGCGGCGCGGTCGGTTTGATTGCCCGCGACCCCGAGCCAATAGCCCGAGGCCTTCAAGGCTTCGAGTGCGTCCCGGACGTCGGGATAGAGATCAGACTCCTCGATCCGCTCGCCAACACCGGCCTGTTCCCGTAGCTGCCGCTCGGCAGCAAGATCGAGGCCGGGTCGGATGAGCTGGAACGCCTCAGCGTTGTTGAAGCCAGCCGCTGTAACCGCTCCCACCAGCCCGGACAAGGTATTCAGCGGGACTCCCAGCCAATCAGCCCACGCCCCCCACTCCCGATCGTCCTTGATCAACGTTTCGCCGACGTCGAACACAACGGAGCGGATCACGCTGGCCATGCCCTTTCTCTGATCATCCACTGGGGACGTCCTGGCCGTGCTTCCACCGCAACGGCCTGGAGGTGCATAAAGGCGTTCAGGTTGCCGACAACGCCGTTCCCCGACCTTAGCGAACGTCGACAATGGACGCAGATCCCGAAGGCTGCACCTCGTACGGACGCGATTCGGCACAATGAACGGTGGATGATTCGCGCACGGGCTTCGGAGTTGATCGTGGCCCTACGCTGCCGGAATGACAGATCACCTAGTCGTGACCACAGCCACCCCAGACCGCGAGTCCGGCGAGAAGCTCGCGGCCTCAGCCGTCGCAGCCCGCCTGGCGGCCACAGCGCAGGTCGTCGGACCGGTTACCTCGTTCTTCTGGCACCTTGGCAAGTCTGGCCTGGGTGAAGAGTTCAACGTGACCTTCAAGACGACTGACGGAAGGTACGCCGAGTTGGAAGCGCACATCATCGCGAATCACCCGTGGGACAAGCCTGAGGTGACGGCCGTCGAGCTGGTCAGGGGCTCCGCCGACTATCTGGCCTGGGCCGAGGACGCGACCCGACCCCGCTAGAGCCCCAGGCGGGCGAGCAAGTCCGCGACGGCAGGGCATGTGCAGCGGCGAGCCAGGCGGCGCGCCACCGTTTTCGTACCCCGCGCCGGACGTACCGATCTGAGGCTGGCAGGCAGCTCCGCCGCGTGGACGAGAGTATCTCCACCGCTTGTTCGACCTCCCGTGCTAGGAGGCAGGACGGGGCCAGCCAGTCTCCGTGTAGAAGTCGGAGCCTGACCGCTACACCTAGGCGATAACGTCGTAGTGAGCGGCGAGCTCGGCAAACTCCGGGCCGCGGCGTCGCGTGGCGCGATCGACGATCCGCTTCATCGTGGCTTTCCCGAGTGGCTGGTAACGCACCCAGTCGGAGGCGAGGTCTTTTGCTTCGGCGAGCCACGCCAAGGCCGCGCGATCGCGGCGCAGTTCCGCGGCGGCGGCCGCAAGGTACAGCCGGTGGCCTGCCTCCCAAAACGCAGGAACGTCGCCACCCTCGACGTCGGGAACCGTGCCGGCCAGGTGGAGAGCTCGCTCGGGGTCTCCGGAGCGGACAGCGAGATCCACGCGCTGGAGCGCTGCCACGCGGGGCCCGAAAATCGCGGCTTCCGTCGCGGTGTCGCCGCGTGAGCGGATGGCGGCCGCGTGTGCTGCCGCCAGGAGGTCTTCGGCTCGGTCCGCGCTTCCGGAGGAGAGCGCGGCCGTGGCGGCGTTGAACAACAGGTTCCCGAAGACGCCGGCGCGGACGGGGTCGCGGTCGAGCATCCGCGGTTCGATGACCGCGGCAGCTTCAGTGGCGACGCGCTCGGCTTCTTCGGCGCGGCCTTGGCGGACGAGGGTCCAGGCGAGGTAGCGCAGGGAGATCGCGGCTTCGACTTCGGGGGCATCGGATTCGGTGGCGGCGTCGAGAGCGCGGGTGGCCGCGGTGAAGGCGAGGTCATCGAGGCCGAGCCGTCCGGCGATCCCAGCGCCGAGCCGGTAGGCGGTGGACAGGACGCGGTGTGCGCCTGCGCGCTCTTCGTCGTGGGCGTCTCGGACGATGCGGCGGGCGTCGGTGAGGACGGCGGGCAGTGCGTGGAGAAGCTCGGCGTGGTGGCCGTCGACGTAGGCGCGCCATGTGCTGTGTGCGCTGGTCGTCAGTTCCGAGAGGGGCAGAACCTCGCGGGACTCGGCGAAGTCGTCCAGGCCGGGGATCCGGGAGTCGGCGGTGATTGCCCTCCGGAGGGGCATGACGTCGACGTCGCGGGAGTGCTGCTCCGGGGCGGCGCCGAGCAGCGCGTCGACCGTGACGCCGAGGGCGGTTGCGAGGCTTCTCAGGGTCTTCGGGCGGCACGTGGCGCGAATGCCCTGCTCGATCCGAGCCACGGTGTCGATGCCGACGCCGGCGGCTTCGGCCAGTTGTTCCTGGGAGAGGTTCCGCCCTTTGCGGAACCGGGCGAGGTTCTCCGCGAACGGGGTCCGTGTGTCTCCGGTCATGGCGCCTCCGGTTTCCGGCCATCCAGCCTAACTCCCGACGGGGCATCCGTCTTCGCAGATCACCAGTCGGCCGGAATGGGCGGCGTCCAGTGCGGCGGCGACCCGGCGAGCGAGGATCGGCTTCAGCTTGGGTGCGGCGTCGTCGAGCGACATCAGGTTGACAGAGACGATCTCGGGGTCGGTGATGTCGAGCCGCGCAACGTCGTCGGCGCTGATCAGACCGCCGTCGAAGATGAACGCGAGTCCTTCGGGCATGCGGTCGTCGGCGGGGATGTAGTCGATGACGATCAGCTGACCAAGCGGCCGGGTGATGCCGAGTTCTTCCCGGATCTCACGGGCAGCGGTGCGCCACGGCGGCTCCCCTTGGTCGCAGGCGCCGCCGGGGATGTCCCAATGCTCTTTGTAGGACGGCTCCACGATCAATACCCGGTCGTCCTCGTCGCGGTAGAGGGCGCCGGCGGACATTCGTTTCCGGTTGAGCGAGCGCACGTAGTCGTCGAACGGCAGGAGATCCACGTCGCGGAGGCTAGCGTCTTGGCGCCGATCCGGCTGATCTATGCCTTTCACGCCTAGTTCGCGCCGGTGTTGCCACTCAACTGGTCGTCACGGGCTGTGTTGTTGTCAATCACTCTGCGACAAAGTGCCTGGTATGAGAACACAGTGGTGGCGACAAGAGCATCGCTTGCTCGTCGTCATCACGCACGGCCAGGCGATCGAAGTGCTCGCCGGACTTGTGCGCAGCAACCAGGACGGCAGATGGCCCCGCAGGATTGCGATCGGCACCGGACCAAGCGCCGCGTTCACTTGTCCCCGAGACAAGCGACCTGATCGATGCCCGCGATCAATCGCCAGGACCTGCCGCGCGTCGAGCGCCCCCGGTGACGGCGGTAAATGCGATGACCGGCGAGGACCGGAATCGCACTTCGCGTCGAAACCGTGTCTGACCGGGGACGGCGCCTTACGCAGAAGGCACGCGCGATTGGGAGTGTTGCCGACACACTGCGTCACGTCATGGCGACAAGCGCCTGGCCGTCTCGGCGGAAGTCAGCCACGAAGCCGACGGCAGTCCTTCGGCCCAGCATTCTGCCGAGCACCTCAGAGCGGTCTCCATGCCTGACGCCTCGAAGAATTGCCGAACACGCAGAGCTATTTCCACTGCTCAAACACCCAGACCGCCCGGTTGCTTCAGCCACCACCCGGTCGACCGTCCTGGTCGTTCGCTCCACACGACCTGAAGATCACCCCAACAAAATCGAGAGGACATTGCACGTGGGTTCCAGTGTCGCCACATCCCGGTTGATGCCGTCAGAGCAGCTGGCGGGTCAGGAGCGGCGTAGTCGTGTGCGGGTGATCGACGCGCTGGTTGACGGCAAGGACAACTACGTCGAGGACCGGAAGGTCGCCGACAAGATCGCTCAGGTGCTGCCGGGTGGTTTCGAGGGTGCGAAGCGTCTTTTCACCGAGGATTTCTGGTTCCGGGTTCGGGTATGCCGCATGTTGATCAGCCGCACTGAGGTGTCTCACTTTGTGCTGCTTGGCGTTGATCAGTGTGAAACAAGTGCCGCGCCGCTGCACAAGCTCATTCACCGTGACGCCCCTGATGCGGTCGTGGTGTATGTGGAGCCGGAACTGGACAGCGCGACCCATGCGCTCGCGTTCGACACGAGGACCAACGAGCGTGGGCCTGTCGTTCATGTGGTCCACGACGACATCTACGACCCGGCCCTGCTTACCCGGCTGTTCGAGAGCTCGAGTGTTCCACTGGACGCCTCCGAACCAGTCGCGTTGCTGCACTGCGCCACACTGCCGTTTCTCCCGTCCGGCAGCGGCACCACCCCGGCGGAGGTCACTGCGGGCCAAATCGACACGCTTCCCGAGGGATCGTTCATCGCTGTGAGCCACCTGTGCATCCCCGACGGCGCGGCGGCCGTCAGGGCGGCGAATGTCCTCGAAGAGAGCTTCGGTACCCGGCTTTGCCGCCCGGAAGCGGAGATCGCCACGTTCTTCGGGGGCTTCCCGCTTGTCGTTCCAAGCCCTCTGACAGCTCAGCCCGCGCTGGTTCCGTGTTCGAAGTGGTACCCGCCCGGTCCGCTTCTGGAGCGCTTCGCCGTGGACGACTACAACGTGGGAGCCGTGACGCACAAAGGAAAACCCTGGCCCTTTGCCTAGGCATCCACATCGCAGAGGGCCGCCCCAACCGGCCCTGTCGTCCACAGGGGAGGACACCTTGCATCACACGCCACAGTCCACGACGACTTCGGACTCTGAGGAACCGGCGTTTCTGCCTGTGCTGGTGTTGTCCGCGACTGAGGACGAGCACCGCGATCACGTGATTCCCCGTCAGTTCCATCGGGATAGGTCCGCGGTCGCGGTCGGTTTGGTGGCCGAGTTCATTCTTCGGGGTGCGGCGACAATCAGCGGCGAGCGCGTGAAGATTCTCAACGGAACCGAGATCGAGTGGCTGGCCGCGCCGTGCGGTCGCGCGATCCGCGCGATCTTGTCCCGTGATCTGACGGTCGGCGACATGCTCGCTGAGATCGAGGGTCCTGCGTACAGGGTGGCCTGGAGTGTGCTGAAGCGGGAGCGCGTCGCACGCAGGAGCCTTCTGCGCAGATGGGTCCTGACGGATCCAGACCTAATGATCGAATGGCGTCACGTGCTCGCGTCCGCGCATCTGGGTCACAGCACGGACAACGCGCGGGCCGCAGCGCTCTGGGCGATTCTCCACGGCGCCGGGGTGCACCGTGTTCAGCTGCAGGCATCGGGTCTGCAGCCGCGCGACGCGTGTCCCGACATCATCCTTCCTCTGCTGCGGCCTATCCGCCGGACTCCGGCCATCCTGCGTCAGCACCGCTGAACCAGCGCCCCAGCCGCTGTTCTTCTCCCCTGCCGGCTCTTTCCGGTCGGCACTCCCCGTCCCATTCGTTCTGCGTCCCCACGGAGACCTTCATGACGAGATCGCCCCGCTCGGCACCCCCGCGCTTCTCCACCGTGCTTGGTTCCCTGCTTGTCGCCATGCTTCTGCTCGCTACCTCGGCCTGCGGGCTTCTCGGCGGCGGCACCGAAGAGTCTTCTGGTTCGCAGCCGAAGGTGGCGGCGACCTTGATGACGATCCTGGATTCCGCTCCCTTGCGGTGGGCGATCGATCAGGGGTACTTCCGCGCCGCCGGAATCGACGTGACACCGGTCCCCGCCGAGAGCGGGCAGGTCGGCATCACCAAGCTGCAGGCCGGGGACGCCGATATCGCCTACGCCGGTGATGTCGCGATCATCTCGGCCGTCGCCACGGGTGGCCTGGACCTGCGGGTGATCGCCCAGGCCGCGATGGCGGGACCCGAAACCATGTGGATCATGGTCCGTGACGACGGCTCGGTCCCGACGGTGGCGGACCTGGCCGGGAAACGGATCGCGCACAACGGCGTCAACGGTGTGAGCCACATGCTCATCCGCGCCGTGATGGCCACACACAGGGTCGACGACTCGACCGTGCAGTGGACGCGAGCGAACTTCCCCGACATGGCAGGCCTGCTCGCCCGCAAACAGATCGACGCCGCGCTGCTGCCCGAGCCGTACATCATGGCGGCGAGCAAGCAGAAGGTGAAGCCGCTGATCGATCCGATCAAGGGCGGGGGCTTCGAGCAGTCGATCCCGACCGGCAGCTACGTGGTCACGGCCGCCTGGGCGCAACAGCACCCGGCGGAGATCGCGGCGTTTCAGCGGGCGTTGCGCCGCGCCGCGGCCGAGGTGACGTCGAAACCCGAGATCGTGCAGCAGCTCGCCGTGCGGGAGATGAAGGTCGACGCGGGCGACGCGCAGTTGATGAAACTTCCGATCTTCCCGCTCACGCCGTCCGCGGTGCAGCTGCAGCGCTGGGCGGACCTGATGCACAGCTTCGGCGTGATCAAGCAGCCGGTCCGTATGTCAGACCTGGTTATCGCTCCCCCACCGGACCAGTAGTCGCTGTCTCCGTCCGCCGCCCCCGGCACGTACCGCACGAGTGCGGCACGCCACCACTCCCAAGATCACGAAAGCACGCAACGATGCCTGAATACCCACGCCGATCCGCCTCCGCAGCGGTACCCGCCCCTGATTGTCCACAGTGGATCGTCACACGGGCCGGGGTCCGGGCCGCGCTGGGCGGCCGCAGGGACGACCCGGGGGCCCTGTCGGCGGCGTGGCGCATCCGTGAGTGCATGCCCGCCTTCGCAGAGACGATCACGGCCGAACACGAGTTCCGGGACCGTGTCCTCGCCCAGGCGTCTAGGGACGGTTTCCGGCAGTACGTCGTCGTCGATCCCGACCTCCCACCATGGATGCCCGTACACGAGGTGCTGCCGGCCAGCAGCGGGACTCGCGTGCTGTACCTGCTCAGTGACACCGAATCCGCAGTGCGGTCCTGGATGGTCGCGACCTACCACGACAACCCGGATGTCAGCTGGATGTCCTCCTATCCCGGCCTCGGCGCCTGCCTGCGCGTGGCCGCCGGGACCGGGGAGATCACCCTCGACGCACCGATCTGGGTTGTGCTGTCCTCCGCGCTCCAGCACACCTGGGATCCGCAGGCACTGCTCGCTGACCTGTGGGACGTGCTGCCTGCGGAAAGCCGGGTGTCGGTCACCCACGTAGCCCCACAGCACCCGGCCACGACCCCGGATTTGGGACGCTCGCCGGTGGAGGCCGCGTTCACGAGCTCCCTGCCATCGCCGCTGATCCTGCGCCCCATCTCTGAAGTGCTGGACATGTTCACCGATCCGCACGAATGGGACCTCCTCCGGTGCCACGGCGTGGAGATCCAGGCCTCGCCGGACACCGCAACGTCAGTGTCCACCCCGGACACAGCGTCGGAGCTGATCACGGTGATCGCACGCCGCCCGCCCCGCACGAGACCACTTCCGTCTAACAGCACCGTCGATCACGCGAGGAACCCCGGCCATGACCTCGACGCCTGACCCGTACTTCCTCACCCCGCAAGGGACCGTCCCCGATCAGCAAGCCGAAACCGACAACCCGACCATCGGCCGTATCAACGGCTTCCTCCTCGACGAGACCTTCGAGGTCCGATCCGATGGAGTCTTCGCCGCGGACCGGGAACTGGCAAAGCGCATCGACGCAGACGTGCCCGGCTACCGCTGGTGCGTGCTGGCGCAGCACCGTTTCCTCTACGACGTCATCGCGTTCGCCGCCGAGGAGCGAGGGATCAGCCAGTTCGTGGTCCTGCGCGCCCCGCTGCCTCTCGGGCCGGAGAAGAAGACTCCGTACACCCTGGCCAAGGCATACGTCGGTGCACCCAGCATGGTGCTGGTGGCTCGCGAAAACATGCTTTTCGGCCATCAGGAGACGGCCCTGGCCGTGCTGGAGGTGGAACGAGGCGCGGCAGTCAAGGCCGCAGTCCACGAGGTCCACCGGCCGCTGCACGAAGTCCATCAGCGCGGGAACTGGTCGCTGGACCTCACAGCACCGGTGTGCCTCACGATGGTCGCCGATCCGTCGCACTGGCCTGGCGACGTCACCGACCTGATGCGCGCCTACCACGAGGAACTCCCTCCCGGCAGCGTGATCGGCGTAAGCACCCTTGGCACCGCGCCTCCGGGGAGCGCGGCGGCTGCCGCGCTCGATGACCTAGCCAGGCACCTGGCGTTGACACCCGAGCCACAGCTGACCCCGCGATCGCAGGCTGAGGTCGAAAGCTGGTTCGACGGCACCGGCTGGAAGCTCGAACCCCCCGGCGTCGCGCCGGGGTCGCAGTGGTGCGGCCCGCAACCTGCCGACATCGCGGGTCCGGAACTTCCCGTGTGGTGCGCGATCGCGACGAGGACCGCGTCGTGACGACGTCGACCATGATCGTTCAGGACACCGCTCACTCCCAGCCTGCACACGCCGCCTGGATCGCGGATCTCGTCGACCACGCCGCGATCAACGTGGCCCCGCGCGGGCTGAGCAAAGTCACCGACGCCGGTCCACTGGATTGCGACAATGCCGGAGAGTGGCTCTCGAGCGTGCTCGGTCGCCAGATCGAGCACCGCCACTCCTCATCGGAGCACCTGTTCGTCGACGTGACCACGCACAGCGCGGTCCGGCTCGTCTGTGTCCGGTGTGATACCGGCGAGTCGATGATCTACATGGCGCAATCCCCCGGCACCGGCTCCGACACGGACCTCTACCGGCAGCTCGTCGACGCCGCTCGATCCGCCCCAGGCCCCGGCGACAACTGAGCCCACTGCCCGGACCGACAGGCCATCGCATGCGGAGCCTCAAGCCGTCGCGCCCCGAAAGGACTGTCCAACTGGCACGACCGAGGTGTGGCGCTAGTGCCACACCGGGCCGCCGACGTCGCCGACGTCGCCGCGCACCGTCACCGAAGAGATCCGGTGGCTCCACAGTCGCGCTCCCCGCATGCCTGCGGGGAGCGTCAGGAAGCACTATCAGAGAAGGGAAACAGTGAAAGCAAGCACGAGAGCCCGCCGCCGTGGCGGGTTGCGCGTCGCCGTGGCCGCCCTGGCGACGTTGTTCGCCACCGGCCTCGGCGCCGCGCCGGTCGCTGCCGCCGACGGCGGGAACCACGGTGCGGCCACGGCCGTACCCGCCAGCACCACCAGCCCGGCCGCCACCGACACCGGAGGCGACGATGTGTCGCCGATGATCGTCGGCGGCGAACTGGCCCCGCAGGCCTACGCCGGCGCCGGGTCGATCCAGTCGAAAAAGAACGGTGTCCCGGACTGGCACTCCTGTGGCGGGGCGCTGATCGCCCCTCGGTTCGTCGTCACCGCCTCGCATTGCCTGACCAAACAACCGCCCGCGCCACAGCGCGCGGACGAGGCAGGCGAGCTGGCATGGCGGGCGTTCCAGCAGGCACCGCCTCCGCAGCGCGCCGGGTTCGGCACGCAGGCGGAACCGCACGATCCGTCGCAGTACACGCTGCGGATCGGGTCGACCAACCGGTTCCACGGTGGCGTCGTCACTAGTGTCCGGTCCATCTCCACTCCGACTGGGTGGGAGTGGGGCATGCCGGACCAGGACGGCTATGTCTGGGACATCGCGCTGATCGAGCTCGACCGTGCAATTCCGTCGTGGCTGGTCAAGCCGGCGAAGCTGGCCTTCCATCGTGCGGGGCATCCGGCCCGGGAGATCGGGTGGGGCATGCGTGACAACGGCTGGATGAGCTTCGCCTCGGCGAAGGGCGGCGGCTGCGGCGAAATCCTCGCCGTCGAGCCGGCATTCCCCACCCACCTCTGTCAGAATCTCACCCCTTCGTCGTGAGGACCCGACCCCCATTTACGGCCGCCGTGACCCAAGCCCAGTCCGCGTAACGGCCGAGTTTCCCTTGATACCAACGTGGCGCATCCGCTCATCGGCATCAACGAAAGCTGCTGATTCGGTTGTGCCACAGCATCTTCGAATGACGCGGCGCGTCACGGGCACCCACTGGAACAGCTCAGCGGGCGTGAAAGAATGGTCAATCCCAGTTTCATGGCACTAGTGCCATTTCAGTGCCAAGATCTTTGGGAAAGTGTCATCGATTTTGAGACCCTACAACAGCGCTGCAGGGTCTCGCCGCTCGCGACATGTCGATCTCGTGCGACCTGCGCATTCTCCGTTGTCTCACGATGACGTCACCATGACCCGTCTCAAACACGTGGCCATTTCCTCGGCTGAGGTGGTGACCCGACGGCTGCGGCGACCCGGCAGCGCGGACTCATCCGACGGTCCTCATTGCGGCAAGAGAGGGCATTGCGGTGGCCTGCGAGGCACACCGGATCCACCTATGGTCAGTCAGCGGTCAAGAATTACCGGACATGCTCGGAGTGGACGATCGCTGCAGGTCGCGTCCAGCTCGTCGAGCCGCACAGGATGTCACCGTCCTTTGCGGACCATGGCGGTGATCAGTTGCCCCTCGTTGATCGTCAATGGTCCGGTGCTTGTTTCTGTTACGACGCCGAGGGCTGCGGCGAGCGTGTGTCCGTGTATGTCGAGTGTTGCCTCGGTCAGCGAGCTGAGATCGGTGATGGCGGCGCGGGCTCGTACCCACCCGGTCGCGCCGACGACGAGCGCCGCGACCAGAGCGGGCCACCAAAACGTGCCGAGAACCAGCGCGGGCCACGCCCAGCTGCCGACGGTCACCGCAGCGGCGAACGCACCGTTGACTGAGGTGATCTCGGTGCGCGCGGTCTCGGGCAGCACGAGCCACAGCCGTGGCCAGGCGAACGTCAGGTCCAGCCCGTACCGGTTGAGCGCGACCTGTTCGACGGCGTGGATCCGATCACCCATCCAGGTCGGTCTGCCGGGTTCGGCCATGGCCAGCTTAGTGACGCGTTCGGCGGCGAGGTTGATCTCGTGCTGGGCCGCGGCGTCACGGGACTCGATGGGATGCGCGCGCTCGAGGTCTCGGCGCCGTTTGAGGTGAGCGTGCCAGCGGGTTCGGCGCCGCACGGTCAGCCAACGCGCGAAGACTGCGAACGGTCGAGGCCAACGGCCGAGCCAGACTGCTCGTGTCATTCCTGTCATGGCCTGCACTACCAAGCCGACGGCGGTGGCCGCAAGCAGCAGCGCGACGATCACGACCGCCTGACCACTGCTGGGATGCCGGCCGACGGCGGCGCCGGACACCTCACGCACCGCCATCGTCCAGTCCAGCGCATGCGCATGCCCAAGGTTGACGCCCAATAGCGCGCCGACCACGAACAGCGCTCCGGGCACGAACAGGAGCCCGACCCACCGCTCGGCCAGTTTCTTCGCCAGCTCCTGAAAGAACCCGCCCATCAGATCTGCAAACGTTTCATCGCGGCGCCAGTGACCTGGCACCGCGGTACCGGCCCCGCCGGCGCCGTCGCGGCCACCCGATCGCAGCGGCCGTCCGGGCAGCCGAAGCGCTCACCATCAGCCTGACCGGGACCAGCGCCGGGCAAGCCGACGCTCAGCGAGCGAAGCGTCGTGACGCCATCGGTACCGAGCAGCTGGCCGAGCAGGTGAAGTATCGGCCGACGAGCCGCGGCTTCCTGTTCGATCCGCGACAGCTGCGTGCGCTTAGCGTCGTCGTGCTGCGCGATCTCCGTGCGCAACATCGGCAGCTCCTCACAGAACGCCGTCAACACGAGCCGCTCAGCAGAGTCCATGCGAGTTCCTCTCTGACCGCAATTCGGGTGGACATCAAATCATGGCGGGTCACGGGCCGCTGTGGATCAGCGGCTCCCACAGGTCGATATGGCCACAGACCCGTTGTAGCACCGGTTCGAAGTCCATATACCCCCGCCAACAGCGATACTGTCAATGACCTGGCCCGGCGGAAGCCTCCGCCATCGCGCCCACAGGGGGAGATTCGGCATGTCGTTCGATGAGCTATTGCGGCAAGTGCGGCAACGCGTCGACGACTGTCAACGACTGGGCCGAGCCGACGATGCCATGTCTGATTCGGCCACGGCTGACGCCATCAGGTTGTGGCAGGCCGCCCAGCCACCCGATCCCGAGCACCCTACCCACGAGGATGATCAGCGTCTGGCGGTGGCTCGCCAGACACTGGGGTGGCTGTCACATCTTCGCTGGACCGCACAACCCACACCCGACAATATGCACGCGTTCATTGACGCTGTGGTGTTCCTGGCACCCGTTGCCGACCATCCTGCGGCGATCCCCGAACCACTGCGCCAATTTCTCGGACCAGCCGCCGACCTCCGTATGCAGGTCGACCTCGCTCTCAGCTTGCTCGACGAGGCGAAAGACACATCCGATCCACGCCTGATCGACACCGCCATCACCCTGCTGAGCACCGCCGTGGCCGCCGCCCCTGTGAATCATCCCGACCGAGCCGACATGCTGTCGAACCTTGGCCACGCCCATGGCCAACGCTATGTAATCAGCGGGGGTCTGGCCGACCTGAACCAGGCGGTCGACCTCGGTGAACAGGTCGTGGTCATCACGCCCCCGACTCACCCCGGCTGTGTCCTCAGAATGGCGCAGCTCGGCGTTTGGTACGGCACGCGGTTTCAGCGCATGGGGGTGTTGGCGGATCTGGACCGGGCCATCGCCCTCGGGGAACGAGCCCTGGAGCTCATCCCCGCCGACGATCCTGATCATGCGCGCACGCTGGCCAACCTCGGCATCTCCTACGCGCAACGATATCGGCGCACCCAAGTGTTGGCACACCTGGACCAGGCCATCGACTGCGGCGAACAGGCCGTTTCCGCCATATCTACCGACCACCCCGACAGGGTCGGCATGTTGTCCGTTCTCGGCTTCAACTACGGTCAGCGGTTCCAGCGCACGGGGATGCTAGCGGATCTGGACCGGGCCATCGACCTCGCCGAGCAGGCCCTTGAACTCACCAGTAGCGGCCATCCCGAACACACGTCGATACTGGACAGTTTCTGCATCGCCTACAGGTCTCGTTTCGAACATTCAGGTGTAGTTGCGGACCTGGACCGCGCGATCGACTGCGGTAAACAGGCCGTGTCCGCGACCCCGGCAGACCATCCCGGCCGCGCGGTGCGACTGTCCAATCTCGCCGATGCCTACCAGGCACGGTACAAGTGCATCGGCGCGCGGGCGGATCTGGACCAGGCCATCGACCTCGGAGAGCGAGCCCTCGCCGTCATGCGGGGTGACGACCCCGATCGAACACTGGTGCAGTCCAGCCTCGCCTATGCATACCAATACCGCGATATGCCGGCGGACCTGGAGCGGTTCATCGAGCTGATCGGGCCGGTGGTCAATGACCTTCCGGCTGATGTCCCCTACCGTGCGAAATACCTGTCCGACCTAGGTGGCGCTTACGGCAAGCGGTTCAACCGCATCGGTGCGCCAGCGGACCTGGACCGTGCGATCGCATTGAGCGAGCAAGCCTTGGCCGCCACACCCGACGATTTCCCCAACCGCGAGCCGGTGTTGTCCAACCTGTCCATGCTCTACCACCAGCGGTATGAGCGCACGGGCACACTGGACGATCTCCACCACGCGATCGAGTTCGGCAAGCAAGCCCTGACTGCGGGCCCGACCGGCTACCTCCACCCAGCCGCCATACCGACCACACTCGGCGCGGTCTACCTGCTGCGGTTCCGGCACACCGGCGCGCAACAGGATCTCGACCGCGCCATCGAAATGAACGAGCTAGCGTTGGCCGCCAGCACAAACGACAACCGTGACCAAGCGGGTCCGCGGGTCAACCTCTGCCAGGCCTACTACCTGCGATTCGAACGCACCGGGTCTCCGGCGGATCTGGACCGCGCGATAGAATTGGGTGATCCCGCTCTGTCGGCGATTCCCGCCGATTCCCTCGGGCGGGCTCCACTCCTCTCGTGCCTAGGCACCGCCTATTTCCACCGGTTCAAGCAGACCGACGTGACGGAGGATCTGGAACACGCGATCGCACTGATTCAGCAGGGCATCGACGCCACTCCCACCGATAGTCCGGAGCGGGTGCGACGCTTGTACTGGCTATTCGTATGCCTCCTGTGGCGTGCCGAGCGCAGGCAGGCGCTCGCGGATTTCGACCACGCCATCGAACTGGGGGCCGCGGCGCTCACGGTCGCCGACGACGAGAACCCATACCGGACGCTATTCCTGACCGATCTCGGCCGGTCGCATCACCAACGCTTCACCCACACCAAGGCGCCTGCAGACGTGGATCGCGCGATCGACTTGTTCGAACAGGCACTCGCCGCCATGACCATACGCGACCCCAAACGCACGGAGACGCTGTCCAACCTCGGGGGCTGCTACCACCAACGGTTCCTGCACGCCGGAGCGCGGCCGGATATGGACCAGGCGATCGAGCGCGGCGAGCAGGCCGTAGCCGCCGCGTCCGACGCCCCCGAACGCTCTGCGATTCTGTCCAACCTCGGACTCGCTTACCGCACCAGATTCGAACGTTTTCATGTGTCGGCGGATCTCGACCGGGCCATTGACCTGATCGAGCAGGCATTGAGCGCCATGGGCGCTGACGATCCTGGTCGAGGGACTCTGCTGACCAGCCTCGCCCTCACCTACGAAACGCAGCACATACACACGGGTGTGTTGGCCGACCTCGATCGGGCCATCGAGTTGTATGAGCAGGTGGTGGCGACCGTGAACATCGACGACCCGAATAGGCTGGCGTACCTGTCCGCCCTCGGTTTCGCTTATTGCCTGCGCTTTGAGCGCACCCAGGTGGTGGCGGAACTGCAGCGCGCCATTGACCTGCTGGAGAACGTCGATAGTGCAATGCCAGCGGACGATCCCAAGCGTGGGGGCGACGTCCTGTCCAAACTCGGCATCGCCTATCGCTCTCGGTTCGAGCGTCTGGGAGAGCTGGCTGACCTCGATCACGCCATCGACCTGGGCGAACGCGCCCAAGAGGTGTTGCCGACGATCGACCCTGGACACCCAGCGGTGCTGTGCGATCTCGGCCTCACTTACTTCCGGCGGTTCGAGCATGGTGGCGTGTTGGCCGACCTGCAGCGGGCCATCCACCTGGGCGAACGTGGCATGGCGAGGTGGTCAGGCGACCACCTCGGTCATGGCGGGGTGCTGTCCAATCTCGGCATCGCTTACCGCATTCGGTTCGAACGTACGGATGCGTTGGCGGATCTCGATCGCGCCATTGACCTTGGGACGCAGTCGATTGCGGCTGCGTGGTCCGTCAGCCCCGCCACTCACGGCGGGAACCTGTCCAATCTCGGCATCGCCTACCGCTCTCGGTTCGAGCGTCTGGGCGTGTTGACTGACCTCGACCAGGCCATCGAATTGGGCGAACGCGCGCAAAAAGCGCTGGCAAACGAGGACGCCCCAGGAAGAAACCTGGCCAATCTCGCCCAAGGCTATCTGCTGCGGTTCGAACATACTCATATGTTGCCGGACCTCGATAGGGCCATCGAATTGTTCGAGCAGGCCGTCGCTACGTCCGTTCCCGACAATCCCTTACGATGCCAGCATCTGGGTGAGCTCGGCTACGCCTACCAGCGGCGGTTCACCGCCACCGGCCAGGCCGTCGACCGGGGGGCGCTGCGAGAACTAGCAGCGCAGGTCGCGTCGGCGACGACGGCCTCGCCTGCACAGCGAGTTTCCGCGGCCAACCACGTCGGGCTCCTCGCGCACGCGATGAACGAGCACGCCACCGCGGCGGAATTGTTCGATGCCGCAGTGGGGCTGGTACCGCTCGTAGCCCCTCGCGAGGGCCAGTGGGAAGACCAGGATCACCAGGTCGGCAAGTACCGGGGCGGACTGGTAGGGGACGCGGTGGCGGCTCACTGCGCACTCGACGACCCCGCCGCTGCGTTGGAGGCCGCTGAACTTGGCCGGGGCGTGGTACTCGCCACCACCATGAACACCCGCACCGATCTCACCGACCTCAGCCAGAGCCACCCCGAACTCGCCGCCCGGTTCTTGCAGATCCGAGACCAACTCAACACAGGCCAGACCACACACAACAGCCCAACAGAAAGCGCGGTCGGCGACCTCCGGAGGCGTAAGCACCAGTGGGCCGAATATGACACACTGCTCGCCGAGATCCGCCAGCAGCCAGACTTGGCGCGATTTCTGCTGCCGCCCCGTATCACCGAACTGAAATCTGCAACGGCTGGTGGCGCGGCCGTGTTGGTCAACGCCGGCCAGTACCGCAGCGACGCCATCATCATCACCACCGACAACACCACCAGCGTCACGTTGCCGGATCTCGCGTTCGCGGAGGTGGAATCCCGTGTCCAGGAACTGTTGGCGGCCACGCACAACGGGAACTCCCTGGCAGGCACACTGCGGGCCAAGCGGGTGCTGGCCGATGTCCTCGCCTGGCTGTGGGACGCGGCCGTCGCACCGATTCTCGACACCATTCCCGGTCCGGGCGACGATGCGCTGCCGCGAGTATGGTGGATGCCGATCGGGCTGCTTAGTCTGTTCCCGTTGCACGCCGCTGGCCACGCTGGACAGCCTGGCGCCCCGGACCGGGTCGTGTCCTCATACACGCCGACCATGCGCGCTCTCGCCCACACCCGAGGACGGCCGTCGACGACCGCCCGCCGCCAACTCACCGTCGCCCTCGCCAATACCCCTGGGCTGCCAGATCTGCCGGGAACCGCCGCAGAGGCAGCAGTCCTGCACACACACGACCCGAACACGTCACGGCTGACCGGCAAGGACGCCACGACCGCTCGCGTCCTCGCCGCCCTAGAGGATGCGACCTGGGCTCACTTCGCCTGCCACGCCAGCGCCGACCTCGCAGCTCCCTCCCGCAGCGGGCTACGCCTGCACGACAGCATCCTGCGCGTGCCTGACATTAGCCGTCTCCAATTGCCCCACGCCGAACTGGCTTACCTGTCCGCGTGTTCCACCGCGCACCCCGGAACCCGGAATGTCGACGAAGCTCTGCATGCAGCCTCCGCCTTTCACCTCGCCGGGTTCCGGCACGTCATCGCCAGTCTCTGGCCGCTCAACGACCACATCGCCGCCACCGCAGCAGCCGCCTTCTACGCTCGCCTACCAGCCGCGCCCACAGCCGACCGCGCCGCCTTCGCGTTACACGCCGTCACCCAAGACCTCCGCACCGAATACCCCAACCGCCCCGACCTCTGGGCAGCACTCATTCACAGCGGCGCATAGTCGGCAGCAAAAGGCCGCATTCCCCAGATCAACAGGGACTGTAAAACGAGCGGTGTAACTCCCGATCATGGAAGTGCACCTGATGACCGACATGATGTTCGATGTGGAGAACGCTGGGGACTCGAAGCCCGAGATGCTTTGGACGGCTTGGACGAAACAGCATGAACCCATAAATTCGCAAATCTTCCGTAAAGCCGACGCGTTATCGTCGGCAGTGAAAGAAAAGTTCAAGATACTCCGCTGACGTGACTGGCCACTCGCAGCCTTGCACCTTACCCTCCGTCCTGAAGTCGGCGTGCTGCCAAGGACCGGATCAATCGCCCTGGCCGAGCATTGCACTGCGGGGGCAGATGCCCGTCAGCCTTCCGGGGTCGAGCCTAACGGCCTTGTGCCCGATGATGTCCTAGATGCCACAGCGCCGCGTCCGGTCATGGACGCATTGATCGAACATTCACAACGTGCCATTTTTGACTTTGACGAGTCGACTGGAGGACGAGTTCAACCCCGTAAGAATATTTAACCCGTCACGCTCGAATAGACGGCTGCAAACTGGTCCAACGGTTTAGATCGCGCCTCGCAATGCTCTCGACATGCCGATGTGCACGCATCTCGTCCGGCGATCGTCGCACAGCCTTCGGAATCCTGGCGTCGCACTCGTGTGTTCTGCTACTGCTCAAGGAGAGCGGCGAGGTCGTCAGGCCCGAACCCGGCGTCCAGGAGGAGCACCTGGCGGTCGTCGTCAGCGATCCAGCCCCACAACCGGGCGTGGAGCACGACCTCGCGCTCACCGCGGCTGCGACAGATCGAAGCCGGCGAGCGGTGCATCGTCGGGTGATGGAAAACGAACCGGCGGGCGCTGTTCACAGTGCAGCAGTTGCTGTAGAGCGCAGTGGCGGTGACACCCGGCCTGCGAATGTCGCGCCCCAGGGCGGCGAGCCGTGGCGGCACGGCAGACGGCTGGTACATGGCCAGCGAGTGGCGGCGGGTCAGCAGGACATGGATGGCCATCGCATTCTCGATCCCCGTTCCCCCGCCCATCCGTATCACCTCCTCGTTCGGAACGAGATGAACCGGGGTAGTCAGAGGTCGCGAGCGCCTTGCGCTCGAAGACCGTCAGAATCCACCAACGGTTCGAGGAGAGATTGCGTGACCCTGGCCGCCGGGCTGTTCGCCCCTGTCGGTTTGGTCGACCACCAGCGCGATCTCGCCCGAGCCGGTACCGGCCGGGGCGCAGGTCCTGGACGAAAGGGACATCAGCCCCTGCTCGCCGGCGCCCCCGCCGGTGGAGTCTGGAGGCACGGCAAACCTGTCGATCTGTGGGGCACCGATGTGCTCGGCAGGTACAGGTGCGGATCGAGTAAGGGGGCAGGGCCATGGCTGCACCGGTCGTCGTCGGTGTCGACGATTCACCGGCTGCCGCGGCGGCGCTTTCCTGGGCGGCCGGGGAGGCACGGCTGCGTGGTGCGGAATTGGTCGCGTGCACCGTTGTGGACTCGCAACGGTTACGGCACCCCTTGCACACCCTGGCCGGAGCTTCGGGCCGGTCGTTGGCCGCGGCTGCGGGCGGGTACCCGGTGACCGTTCACCGGCGTGTCGGGGAGGTAGCGGACGAGTTGGTCGCCGCAGGGGTCGACGCCGACTTGCTGGTGGTCGGATCGCACGGCCGTGGTCGTCTGGCGGCGCTGATGCTGGGTTCGGTCAGTCGGGCCTGTCTCGCGCACGCGCCCTGTCCGGTCGTCGTGGTGGGACCTCACACCGAGCACGCCACCGCGCGGGGACGGGTGATCGTGGGTGTGGACGGTTCCGCGCCCTCCCGCCAGGCCTTGCTCGCCGCGGCCGGGGAGGCCACGCTGCGCGGCGCGACTCTCGACATCGTCCACGTCGTGCACTGGGATCGTGTCGGCACCGAACTGCTGACCCCGACGGTCGAGGAACTCCTCGAGTGGGGCCGGAAGCTCGTCTCCGCCGAGCTCGCCGCGACCAGGGTGGAAGGCAAGACCGTGGTCGTCCACGGTGACGTCTCCGAACTGCTGGTGCGGTACAGCGCGGACGCCGACCTGCTCGTGCTGGGCTCCCGCGGACGCAACCCGGCCGTCGGCCTGCTGCTGGGGTCGACCAGCGAGCACTGCGCACGAGCCGCGCGGTGCCCCGTCATGGTCACCCATGCCACCGGGGAACACCAGGCCGACGGGCAGGCTCAGGCTGTCGGGCACGACGAGCTGATGTCATGACCCCGGCGGTGTCCCCCTCGCTGGCCTCGTCGGCACCCGTGCACCACGGCTTGGCGGCGCATGAGGTGGTGCTGCTGCTGGAGACCGATCCGCACCGCGGCCTGACCGGTCAGGACGCCGCCGAACGGCGGGCACGGTTCGGACCGAACGCCCTGCCCGCCCCCAAGGGTGCGGGTTTGGTGCTGCGGATTCTGCGCCAGTTCCATCACCCGTTGGTCTACGTGCTGCTCGCCGCCGGGGCGATCACCGCGGTACTGGGTGAGTACGTCGACTGCGCGGTGATCTTCGGCGTGGTGGCGATCAACGCGGTCGTCGGGTTCATCCAGGAGTCCAAGGCCGAAGCCGCGCTCGAAGGCCTGCGGTCGCTGGTGCGCACGCACGCCAAGGTGGTGCGGGACGGCCATGAACGGACGGTGCCGTCCGACGACCTGGTGCCCGGCGATCTCGTCCTGTTCGACGCGGGCGACAAGGTCCCCGCCGACGTGCGGCTGACCCGGGTGGCGGAGTTGCGGGTGAACGAGTCCGCGCTGACCGGTGAGTCGGTTCCGGTGGCCAAGGACGAGGTGGTGCTGCCGGAGGAGATCCCGGTGGCCGACCGGCGCAACATGGCCTACTCGGGCACCCTGGTCACCACCGGCAGCGGTGCGGGGGTCGTGGTCGCGACCGGCGCCGAGACCGAGTTGGGTGAGATCCACCGGCTGGTCGGCGCCGCGGAAACCCTGGCGACACCGCTGACGCGGAAGCTCGCCGGGTTCAGCAAGATCCTCACCGTGGGCATTCTCGCCCTGGCCGCGGTCACCTTCGGCGTGGGGCTGCTGCGGGGGCAGGACGCGGTGGAGACATTCACCGCCGCGATCGCCCTCGCGGTCGGCGCCATCCCGGAAGGACTGCCGGCGGCGGTCACCATCACCCTGGCCATCGGGGTGGCCCGGATGGCCAGGCGGCGTGCGGTGATCCGCCGGTTGCCGGCGGTGGAGACGCTGGGCAGTACCACGGTGATCTGCTCGGACAAGACCGGCACCCTCACCGAGAACCAGATGACCGTACGCACCGTGTGGACCCCCGACGGTCGGTTCGAGGTCACCGGAGCGGGCTACGCCCCCGACGGGACACTCCACGACAGCCACGGCACGCCGCCGATACTCGACGCCCGCGCGGCGCTGCGCTGGTCACTGCTGGCCGGTGCCGCCTGCAACGACGCCGCCCTCACCGAACGAGATGGGCGATGGGACATCGTCGGCGACCCCACTGAAGGCGCGATGCTGGTCGTCGCCGCCAAAGCGGGCCTGGACGCCCATCGTGTCAAGGACCTGCTTCCCCGCCTGGCGACGATCCCGTTCAGCTCCGAACGCCAGTACATGGCCACCCTCCACCACGACCGCACAGCGGGCCAGGTAGTGCTGGTCAAGGGAGCCGTGGAACGGGTACTCGACCTGTGCGGCGCCCAGATGGACGCCGAAGGCACGGTCCGGCCTGTGGACCGTGCCGCCGCGCTCGACGCTGCCGGCGACCTGGCAGGCCGGGGACTGAGGGTCCTGGCGACGGCGATGCGCCCGGCCACCGGCCAGGACGAGTCCGATCCGAAGGGGTTCGGCGAGGAGACGCTCTCCGGTGGCATGGTGCTGACCGGGCTCCAGGCCATGATCGATCCGCCCCGCGCCGCCGCGACCGCCGCGGTGTCCGCCTGTCACACCGCGGGTATCGCGGTGAAGATGATCACCGGTGACCACGCCGCCACCGCCACCGCGATCGCCGGTCAGGTCGGCCTATTCGGCCACGACAGCCAGGCCCGCGACCGGGGCACCGTGCTGACCGGCACCGACCTGGCCGCGCTGCCCGCCGAGGAGTTCCCCGAGGCGGTGGACCACGCGACCGTGTTCGCCCGGGTCTCGCCAGAGCAGAAGTTGCGGCTGGTCGAGGCACTGCAGGCCCGCGGTCACGTGGTGGCCATGACCGGTGACGGCGTCAACGACGCTCCCGCGCTGCGGCAGGCCGGGATCGGTGTCGCCATGGGAGAAAGCGGAACCGAGGTGGCCAAGGACGCCGCCGACATGATCCTCACCGACGACGACTTCGCCACCATCGAAGCCGCGGTCGAGGAGGGCCGCGGCGTGTTCGACAACCTCACCAAGTTCATCACCTGGACACTGCCGACGAACATCGGCGAGGGCTTGGTCATCCTCGCCGCGATCGTGTTCGGCGCCGCACTGCCGATCCTGCCCACCCAGATCCTGTGGATCAACATGACCACCGCCGTCGCGCTCGGCCTGATGCTCGCCTTCGAGCCCAAGGAAACAGGCATCATGAACCGCCCGCCTCGCGACCCGGAGCAGCCCCTGCTGACCCGTGCGCTGATGGTGCGGATCCTGCTGGTGTCCACGCTGCTGGTCTCCGGTTCGTGGTGGCTGTTCGAATGGGAACTCGCCAACGGCGCCGGCCTGGCCGAAGCCCGCACCGCCGCGCTGAACCTGTTCGTCGTGGTCGAAGCGTTCTATCTCTTCAGCTGCCGCTCGCTCACCCACTCCGCGTGGCGGATCGGGATGTTCTCCAATCGGTGGCTCATTGTCGGTGTCACGGTCCAGGCGCTCGGGCAACTCGCCATCACCTACCTGCCGGCCATGAACACGATCTTCGGCACGGCCCCGCTCGGCGGGGAAGTGTGGCTGCGGATCCTGGCCATCGCCGTGGCGGCAGGCCTGGTGGTCGCGGTCGACAAGCGGCTGCGGCGAGGACGCGAATGAGGATCACGGAGGACTGCTCGCCGCGTGCCCTGCCCGACAGCGAATGGCTGCTCACCTACCTCGACGACGACGGGGCTGCGGAGCTGAGCCGCGACCACGGCGCTGACCCGATCGGCGTGGGCACCGGAGGCCGCTCGTCGCTGGGTTACGCCCTGCTCGGCAGCGTTGCCCAGCACGTGCCGCGGGAGGCACCATCGGACGTCCTCGTCGTACCGGCCGCAGGAGAGAACTGATCGTGGAATTGCACGCGTTCCCGCTCGTCGCGATCATCCTGACCATCGCCGCCGCGGCAGGGCTGCTGGCCGTGCGGCTGCGGCAGCCGCTGATCGTCGCGTTCATCGGCGTCGGCATCCTGGTCGGCCCGGTCGGCACCGGCTGGGTCGACGCCGACAGCACCATCGAACTACTGGCCCGGCTGGGCATCGCGATCCTGCTGTACCTCGTCGGACTGCGGCTGGACCTGCACCTGATCCGCAGCACCGGCCCGGTCGCACTGGCCACCGGTCTCGGCCAGGTCGTGTTCACCTCGGTCCTCGGCTACCTGATCGCGATCGCGTTCGGCATGGACGGCGTCACCGCGCTCTACGTCGCGGTCGCCCTCACCTTCTCCTCCACGATCATCATCGTCAAACTGCTGTCCGACAAACGCGAACTCGACCAGCTCCACGGACGCATCGCCGTCGGCTTCCTGATCGTCCAGGACATCATCGTCATCCTGGTGATGATCGCGCTCATCGCGTTCGGGCAACCCACCGGCGACAACCTCCCCCTCGGCATCGCCGCGATGCTCGGCAAAGGACTCGGCCTGCTCGCCGGCGTCGGCCTGCTCATGCGTTATGTCCTGCCTTCGCTGCTGCACCACATCGCACGATCCCAGGAGCTGCTCGTCCTCTTCGGCGTCGCCTACGCCGTCGCGATCGCCGCCCTGAGCGAATGGCTCGGCTTCAGCTCGGAGGTCGGTGCCTTCCTGGCCGGGATCTCCCTCGCTCAAACCACCTACCGCGACGCCATCGGCGCCCGGCTGGTCAGCCTCCGCGACTTCCTACTGCTGTTCTTCTTCCTCGACCTGGGCGCCAAACTGGAGTTCACCGACGTCGCACGGCAGATCACCGAAGCCGCCGTCTTCTCCGTCTTCGTGCTCGTCGGCCACCCCGTGATCGTCATCGCGATCATGTCCGCCCTGCGCTACCCGGTCCGCGTCGGCTTCCTCACCGGACTCACCTCCGCCCAGATCTCCGAGTTCTCCCTCATTTTGGCCGCACTCGGGCTCAGCCTCGGGCACATCACCAACGCCACCGTCAGCCTGATCACCGTCGTCGGCCTGATCACCATCGGCGCCTCCACCTACCTGATCATGTACTCCCACCAGATCTACCGGCGCCTCCAACGCCGGCTCACCATGTTCGAGCGCGCCCACACCAAATCCGACCAGTCGTCCGACAAGGACGACGACATCGACGTGATCCTCTACGGACTCGGCCGGTTCGGCGGCCACCTGGCCGACCGGCTCGGCCAGACCGGGAACCGGGTCCTCGCGATCGACTTCGACCCCCACACCATCGCCACCACCCGCCGAGACGGCGTCACCGCAGTGTTCGGCAGCGCCGAGGACATCCACTTCCTGGAGTCCCTCCCCCTGTCCCGCGCTCGAGCCGTTGTCAGCGCCATCCCCACCCGAGAGACCAATCTGACGCTGCTGCACAACCTGCGCCACCACAACTACGACGGCACGGTCGTGCTCACCGCACACACCAGCCACGACGCCGACCGACTCCGCACCGCCGGTGCCGACGCCGTCCTCGAACCCTTCTCCGCAGCCGCGACCACGACCTCCGATGCCCTGAGTGACCTGCTCGGCACAGGCCACGACCCAGATCACGGGGCCTGCCCCGGCGGTCGCGCATCGTCCTGAGCAGCCTGATGAGCAGAGAATGACGGCGGGCCAGCCAACGCCGAGCGGGCGGCGTCCCGTGACCGGGAGCCAAAAGACCCGCCAGTCGAAGACCATCGGTCCTGCTGTGGGCCGGCACCGGACACCCATAATCAGGACGAGTCCGGCGAACCGGCGCAGAGGTCCGCGATCGACGTGGCAGACCTCCCGCGAACGCGCCACCACGGACAGACCGACGTGAGGAAAGATCTGATGGTGGTTGAAGCGAGTCGGCCGGTTGTGGTCGGGGTGGACGGATCGACCTCGGCGACACAGGCCGTGCGCTGGGCCGCACGCGAAGCTGTCCGGCGTACTACGCCGCTGGTGATCGTGCACGGGTGCGCGCTGGTTCCCGCCGCGGTACCGCACGCGGTGGCACTGGGCCCCTATCGGGATGCGCTGGAGAAGCAGGGCCGGGAGTGGGCTGGCGGAGGCGGCCACTCCCGGCCGAGGAGGCAGCGTCCGACGTGGTGGTGAGCACGGAGCTGAGCGGCGGCCGGGCGGCCGAACATCTGGTCACGCGAGCGATGCGATCGCGTGTCAGTGATCGCCTGGGGTGATCAACCCTGTCTCGTAAGCGATCGCGACGAGCCGTGCGCGGTCACGGGCTCCGAGCTTGCCGAGCAGGCGGCCGACGTGGGTGCGCGCGGTGGCCGGGCTCATATGCAGGCTTCGCCCGATCTCGGTGTTCGACTGGCCCGCCCCGACCTTGGCGAGGACCTCACGTTCCCGTGCGGTGAGCGAGTCGAGCGGTTCGGCCGAGGCCAGATTCGGGCTCGCTGCCGCGGCTCGCATCACCCGGCGGGTCACGGAAGGTGAGAGCAACGCGTCGCCGCGGGCTACGGTCCGTACGGCTCCGCGCAGGTCGTCCGGGCTGGTGTCCTTCACGAGGAATCCGGCCGCACCCGCCCTGATCGCGTCGAGGATGTGTTCATCGGTGTCGAACGTGGTGAGCACGACGACCTGCACCTGCCGTAGCTCCGGATCCGCGACGATCCGGCGGGTCGCCGCGATGCCGTTTTCGCCCGGCATCCGGATGTCCATCAGCACGACATCGGGACGCTCCCGCGCGGCGAGCACGACGCCTCCGGCCGCGTCGCCCGCTTCTCCGACGACGGTGATGTCGTCGGCACGTTCCAGCAGAGACCGGAGCCCTTCCCGGACCAACGGCTGGTCGTCCACGAGCACCACGCGGATCACGCGCGCCCTCGCACGGGGATCCGGGCCTGGACCACGAACGACTCTCCTGGTCGGGACCGGACGTCCAAGTCGCCGCCGAGCAGTACCAACCGTTCGCGCATGCCGACGATGCCCCAGCCCGCCGAGGTGTCAGCGGTCGCTTCGCTTCCGCGGCCGTTGTCGGTCACGCTGATCACCACGGTGTCCTTGTCGTAGTCCAGTCCGATGAGCACAGTACTGGCATCGGCGTGTCTCAGTACGTTGCTCAGTGCCTCCTGGATCATCCGGTAGGCGGTCACGTCCGCGATCGCGGGCAGCGAGACCGGGGTGCCGGCGGTGCGTACCCGTACATCGAGTCCGGCGTCGGTGGCGGTGCCGACGAGGACGTCCAACCGGTCGAGCCCGGGTGCCGGGGATTCGTGGGTCCCTTCGGGTGCGCGCAGGGCGTGCAGCGTTGCCCGCAGCTCCTCGCCCACGTTCCGGCACGCCGCCCGAGCCGCCGCGAGCGAACGTATCGCCGTCTCGGGGTCGTCGGCCAGTGCTTCCCTCGCCACATCGGTGTGCAGTGAGATCACCGATACCGTATGCGCCATGAGATCGTGCAGGTCCCGCGCGATCCGCACACGCTCTTGCTCGACCCGGGCCGCCGCCTCGCGCTCTCGCTCCAGCTGGGCGGCCTGGGCTTGTTTGACCAGTTCGGCCCGCCAGCCACGCCGGGAACGAAGACTGTCGCCCAACGCGATGACCGTCGCCATCAGCGCCGCCGACGTCGGCACCTCCAGGCCGAGCACGAAACCGAGGTTGTCGCCCTGTCCGATCCGCACCCCGGTGGAGATGGCCAGCAACCCCGCGGCAGTGCCGACGGCCCAGTACAGGCGGCCGTACTCGGTAGCCGAGAACAGCGCGGCGGCCACCGGCACGGCGAGACCGATCGGCGGGTAGGACAGCATGTAGTAGCCCAGCAGCGCGACGGCCGTGACGAGCAGCGTCGCGACCGGCCAGCGTCGACGCACCAACATCAACGAGCCGAACAACGCTCCGAACAAATAGGCGGCGAGACCCGGCGAGGACGGGCCGCCCACATTCGCGGCGACAGCCGTGCCGACCGCGACCAGCACGAGCATGCCGAGACCCAGATCGACGAGGAACCGCCGTCCGCCGCCGGGGCCAGCCTCCCCTGTGGACTGTCCGATGGCCACGATCGTGTCCCCCTTCCGGTTCACTTCCGCTGGCGTAGGCCTGGAACCATCTTGGCCAACAGCCAGGCGACGGCTCCGCTCGCCGCGCCGGTGAGCAGTCCGGTGAACAGACTGCTGCCGAACGCGAAGATCCGCAGCACCACTGCCTCCGAGGAGGGCGGCAGCATGCCGGTCAGGTTGCCGCCAAGACTCGGTGGCCCACCGGGGAATGCCTCGGTCCACAACAGCTGATGGGTGACGCCGAGCAGGACACCGTAGACCAAGCCCACCATGAGCAAGGTGAGGAATGGATTCGGCACCCTGTGCCACAGAACGATCGCGAGCCAGATGGCGAGCGGCACGAACACCAGCAGCGCGTTGCCCACCGGTCCCACCAGGCCGAGGTCGTGCGCGACCACCCTGGGTACGCCGAGAGCGGCGAGGCCGAGGATTCCCGGCCGGGAGATGCCGAGAGAGGGACGAACCCTGCCCTTCACGCCAGACCTCCCGAAAGTGTGCGTGCCCGGTGGTAGCGCAGGAAACCGATGAAGGCCGCCGTCGCGGTGACCGCGCTGAACGTGAGCCGGAACCAGTGACCGGTCTCGAACTCGACCGCCGTCTGACGGAGGAACTCCACGGAATGCACAGCGAGCCCCTCCTCGAACATGATGTCGTTGCGTGGCCAGAAAAAGAGCACAGAGAACAGGAATTCGCCGACCAGCAGGGTGGCGAGGCTCCCTGCGATCCACCACCGTGCCTGACGTGCCCGGCGCAGTAGCAGCAGGGTGACCGCGGCCGCCACCACGGTGACCGCGCCCATCGGCGGGAAGAAGTCGGCCGGTCCGGTGATCACGAAGAATTCCATCGACTTGGCCAAGGACGCAGGGGCGTCGTGGAAGACATTCGGATAGATGACTATGGTTTCGACCGCGATACCTCCGAAAGCCACCATGGCTATCCAGACGTAGGCGCCCGAAACGGCAAGGGAATTGCCGTTGTGTCGCACGTACTTCTCCGCTCGACGAGGAAGGAACCACTACCTCGTCGAAGGTATGTCCCTCCTCGGCTCCTCACATCCGCACGCGGTCTCCATCCGAGTACGTAAATCGACGTAGTGATACCGGGCGGAGTTCAGGTATTCAGGTCACGGCGGCGGTAGCCGAGGACACCGAGCGCAGCGAGCGATGCGGCGATCGTGATCAGGACGGCGATCGCGCCCCAATCAGGCGGAGTGCCGGGAACCGCGGCGAGATGTCCGAACGGTGTGAGGTAGGTCAGCCAGACAGGCGCTTCGGTGCTCTGCAGAATGACGTTGAGGAGGAAGCCGCCGACGACCGGGACCGCGCCGATCAGTGCGACCGCGCGAGGCGCCCAGCCGAGCGCGAAAAGGGCAGCGCCGAGCGCGAGCAGCGCGATCGGCATAGTGTTCCAGGCGCCGCCGACCGCGGACGCGATGTCGAGCGGCGCGTCGGCGATACTCGCGCCGATCCACAGTGTCAGGCCAGCCGTGGTGAGAAGGGCGAACACCCCAGCAGCGGTGACGGCTAGTTCGGTGACCGCGAACCTCTCGCGCCGAATGGGCAAGGCGAACAACGATGTCGACCGGCGGGCGCTTTCGTCGGCGGCGAAAGCGGCGATACGGGTGACGGCGTAGAGGCCGACGGGAATGGCGACGAGGCCGAATATCGCCGCAGCGAAGCCCTCAGCGGTTCCGAGGCTACCGAAGCCGGCCGCGGCGGCGAGCTCGGCGAACTTCGGATTCTCTTGCATGAACTGGAGAACCGAAGCTAGGAGAGCTCCGATGAGGAGAAAGTAGGCCGCGATTCCGGCAGCCCAGCCCGCGGTGGCGCGGAGTGCGCGGCGGACGGCGAATCCGGTGATCGAGTGCAGCAGCCATGTCTTGGGGCGGCGGTGGCCGGACGGGTTCAGCAGCCCGCGGCCGACATCCCGCCGGGAGGCGACGATCACCGCGGCCGCGCCCAACAGGATCGGGAACATGGCCAAGACGAGCAGCGGGAGGAGCCGGTTGCAAGCATAGGGCGCCGTTTGAGCCGTGAGACCGAATGGGGTGACCCACGCGGCCCATGAGAGCATGCCGATGCCATCAGCGAGCATGCGCAGCAGCAGGCTCACGCCGAGTGCGGCCACCGCGAGCCCGGTGGCGGCGGCGCGGGTGGGCATGATCTGCGCCGAGAGCGCACCCGCGGCGGCGAAAGTCACGGTCCCCCCGAGGATCCCGCCGGCGTGGACGAGTGCTCCGGTGGGCTGGGTGCCGGTCACCAGCATGGCCAGGGCGAGGGCCGCGGCGATCACGACCGCCGCCGCGCCCAGCGCGGTCAGGCAACGGGTGAGCAAGTCGACCGCGCGGAGGCGGCCGCCGAGCAGCAGGTCGGCGTGACCGGCATCCTCTTCTCCCCGGGTGAGCCGGGTAGCGGTCAGCAGAGCCCACACACCGGTCAAGACCTCGACGGGTGTGCCGGTGCGCCAGACGGTGAATCCGCCTGGGTCATCGAGTGCGATCGGTGGTCCGAACAGGATCCGGATGGCCGGATTCTCCGCCAACGCCCGTAACGCCGATCCATCGAGGGCGCCGGCGAAGGTGGATTGGTACTGGCCTGCCACCACCGCGGACATACCGGCCACGGCGAGAGCGACGATCAGCGCGCCGCGCCGGATTAGCCGGGCGAGGTGGCGGGTGACGGCGAGCCCGGCGCTCCCCTGCGTCGGGAAGGCCGGCCCCGCCGGGGTCCCGACGGCCTCGGCGGGTGTCGTGGTCAACGCGCGTTCTCCCCGTAGTAGTCGAGGAAGATCTCCTGGAGGGTCGGTTCGCGCATCGACACCGTGGTGATGTCGGCACGGGCGAGTACCCGTAAGGCCGGCCCCGGCGGACCCGACAGGGTGATCCGCAGACGGGAGCGATCCAGCCGCTCGACCTCGACCACCCCGGGTACGTCCACAAAGGACGGTTCCTCGCCGTGATAGCCCACCTCGACCGTGGTGCGGTGCAGGCGACGCAGCTCGGGGATCCCCGCGATCTCGACCAGTCGCCCGGCGCGCAGGATCCCGACCCGGTCGCAGACGGCCTCGACCTCGGTGAGCTGGTGCGAGGAGAGGAACACCGTCTGGCCTCGTTCGCGTGCCTCGGCTACACAACGCCGGAATTCCTGCTCCATCAAGGGATCCAGACCACTGGTCGGCTCGTCGAGTACGAGCAGCTCCGCCCTGGTCGCGAATGCCGCGACCAGGGCGACCTTCTGCCGGTTGCCGGTCGAGTAGGTCTTCGCAGGCTTGTCCAGATCGAGCATGAACCGCCGGACGAGCTCCGTGCGATAGCGCGCGTCGACGCCGGGGCCGGTCCGGGCCAGCAGTTCCAGGATTTCAGCGCCGGTCAGGTCCGGCCACAGCGCGACGTCGCCGGGCACATACGCCAGCAGGCGGTGTGCCCGTCGCACGTCCGACGCGGGCACGCCGAACACCGTCGCCGTCCCGGAGGAGGGAAGGATCAGGCCGAGCAGAAGCCGGATGGTCGTGGACTTACCCGCGCCGTTCGGTCCGAGAAAACCGAACACCTCACCGGCGGGGATCGCCAGGGAGAGGTCGTCGACAGCGAGCGTGCGACCGAACCGTTTGGTCAGCCCATCGACACGAATGGCGGCATGCGGTGACACGGTGGTGCTGGACATGGTGGCCCTTTCCCGTCGGCGAATCGACTGCCGACCAGGCTTCCCGGCGCACCTGGGAGGAATGTACTCCCGTCACCGCCGCCGCACCAGGAGAAGACTCCGGACGCCTCATACCTGACGCCCTTGCAGACATGTGCCACGGGTAGCGGTTTGCGCCTGACGCCCCCATACGGCATCTTTACGCGCGGAGCGCCGGGAAGTCTGGTCGGCACGACCCATCCACGAGGGATGGGTCGTTCGACGTGGACGGAGTTTCCGTGACACTTGCCTTGGCCTTCGGTCTGGTGCTGTTGATCAGCGTGTCCTTGTCTGGACTCGCGGCACGCACCGTGCTGTCGACCGCGCTGCTGTTCCTAGTGGCGGGAGCACTGATCGGGCAAGGCGGATTCGGCCTCGTCGACATCCCCTCCAACGGCGCCTTCGTGACCGGCCTTGCCGATCTGGCCTTGTTCACCGTGCTGTTCACCGACGGCCAGCGCGCCAGCCTGCCCTCTCTGAAGGAAGGCTGGAGACTCTCCGGCCGCGCGCTGGGCTTGGCGATGCCCTTGACCATGGTGGGCATCGCGGTGCCGACGCACTACCTCACCGGCCTGGACTGGACGACGTCGTTCCTGATCGGCGCGATCCTGTCGCCGACCGACCCGGTATTCGCCTCCGCCATCGTCGGCCGCACGGATGTGCCGCTACGCCTTCGTAGGTTGCTCAACGTCGAATCCGGGCTGAACGACGGCCTCGCGCTCCCCTTCGTGCTGATCTTCCTCGCGACCGTCGCGAACCGGGACACCGACTTCGGCGGCATCGCCATCGAACTCGTCGCCGGCCTCGCGCTCGGCGTCGCCATCCCCGCCGCCATCGCGCTCGCCTGGCGGCTGAAAGTCCTCACCGCGGAACCACGACTACAGGCCTTGGGTCCGTTGGCGGTCGCGGTGATCCTGTACGCGACCTGCCACCTCACCCACGCCAATCCTTACCTCGCCGCGTTCGCGGCCGGCGCCACACTGGCCACAATGGACCGGGTATCGGCTGAGCACTTCGAGCATTTCGGCGACCTGCTGTCCGAAACGACGAAATTCGCCGCACTTCTGGTATTCGGCGCACTCATCACCCCGGAACGGCTATCTCACCTCAGCATCGGCGACTGGGCGGTCGCGGTGATCGCGATCGTGCTGGTGCGGCCCGCCGCGATGATGCTCTCCCTGATCCGCACCCCGCTGCCCGCACGGGAACGTTCGGTCGCGGCCTGGTTCGGCCCCAAGGGCTTCGCCTCCGTCGTCTACGGACTCCTCGCCCTACAAGCGGGGATCCCAGCGGGAGAGCATGTCTTCGACCTTGTCGCGATCACCATCGCACTGTCGATCGTGCTGCACTCCTCCACCGACGTCCCCGTCGCCAAAGCACTGCGCATCGAACCACCGGACAATCTGCCCACCGGACAACCGGAAAAGCTTCCGCAGAAGGAGAGTTCCTGATGGGAGGCATCACACCCGCCCTGGTATTCGCATTGCTGTTCATGGTCCTGCTCGGCGTCATCCCCAGGCGCTACTGGTACCTGCAGCTGCCCGCCGTGCTCGGCTGGGTCCTGGTCTGGATCGACAGCGCGTTCACCGGTCACTGGACCGATTCGCTGGGCGTGACGATCACCGTCTTCAGCCTGCTCTGGCTTGCCTTGACTTGGAAGCGTGCCCGCTCCGGCACCGAGCCGGACAGGTGAGGAGTTCGTCAAAGCTTCTCTGCGTGAACGGTTCGTTCCAGGTCCGAGACCGGTGTGGACCGTCCCGACGGGCGGACATATCGGGCTGTGAGTTCATCGGAGCCCATTTGCTCGAGTTCACGCCAGCCGTGCTCGCCGAGGAACCGGTCGACGTCGTCCGGATTCAGCCCGAACCGCCAGATCCGGTCCTTCTCGACGAACTGCCGGTGCAGGGCCTCCGCGCCGTACATCGCGGTTCCGTCAAGGAAGTCCTTGCACACGTAGGTGAACAGCAGCCGACTTCCCGAACCGGCCTTGGCCAAGACATCGAGCGTCTTGCGGACACCGGCCTCGGTCAAATACTGGGTCACTCCCTCCCAGACGAACACCGTTACACCGTCCGGCCGGTATCCGTGTCCACTGAGGACGGTCTCCAGGTCGTCGCTCTCGAAGTCGATCGGGACCAGCGTCACCGCGTCCGGCACCCGGATCCGTTCGCGCTTGTCCTCGATGTTGCCCGGGAGATCCACTTCGAACACCCGGACCCCCGCGGGCACAGCCAGGCGATAGGCACGCGTGTCGAGACCGGCACCCAGCACGACCACGGCACCGACTCCTTCGCGCACGTCCTCGGCGAACATCTCGTCCAGATAGCGCTTGCGGCAGGCGATGCCACCCCAGATCCCGGGCGCCTTCTTCTCCGACGCCGCGACCAGCAGATCCCGGATCACCCGCCACCTGGCCAACCCGGCCAGAAACCTCACGGCCGCGGGGAGAACCTGGATCGCCATCTCGTCCTGTACCAGCCGCCGCGCGGGATGGTGCTGTTCCACGGCTGCGATCACCATCGGCCCGACCGCGGTCCCGGCCACTGTTCCCGTCATCGTCACGCCCCCATTTCCTGGTCAGGTCAGATCCGCCACTCGTTCGACCTCGGCTGTCCGTCCGGCCACGATCAGCACGTCGCCCCGGTTCACCACGGTGTCCGCGGTCGCGTAGGTGAAGCCCTCACCCGGTCGTTTGACCCCGACCACGGTGACGCCGTACTTGGCCCGCAGCCGGCTGTCACCCAGCTGACGCCCGACCGCCTCTTCCGGCGCGCGGGTCTTGACCATCGCGTAGTCGTCTTCGAATTCGATGTAGTCCAGCATCCGTCCGGTCACGAGATGGGCCACGCGTTCGCCCATCTCGTGTTCGGGGAGCACGACGTGGTGCGCGCCGATCCGTTCGAGGATGCGGCCGTGCTGGCGGCTGATCGCTTTGGCCCAGATGTTCGGGATGTCGAAGTCGACCAGCAGTGCGGTGGTGAGGATGCTGGCTTCCAGGTCGGTGCCGATACCCACGACGGCGCGGAAGAACTGGTGCACCCCGAGCTGCCGCATCACGTCCGGATCGGTGGTGTCGGCGACGACGGCGTGGGTGAGGTCGTCGGCGTGCCGCTGGACGATCTTCGGGTCCGAGTCGATCCCGAGCACCTCCGATCCGCGGGCGACGAGTTCCGACGCCAGCGAGCTGCCGAACCGGCCGAGACCGATCACAACGACACGGGAGATCTGCTTATCCGACAATGGGTCGCTCCTCGGGATACTCGTAGCGCCGCGCGCGTTCGCGGAGCGCCAGTGCGGTGGCGAGCGTGATCGGGCCGAGTCTGCCGAGGAACATCAGCACCATCAGCACGATCTGGCCCGTGACGGGAAGCTGTGCGGTGATACCGGTCGACAGGCCGACCGTGCCGAACGCGGACGTGACCTCGAACAGCACATCGTCCAAGGCGAACGAGGTGATCGAGAGCAACACCACGGTGCCTGCCACAACAGCGCCCACACCGAGCAGAGCGATACTCAAAGCCTGGCGCTGCACCTGATCGGTCAGCCTGCGCCCCATCACATGCACGGTCGGTTCGCCCCGGATCTCGGCGTAGATCACGTACCCGAGCAACGCGAACGTGGTGACCTTGATGCCGCCGGCGGTGCCCGCACTGCCGCCTCCGATGAACATGAGGATGTCGCTGATGAACAACGTCGACGGTTGCAGCTGACCGACATCGAGGCTGTTGAACCCGGCGGTGCGGGGCATGACACCGTGGAAGAAGCCGACCAGCAGCTTGTGGTGGACGTCGAGCTTGCCGAGGGTGTTTCCCCACTCGAACAGCAGCACCGCCACGGTCCCGACGAACAACAGTCCGAAGTAGACAGGGACCGTGATCTTCGTGTGCAGCGACCAGCGCCTCCGGCGACGTCTCCTGAGCACCTCGAACAGCACCGGAAAGCCGAGCCCACCGGCGATCACCGCGAACATGATCGGCACACAGATCCAGGGGTCGGTCGCGAACCCGATCAGGCTGTCGGTGTAAAGGGCGAAACCCGCGTTGTTGAACGCCGACACCGCGTGAAAGACCCCGAGATATATCGCGCGCCCGAACGGTTCGCCGTATCCGGTGGCGAACCGGATGGTCAGCGCGGTGGCGATGACCGCCTCGATGCCGAGGCTGACGAGGATGACACCGCGGATGACCGTGCGGACGTCACCGAGCCCGAGCGTTTTCGTCTCGGCCTGTGCGGTGAGCTGCATCCGCAGCCCGATCCGTCTCGACACCAGCAGCGTCAGCAGCGACGCCAGCGTCATGATGCCGAACCCACCGACCTGGATGAGGCCGAGCACGACGAGCTCGCCGAACGTCGACCAGTAGGTCGGGGTGTCCACCACGACGAGGCCGGTCACGCAGATCGCCGACACGGCGGTGAACAACGCGCTCACCAGGCCGGTGGCCTCGCCGGACTCGGTGGCGACAGGCAGGGCGAGCAGCAGCGTGCCGGCCAGGGTCGCCATCCCGAAGCCGAACACGACCACACGAGCCGGGTGCCGCCAGCTCGGCATCAGCCGACGCCACCACGGCGAAGCACTGAGGAACGAGGTCACCACGGCCCGCCACGAAGCTCGATCGGTTTCCGGATGCTCACGAAGCCGCCATCGCGGCAGTGAGCTGACCAGGCGTGATCGGCCGGTGCCCGACGTAGTAGAGCACGGTCCCGACGGGGAGAGTGGTCTTCCACGGTGGGCTGATCAGCAGCTGGTCAGCGGTCCGGACGGCGAGCACGGTCGCACTGTGTCTCCATCCGAACGCCGCCTGGCAATCGCCGAAGGTCGAAGGCTCTGTCAGCCGTAGCGTGTAGGTGTTGCCACCACCGTGGGTCATCAGCTCGGCGTAGACCTCGGTGATTCCCGGTGCCTGGATCTCTTCGGTCACCATATGCGGGCTGTGCCATTGGACGCACCGGATTCCGTCGTTCACATAGCGGAAATGCGCCTCCTTGGCGAGATCGCGGAGGGCGACCACGATATGCGCGCCTACCGCGACATGATCGACGGTGACCGCGACGGCCAAGGCCTCGTTGTCGTCCCGCGCGTCGATCAGCACGCTGTTCGCCCGGTGCACACAGGCGCGCCGCAGGACATCGTCCTCGGCGAGATCACCACGGACGAAGCCGATACCGCGGTCCGCCATCGGGTGGGTGTCGACCTCGTCCCACGTGGCGAGCACGATCGGACGGTCCCCACCCGCGACCAGTTCATCGACGATGCGCTGGGTCCGCCCTGGTGAGTACCCCAGCACGACGACGTGGTCTTCGATGTCCAGAGTGACCGCCCCCTGCATACGGCGCCCTTTCGTCTTCTCGATGATCTCCGCCAGCTGAGCAAACACGGTCGTCAGTGTGACGATTCCACCCACGATGACATACACGCCGATCACGTGCCCCCACGACGACTCCGGATAGAAGTCGCCATATCCCACCGTCGCGGCGGTGACGACGAACCACCACCAGTAGTTCTCCGGTTCCGTGATCGGGTTGCCCGATCGCTCGGCAAGCAGCATCAGCGGCCAGCTCGTCGCGAAGACGAACACGATCACGACCAGCGGCGGCAAGCCGGTCCGCAAGCGTACGAACTTCCGCAGAAGCCGAATAAGGATGATCGGCACGCAACTCTCCCCAGCAGCATGAACTCGCCCATGTCGTCGGCCACCGTAGCTCCTATCCGGACGAGCCGGACATGAGAACACAAAACCGATCACCTCACGGCCGCCCACAGAATCCGTCGGCACTCGCAAGCTCGCCGGGGCAATTTTTGCGATATTTTGACGACCGTCGCGCACTCGACCTGGGGCTATCAAAAACACGTCAGGAACCGTTAGCGCATGCGGACAATTCAGGCGTGTCTCACTAGGGTCCTCGCGGAGGTTCCTGAATGCACGGTCAGACACTGGTGGTCGGGTTCGGTGTCACCGGCTCCAGCGCCGCTAGCCATCTGCTCGCCTGTGGCGCTGATGCCGCTGACCTCGTCGTGCTCGATGCCGACGCGGACGCGGTCCGGTCGGCCACAGAACTGGGCGCCCGTGCGTTGCGTGGCGACGGGACCGATCGCGTCGCGTTCGCGCGGGCGGCCTCCGTAGAGGTCGATCGGATCGTCATCGCCTTGGTACCGGATCACACCGCGGTGATGTCGACGATGCTGGCACGCGAGCTGTGCCCTTCCGCGATGATCGTGACCGCTGTGCGCGAAAACGCTCACGTGACCACTGCCCGCCGCCTTGGCGCCGACCACGCGGTGGTCACCGCCGAAGCCGCCGGCAGTGCCCTGGCCGGAGCTCTGCACCAGCGTCACCGTCCGGCGCGCACACCGTGGGCGATCGCCCAACGACCGGCCCGGGCATCCGAGGTGGGAAGAGAGCTGAGGGACAGCGACCCGACAGCGGTCGGACTGATCCGCGACTGCCGACGTCACTGGGGCACACACGCAGCCGGACTACGTGTGGCGCCTGGGGATCAGATCGTGCTCCTCCGGACACACACCCTCACAGAAAGCTAGGCTGCGCCGTCCATGCCCAGAATTGCCGCCATCACCAAGCGCCTCCTTGTGGGCAGGCCCTTCCGTAGTGATCGCCTGTCCCACACGCTGCTGCCCAAGCGGATCGCGTTGCCGGTGTTCGCGTCCGACCCGATGTCGAGCGTGGCCTACGCACCCGAAGAGATCCTGCTGGTGCTCTCGGTCGCGGGGGCATCGGCGTTCGTGTTCAGTCCCTGGATCGCCCTCCTGGTCGCCGTCGTGATGATCTCGGTCGTCGCCTCCTATCGGCAGAACGTCCGCGTCTACACCTCCGGCGGCGGCGACTACGAAGTCGCCACGGTCAACCACGGTCCCCGATGGGGTCTCGTGGTCGGCAGCGCCCTGCTCGTGGACTACGTGCTGACCGTGGCGGTGTCGATCGCCTCCGCCGCAGCCAACATCGGTTCGGCCGTGCCCTTCGTGGGAGAACACAAGGTCGAGTTCGCCGTCGGAGCGATCCTGGTGCTGACGGCCATGAACCTGCGCGGTGTCCGGGAATCGGGCACCGCGTTCGCGATCCCCACCTACGCCTTCGTGTTCGGCATCCTCGCCATGATCATCTGGGCACTGGTGCGGGTTTTCGTCGTGGGTGACGAGATCCGGGCCGAGAGCGCCGACTTCACTCTGGTCGAAGAAGGCGGGCATCTCGCCGGTCTCGGCTTCGCCTTCCTGATCCTGCGCGCGTTCTCCTCCGGCAGCGCGGCCTTGACCGGGGTCGAAGCGATCAGCAACGGCGTCCCGGCCTTCCGCAAACCCAAGGGCCGCAACGCCGCGACCACGCTGCTGATGATGGGCGTGCTCGCGATCACGATGTTCCTCGGGCTGATCATGCTCGCCCGGCTCACCGGCGCCCAGGTCGCCGAAGACCCCGCACACCAGCTGATCGGCGCTCCGGAGGGCTATGAGCAGAAGACGCTGATCGCCCAGCTCGGCAACGCGGTGTTCGCCGGTTTCCCGCCGGCGAGCTGGTATGTCATCTTCTTCACCGGCCTGATCCTGGTGCTGGCGGCCAACACCGCGTTCAACGGTTTCCCGGTGCTCGGCTCGATCCTCGCCCAGGACCGCTACCTGCCCCGCCAGCTCTACACCCGCGGCGACCGGCTGGTGTTCTCCAACGGCATCGTCTTCCTCGCCGCGGCCGCGATCCTGCTCGTCGTCGCCTTCGACGCCGAGGTCACCCGGCTCATCCAGCTCTACATCGTCGGCGTGTTCATGTCGTTCGTGATCAGCCAGAGCGGAATGATCCGGCACTGGAACCGGCGACTGCGCACCGAAACCGACCCGGTCGTGCGCCGCCGGATGCGCCGCTCCCAGGCGATCAACGCCTTCGGCTTCTCCATGACCGCCCTGGTCCTGATCGTCATCCTCGTCACCAAGTTCACCCAGGGCGCGTGGATCTCCCTGGCCGCCATGGCCGCCATCTACCTGCTGATGACCGCGATCCGCCGCCACTACCAGCGGGTCGGCGACGAGCTCCACGACAGCGACGAGGACGAGCCGATCGTCCTGCCTTCACGCAACCACGCGATCGTCCTGGTCTCGAAGCTGCACCGCCCGACCCGACGCGCCCTGGCCTATGCCAAAGCGGTACGGCCCGACGTGCTCGAGGCGATCACCGTCAACGTCGACAACCAGGAAACCCGGGAACTTCTAGACCGGTGGGCCAAGCAGCCCTTCTCCATCCCGCTCAAGGTCATCGAATCCCCGTACCGGGAAATCACCAAACCGATCCTCGATTACGTCAAACGCATACGCACCAACAATCCGCGCGACGTGGTCACCGTGTTCATCCCCGAATACGTCGTCGGACACTGGTGGGAGAACCTGCTGCACAACCAGAGCGCACTGCGACTGAAAGGGCGCCTCCTGTTCCAGCCCGGCGTCATGGTCACCAGCGTGCCCTGGCAACTCGACTCCTCCACGAAGGTCCGGCACCGGCCCGAACTCGCCCCCGGCTCGATCCGCCGAGGCCTCTACACGAAGGACACCAACGGCGAAGACCGGCACAACCCGTAAGCCTGTGGAGCACAATGCCCAACAGGATTCGCCTGACTGGTCCAACGCCGTAGAGAAAGCATCAAAATACGGCGGTGCGGCAGCACATCGGCCGTGCGCGTCGCGCTTTCACGCTTATCGTGTAATGCCGACTATCTCGACGGCGGGAAAGGGGAACCACGGCCGGTGCCCGACCACCCCACAGCAGAGCTGGCCTGGCTGGTCAGCCAACCCTACGCGGTCGAGATCCTCGACGTCCTCGCCGAAGCGCCTCGCCCGCTCACGGATCTGCACCGGCAGCTGAAGGTTTCTCGCCGGACGATCTCCTCGGCGCTGCGCGTCCTCGCCGCGGCCGGGGTGGTCCGTCGCCGCGACCACTGTGGCAGCTGGGATAGCCTGCCTCCTCCGTCGACCCGCTTTGAGCTCACCCCTACCGGTCGCGAATTCACTCGGCAGCTGAATCGGGTCGAGGTCTGGACGACGCTCTACGAGCAGTACCTCGGTACTCCGACCATCAGGAAAAGGACGAAGGCCATGTGGGCACCGATCTCCATCGTGCTTCTCCTCGCCTGCCTCGGAAACATGATGCTCGGCCATGCCGGGCACGCGATCGTGTTCGGCATCGCTTGGCTGGGGCTCGTCGCCGCGGTGACGTATCGGGCACAGCACCGGACCACCTGATCACCCACGCGGCGAGGAGAATGAGATGAAACTCCTTCAGCTGTCCGAGATCGATGCTTCGATGATCGATTTGGTGGGTGGGAAGGCCGCCGGGCTCGGTCAGATGATCAAGGCGGGCGAGCGTGTGCCGGATGGTTTCTGCTTGACCGTCGAGGCCTATACATCGAGAGACCTCCCGGAGAAGGAGTTGCTCGACGCCTACGAGCGGCTCGGCGGCGGCCGGGTCGCGGTGCGTTCCAGCGCCACCGCCGAGGACTTGCCGGACGCCAGCTTCGCCGGTCAGCAGGACACCTTCCTCGATGTCGACGGGGCCGCCGCGCTCGTCGACGCCGTTCGCAAGTGCTGGGACTCCCTGCATTCGGATCGGGCGGTGGTTTATCGGGCCACCGTCGGTATCGACGACGCCGCGATGGCGGTGGTGATCCAGCGGATGATCGACCCGACCGCGGCCGGCGTTCTGTTCACCGCCAATCCGATCACCGGTTGCCGCACCGAGATGATCGTCGACGCCGCCCCCGGGCTGGGGACAGCGATCGTCGACGGCACCGTCGTTCCCGATCACTACGTCTTCGACCACCGTGCGCGGGCCATGCCGCACCAGGCCGAGGGATGCCTCGATACGCGACAGCTGGAACAGCTCCGGGACGCCGGTCTGCGCCTGCAACGGCATTTCGGTTCGCCGCAGGACATCGAATGGGCGATCGATTCCGGCGGCGTGCTGTGGCTGTTGCAGTCCCGGCCGATCACCACCCTGTTCCCGCTGCCGCCGGACACCGGCGAGGCCCGGCTGTACCTCGAGTTCGGCCACATCCAGGGAATGCTCCGCCCGTGCACGCCCATGGGGATCTCCTTGCTCAAGACCGGATCGGCGATGTGGTTCCAAGCGAACGGCGTCCGAGGCGGTCCACGAGACCCGCTGCCCCGGCTGGTGCCGATCGGCGGGCGTCTCTACTTCGACCTGACCGACTTCGTCCGCAGCAAGGCCATGCGCAAGCGGCTACCGACGTCCCTGCAGGTATACGGACCGCGAGTGCAGGGCGCCGTCGAGCGCATCATGACCGATCCCCGGTTCGCCCCGCGGCGAGGCTTTCCGCTCCGGACGGGCAACATACTCAGAGCCACGGCGAAAGTGCTGCCGAACGTGGTCTCGGGATTCGTGTCGAGCCTGGCGCGCCCGGACGCGGCGCGTGCCCGCGCTTACCGGGCGGCGGAGGAGATCCGGCGCCTGACCGTCCCGCCTCCGGGCTCGGCGACCACGGCGGAGCGGCTGAGATGGGTCATCGAGGACTCGCATCGAGCGATCATGAGCCACGGCATGCTGGGGCTCACTGGGCCGTTGATGGCCGGGATCGTCCTCGGGGTAGCGCCCTCCGGTCTGCTCAAGGGAATCGCCACGGACGAGGAACTGGACATCGTCCTGGGCGGAATGCCCCACAACGTGACCACCGAGATGGATCTGGCCCTCTGGGAGCTCGCGGTGAACGCGCGAGAGCACCGCGAGGTATTCCTCTCCACCCCACCCGGCGAACTGGCCGCGGCGTACCGCGCCGGGAGACTTCCCGACATCGGAATGGCCGGATTCCTGGACAAGTACGGCATGCGCGCCGCGGCCGAGATCGACGTCGGCATGCCCCGCTGGGACGAGGACCCGGCGCCACTGTTCGCTACGATCGCCAACTACCTCCGCGTCGACGACCCCGAGCAGGCCCCCGACCGGCGATTCCAGAGAGCCGCGGAGAAGGCCGAGGCGATGATCGAGACGCTGTCCCGCCGGGCGCGGCGACTGCGTCCGGTCCGCGGCCGGGTCGCGACTTTCCTCATGCGCCGTTCGCGCAAGCTCACCGGCCTGCGGGAGATCGGGAAATTCGCGTGGCTGCCCGCGATTCAAGCGGCTCGCCGGCAACTTCTCGTCGTCGGTGACGACCTGGTGTCGCGTGGCCTGCTGGAACGCGGCGACGACATCATGTTCCTGACTCTCGACGAAGCACGCGCGGCCGTTGACGAGGCGACCGACCACCGTCCCCTGATAGCGGCGCGCCGTGCGGACCATCGGCGAGAGTTACGACGGCACACCGTCCCCGGCGCCTTGCTCTCCGACGGGACCGACGTGGAAGCACTTGCCCCACCCAGGTCCGCCGAAGACGGCGTACTGGTCGGGATGGCCGGCGCGGCGGGCCAGGCGACCGGAAGGGCGCGCGTGATCCGCGATCCAGTCGGCGCGTACATCGAGCCGGGCGAGATCCTCGTGGCGCCGACCACCGATCCCGGGTGGACCCCGCTGTTCCTGACGACGGCAGGCCTGGTCACCGAGACCGGCTCGCCGGTCGCGCACGGCCCCACGGTCGCCCGGGAATACGGCATCCCGGCCGTCATCTGCGTCCGCGACGCCACCCGCGAGATCACCACTGGCCGGCTGATCGCCATCGACGGAACCGCGGGCACGGTACGGATGGTCGACGACGACTGACACCCATCACGCGGCCGACTGCTCCTCGGCCCGTTCCCAGAGCCAGCCGAACCGGTCGATCCGCCACAGCTGGGCCATCACGACCACCGTCGCGCCGAACAGGGTCGGCCAGAACTCGAGCGCGATCAGGCCCCAGGTGACGAGGCCGAAACCGGCGAGACCGAGTACGACCAGGACACGCAGCACCGCGCGGTGGTCCGGCGGGACCGACGATTTGTCGTGCGCCCAGACACGTTCGCCGTAGATGCCGCGTGCGGCCCAGCTGCGTGGTTCGACCGGCGGGAAAGCCGAGGGATTGAGGAACAGCCACACCACGACCGCCGCGATCGGCGCGAGGCACCACCAGCCGATCCAGGCCCGGCTCCAGATCGCGAGCAGCATCAACGGGATCGCGGCGAAGCGGGTCCACACGCTCCAGGGATTCGCGTGGCGGCGCCAGGCTTCGTCGTCCATCCGGAAGGTCTTCGTCACCGCGTTGGTGAGCTCCATCATGATCTCCTTATCAGGTCAGCTTTTCGAGCAGGGCGACCGCTGCGGCCACGCCGTTCTCCGCGCGGATTTCCCGGCCGAGCCGTTCGGCCCGTTCGCGCATCCCGACGTCATCAGTGGCTTGCCGCAGCGCCGCGGTGAGCCGATCGACCGTGAGGTGCTGCTGGCGTATCGGCGGCGGCGCGACGCCGACGGCGTGCATGCGGTTCGCCCAGTACGGCTGGTCGGCGACGAACGGGCACACCACTTGCGGCTTGCCCGCGGCCAGCGCGGCACCGGTCGTACCGCCGCCCCCGTGGTGCACGACCGCGCTCGTCCGCGGGAACAGCCAGTCGTGCGGCGCGTGGTCGAGCACGAACAGATCGCCGGTTCCGGCGTCCGCGGCGATGCCGCCCCAGCCGGTGGCGAGCACCGCACGCACCCCGGCCCGGCGGACCGCTTCCTCGACCACCGCACGGGTGCGGCGTGAATCCCTGCCCGCCATGCTGCCGAATCCGATGTAGACCGGAGCCGGGCCGGCGTCGAGAAAGTCCCGCAACGCCGCAGGCGGTTCCCATCCCGCCGCCGCAGGGAGATACCAGAAACCGGTGGTGTGCACCGAATCCGGCCAATCCGAAGCCGTGAGGGTGACCTGGCGGCTGAACGCCTGCAGGACCAGCCGGTCGCGGCCCTCCGCGTCGTGCAGGATGTCGTGGCTCCCCCGGCGGCGCGGCAGCCCGAGTTCGGTCGTGCGCCAGGTGGAGGTGATCCCGGTGAAAGCGCGCAAGATCGCGGCCACCGCGAGATACGTGGCGCGGTTCACCACCTTCGGCAGACGGGGCAAGGGAATCATCGGGCACGGGAACTCGCCCGTGGGGATCCAGCCGGGCTGCAACGCGACGACCACCGCGGGCACGCCGAGCATCTCTGCCGCGTGGTGGGCGGGCACCCCGGTCGTGTGCACGACGACATCCGTGCGAGAGGTCTTCGCGGCCACACCGACGTGGTGCAGGACCTCGGCCATCATCGGTTTGACCCGCTGGGCCGTCCGCAGGGCGGTGATCTTGCCCCGGATGCCCCGGTACCCGCCCTCGATGGCCTCCTTCACCACCGGGTCGTCCATCAGCCGGTTCGCTCCCTCCCCGAGCGGGGCGAACTCGATGTCGTACTCCCCCGCGGCATCGGCGAACGAGTCCGGCGCGGCCAGCACCGCCTCATGCCCGCGATCGCGCAGGGCGACCGCGAGAGCCAGCATCGGCTGCACGTCACCGCGGGTTCCGTGGGTGGCCAGCAGCACCCTCACTTCGACCGCTTCTGGTCGTTGATGGTGGTGTATACGGTCAGCCAGCGGTCATCGGTGAACAGACCGTTGGTCAGGATCTCCAGCCCCGCCCGGGCACCCCGGACCGCGGTCGCGGTCTCCGCCGCGTCCCCGCCGAGCAATCGCCCGACGTGGTCACCGAGCACGAGCGGTGCCAGCAGCCAGGACACATAGACGACCACGCGCGCACGCGAGTCGTCCGACGGGTGCACCCAGCCCTCCCGCTCGCCGTCGGCGAGCCACGCTTCGGTGCGGTCCACGATCTCGGTGAACAACGCCGACGCCCCGCTCGATCCGTCCAGGAACGCCCGGGCCAGATAGCGCCGCACCGGCGTGGCCGCCTGCAGCACCTCCGCCAGCGCATCATCGCCGGCCTCGCCTCCGCCCCGGATCGAGTCGAGCACATGCTCGTCACAGGCCTGCCGCAGCCCGTCCTTCGAACCGAAGTGGTGCAGCACCAAGCCCGGCGACACCCCGGCATCGGACGCGACCGCACGCACCGAGGTCCCGGCGATGCCGTCGGCGCCGAACCTGGCCAGCGCCGCATCGCGGATACGGGCCCGGGCCGTCAGATCAGAGATTGAACTCATGTTCAGAGTATTGAACACTTGTTCAGTCCCGTCAAGTGGCGAGAGTGTTCGCGTTCTGTCTGGATCACCCGCCGGCCGGCGGTTCCTCCGCGTGGTCGTCCGTCCAGCCGAGCGCGGCGGTGATGGCCTTCTCGGCGATGGCCGACATGGTCGACATGTAGGTGCCGCTGACGTGGTTGTCGTCGAGGTAGACGAGCACGTTGCCGATCACCGGCGGGCAGACCTCGGCCGTGCAGAAGTAGTCGCTGAAGTCGACGAACCGCACGTTCGGCGGGAGATCCGGAAGTGTTTCGTACGGCGGCTGGGCAGCGTAGAGCTCTGACCGTGGAGTCGCGCATTCAGGCGCCGTGACACCGCGGGCTTCGACACACGCTGACGGCGACTGGCCGAAGCGCGGGTTGTCCCGCACCGCGAGCACCGGGATGCCCGCGTCGTCCACCTTGCGCCACTGCGCGACGTAGCCGGACGGCACTCGTTCCTCGACGCCGGGTTTCACGTCCCTGGTGCCGATCGTCATCACCGCGTCGGGGCGGGTGGTGACGATCTCGTCCACCACGGCGGCGTTCCAGTCGATGCAGGACTGGTCCCCCGGCACGGTGTCGGAGTCGGTGGAGAACGGGCAGCCGCCGCGGAGGATCGACGTGACCTCCCAGTTCTTCTTTTCGGCGACCGGGAGCAGAGCGCCGAGAAGTTGGCCGGCGTGGGAGTCGCCGGTGACCACGATCCGCCGCGCTGGGTGCGCTGTCGTCTCGGAGGTACAGATCTCGAGCCCCGAATCGCGAGGGGACGGGGCGCACCGTGCCGGGTCGATCCCGGCCCAGTCTTCGGACACGGCGACGAAGGAAGGGACCGGCTGTACGTCGGTGGCTCCCCAGTAGCTGAAACCTGTTGAGTGCGCGAGGGCGCCGGGGTGGTTGGGGTCGTTGACCGCGATCGCGTAGTTCTCCGCCTGCCGCACACTGGTCCACTGCCAGGCACCCGAGGCCGCCAGCACCACGGCCATCGCGAGGACGCCGAATCGGTAAGCGCCCCAACGGTTCACGGTCCCGATCGCGGACACGCGGACCGGTTTTGCGACCAGGTGATGGGTGAGCACGGCGAGCACGAACGACAGCGCGATGATCACCGCGCCGCCACGGAGGCCGACCTCTTCCCGATCGCGGGAAACGAGGTAGAACACCAGGACCGGCCAATGCCAGAGGTAGAGCGCGTAACTCAGGTCGCCCAGATACGTCAACGGACGGCTGGACAGGAAACGATCCGCGCCGCCGGCGAACGCGGTGTCCCCCGCGAGGATCACCAGCGCGGCCGAAAGAGTCGGCCAGAGCGCGAGATAGCCCGGGAAGACCGTGCCGACCTGGAGCACCAGTCCGCAGGAAACGAGCCCGGCGACCCCGGCCCAGCCGAACACGACACGCGCCTGCTGGGGCACCTGGATCCGGTCGATGAGCAAGGCGAGCAGGCCACCGAGTGCGAATTCCCAGACCCGCGTCAGCGAATCGAAGTACGCCAGCGGCTGATCGACCGCGGTCAGCCACACCGAATACGCCAGCGAAGCCGCGAACACCGTGCCGAGTACGCCGAGGAGCATCGGCCGGACGTCGTGGCGTGTTCGCCGGGCGACCAGCAGCACCAGGCCGACCAGCAACGGCCAGACCACGTAGAACTGCCCCTGGATCGACAACGACCAGAAATGCTGGACGACACTGGCCGAGTCGTGCTGCGCGAAGTAGTCGGCAGAATCCGCCGCCAGCCGCCAGTTCTCGACGTAGAGGGCGGAGGCGACGACCTCCTTGATCGTCTGGAACCAGCGATTCTGCGGCAACAGCACCGTGCTCACCGCGACGACCAGCAGCAGCACGGTGAGCGCGGCCGGGAACAACCGCTTGATCATCCGGCCCCACATCGGCCGGTACTCGATCCTCCCGCGCACCGCCGCCCGGTGGAGCTGGCCGGTGACGAGGAAGCCGGAGATCAGGAAGAACGCGTCGACGCCGCCGGAGATCCGGCCGAGCCACACGTGATAGACGACCACCAGAACGCACGCGAGTGCCCGCAGCCCCTGAATTTCCGGGCGGAACCGCCGCTCCGTCTCCCGCACACAACCACCACCAAGATCACGGTCGCCGACAGGCGAGGACCCTACGGCAGGAAGCTGTGAGCGAGCCTAGATTCCGGACGTCCCGCTACCTGCCACCACCCCGAGACGTCAGGCACGGAGTGGGATCAGTGGGGCGCGAGCACCAGTTCGAGCAGCCGGGACGCGGTGATCACGCCGATCATCGTGCCGTTACGCAAGACTGCGGTCAGCGGGCAGCGCAGCCGGGCCATCATCGCGGCGACTTCCACGATGTTGTCGTCATGTTCGACAACAGCCAGATCAGAAGGCCGAGCGGAAAGGACTTCGCGGACAGTCTTTCCGCCCAGTTTGTCCGCGGCCCGGTCGGCCATCGATTCCGAGAGCACCGCGGCCAGCGTGGGTGCCTCCTGAACATAGGCGGGCACCAGGAATTTCACCACGTCCGAGGCGGGCAAGACCGTGTAGGGCCGTCCGTCGGCCGTGGCGACGACGAGCCCGGGTAGCCGGTTCTCGGCGAGAAGCCGAGCCGCCTGCAGCGCGAGCGAATCGAGAAGCACTACCGGGAACTTCTCGGCCATGACGGCGGCGTGCATATCCGCAGAGTACGGCAAATCGGTCATTTCAACCATGACATGAGCGGCCGGGCATCCGTTAGGCCGTCGGCGTGACGATCTCGACCACAAGTCTCCTTTACTGGACCTTTACACTCTTTTGGGGCATCTTTACGCCCAGGAGTGCCGGGAAGTCTGGTCGGCGGCTTGGCCCACCGAGGGCCGGGTTAGACGCATGCCGACGAGCGGGGACCGATGCTCCAGCGTTTCGCCAGAGAACTTCTTGCCGGACTGACTGTGGCCATCGTGGCGCTGCCACTGGCGATCGCCTTCGGCATCACCGCGACCGGCACGTCCGAGGGCGCGCTCGTCGGCCTGTACGGAGCGATCTTCGCCGGGTTCTTCGCCGCGGTCTTCGGAGGAACACCCGCGCAGGTGACCGGTCCGACCGGCCCGATCACCGTGGTCGCCACCGGTGTCATCGCTGCGCACGGACTTGAAGGCGCGTTCCTCGCGTTCATCATGGCGGGCGCGCTTCAGATCCTGTTCGGCGCGTGCCGCCTCGGATCACTCATCCGCTACATCCCGCACCCTGTGGTGTCGGGATTCATGGGCGGGATCGCGCTGATCATCATCCTGGGCGAGCTCGACCAGGTGCAGAAGAGCTTTTTGGTGGTGGCGGCCACGATCGTGCTGATGCTCGTATCGGCGCGAGTGGTCAAGTCAATCCCGGCGAGCCTGATCGCGCTCGTGATCATCACCGGCATTTTGTCGTTCGCGGAACCCGTCCTGCAGAACCTTCGGATCGGGCCGGTTTCCCTCAACGGCACGGTCGACTACATCGGCCAGATCCCCGAATCGATTCCCTCCATCACCTTCCCGGAGTTCAGCGGTTCGCTGATCCTCACCCTCGTGCTGCCCGCCTTGAGCATCGCGCTGCTCGGCTCGATCGACTCGCTGCTGACCTCGGTCGTGATGGACAACATCACGGGTCGTCGGCACCGCAGCAATCGTGAACTGGTCGGCCAGGGGCTCGGCAACATGGCCAGCGGGCTGTTCGGCGGATTGGCCAGCGCGGGGGCGACCGTCAGGTCCGTGGTCAACGTCCGAAGCGGGGGTAAAACCGCGCTGTCGGCCGCGACCCATAGCGTTATCCTGCTGGCGCTGGTGGCCGGTCTCGGCGCGGTCGTGCAGTACATCCCGCTCGCCGTGCTGTCGGGGATCTTGATCCTGACCGCGATCGGCATGTTCGACTGGGAAAGCCTCCGCAAGACCCATGTCGCACCCCGGGGCGACGTCGTCGTGATGTTCGCGACGATGATCATCACCGTTCTCGTCGATCTGACCGTGGCGGTCGCGGTCGGCGTGGCTGTCGCGCTCGTCGTGCACCTCGTGCAATCGCGCCGAAGCAGGGCGTCGGTCGTCTACGACGAGACCGGCACCTACCACATCGAGGGACCGCTGTCGTTCCTCTCCATCGACCGCGTCTTGACCAGACTGCGCGACGACGAGCCGAAACTGTCGCTCAGCCTGCAGAAGGTGAGCTACATGGACATGTCTGGCGCCAAGGGACTGCTGACCTTCATCGACCACTCCCACAGATCCGACGTGGAACTCGACTTCAGGGACCTGCCGCCACACGTCGAGCACAAACTGACCGCACTCGCGAACGACGAACAACGCGACAAACTCACCACCGTCATCAGGAACGCGCCCAGTGCCGCGAACCGGCCGAACGATGGGAAGTCATGACCGCGATCGACGTACTGCTCAAACGCAACGACGAACTCGGCGACGCGGTGCCAGGCGATCGGCGCTCGCCCCGTCCTTCCCTGCAGGTGACCATCCTGACCTGCATGGACGCGCGCGTGCGGGTGTTCGAGATCTTCGGTCTCATCCAGGGCGAATCACATGTGCTGCGCAACGCCGGCGGCGTCGTCACCGATGACGTGATCCGCTCGCTCGCGTTGAGCCAGCGGAAGCTGGGCACCCGTGAGGTCCTGATCGTGCAGCACACCGACTGCGGGTTGTCGCTGGTGACCGAAGACGACTTCAAGGACGAACTGGAAGCCGACACCGGGCTACGACCTATGTGGTCTGTCGAGGCGTTCCGCGATGTTTCCGACAGCGTCCGCCGTTCGATGCAGCGCGTGAAGCGGTCGGATTTTCTCCTGCACACCGACAATGTCCGCGGCTTCGTCTACGACGTGAAGGCCGGAGCGCTGACCGAGGTCAGCTGATCACCGTGGGGCGAGCGCCAGCTCCAGGAGGCGGGACGCGGAGATCACGCCGAGCAGCGTCCTGTCCTGCATGACCGCGACCAGTGGGCAATGCAGTCTCGCCATGATCGCGGCGACCTCGATGATCGTGTCGTCGGAATTCACCCGAGGCAGCTCGGCGGGTTCCTCCGGAAGCAACGAACGCACCTTGCGGCCGCCCAGTTTGTCGGCGACACGATCGGCCATCGACTCGTTGAGGACACCGGCGAGCGACGGGTCGTCCTGCACATAGGTCGGCACCAGGAAACGGACCACTTCCGAAGCGGGCAGGACCGACTGAGGGCAGCCACTCCGGTCGGTCACGACGATGCCGGGCAAGCGGTGCTCCGCGAGAAGCCGCGCCGCGTCGAGCGCGTCGGAATCCATATCCACGACCGGGAATTCCTCGGCCATCTCGCTGGCTTGCATGACGCAAGACTACGACCGTCCGGGCAGGTGCGCCCGGGTCAGCCGTCGTTACTGTCCGATTCTTTACGGCCCGGCGAGATTCCGGTGCTGTTCGGCGATTCTCCGCGCTCCTGTCGCAGGTGCATTACGCGGAGGCCGGCCATCAAGAGGACGAACACGGCGATCAACGCGAGAGGACCGAGCAGTCCGGACATAAGCCCCCACCTCACACCACTGTGATCACCGGCACAGTCCAGGGTACAGGGTGACCCCAGCACCTAATCCACTGGACGGGTCGCAATTGTCCGAGTTGCCTCTGCGTCTCGTTTACGGCATCTTGACGCGTGGAGCGCCGGGAAGTCTGGTCGGCATACCCCGTCCCTGACCGGGCCGGGGCGGTCGGTGCGGACAGGAATCGGTGAGAGCACAAGTGATCTGGCAGCGTCTTCGGCCGGTATTCGCCCTTGATTCCGTTCCCGGGGACGTGGCATGAGCGCCGCCGTCGCGATCGTCGTTTTCGTGGTGGCGTACCTGTTCATCGCCACCGAGAAGATCCCGAAGATGGTCACCGCCCTCGCCGGCGCGGGCATCGTCCTCGGCCTCGGCGTGCTCGACTCTGAGGACGCCTTCTACTCCCACGACACCGGTGTCGACTGGGACGTCATCTTCCTCCTGCTCGGCATGATGATCATCGTCGGAGTCCTCCGGAAGACCGGCGTCTTCGAGTTCACCGCGATCTGGGCGGCGAAACGCGCCAAGGGATCGCCGCTGCGTATCATGCTCCTGCTGGTCCTCATCACCGCGGTCGCTTCGGCGTTCCTGGACAACGTCACCACGGTGCTGCTAATGGCACCCGTGACCCTGCTCGTCTGCGATCGGCTGGACATCAAGCCGGTGCCCTTCCTGATCGCGGAGGTCATGGCCTCGAACATCGGCGGCGCCGCGACCCTGATCGGCGACCCGCCCAACATCATCATCGGCAGCCGCGCCGGCCTGACCTTCAACGACTTCCTCGTCAACATGGCACCGATCGTGGCGATCGAGCTGGTCGTCTTCTGCCTTGTCCTGCCGAGACTGTTCCGCGGTTCCTTCACCGTCGCCCCGGAACGGGTTGCCGACGTCATGGCCCTCAACGAACGCGAAGCCATCCACGACAAGAAACTCCTCATCAAATGCGGCGTCGTGCTCCTGGCCGTCTTCACCGCGTTCATCGGCCACTCGATCTTCCACATCGAACCCTCGGTCGTCGCCCTCCTCGGCGCCGGAGTGCTCGTCCTGCTGTCCCAGACCAAACCGAAGGAATACCTCGCCAGCGTCGAATGGGAAACCCTGCTGTTCTTCGCCGGCCTGTTCATCATGATCGGCGCCCTCGTCAAGACCGGCGTCATCGGTGACCTCGCGAAACTCGCCGCCGACGCCACTGGAGGCAACGCGCTGCTCGCCGTCATGCTCATCCTCGGCGTATCAGCACTTTTGTCCGGCGTGGTCGACAACATCCCCTACGTCGCCACCATGAGCCCGCTGGTCCTCGGCCTCACCAACGACATCGCCGACCCCACCCACTCCGAAGCCCTCTGGTGGTCCCTCGCCCTAGGAGCCGACTTCGGCGGCAACGCCACCGCCATCGGCGCCAGCGCCAACGTCGTCGTCCTCGGCATCGCCGCCCGCGCCGGAAGCCCCATCTCCTTCTGGGAATTCACCAAGAAAGGCGTCATCGTCACCCTGATCACCGTCCTCGTCGCCGCGCCCTACCTCTGGCTCCGCTACTTCGTCCTGGCATAGAGCGATCCAGCCGTCCGTGCTACGGAGAGTCGGGACGATGCCAGGCATGCCGTTCCACGTTTGTTCGGAGCTGGTCTTGCGAGTCGTTCTCTACGAATTCGCAACCAGTAGTCGTGCAGCGCTGCTGTAACCGAAGCCGGACGCTACGCTGCCTCGCAGAAGGTCCCGCGCCTCCGGGACCTTCTCGTCCGATGCGCTGTCCTGCCTGAGCGAGACGCTGAATACATCGACCGGATCAACCCGTGGCTGCGCGATCTGATGGCCGACGCGCCACCGCACCACCGGCACGTTCTCGGCCCCTTCACCCGCTGGTATCTCGTGCCGAAAGCACGCCGCACGGCGCACCGACGTGGAGTCGACCAGAGCGCCCCGACAACCATTCCTTCTACCGTCTTGGCCGCATCCCGCTTCCTGCACTGGCTCGACAGCCAGCAGCCCGCGCTCGCCGATCTTTCACAGTCGCATGTGGATGAATGGTTCGACAGCGGCCGTGGGCACTACCGATACCTGCATCCCTTCATCACCTGGGCCCGGACCCACAGCTTGATCCCCACGGTGATCCGGGCACCATTCCCGCAATACCCGCAACGGCTGACACTGCTCAACGACGACGAACGCCTGCACCAGCTTCGCCGATGTCTCGACGAGGAAGACATCCCGCTCACAGTTCGCGTTGCAGGCGTTCTCCAGGCCGGGCTCGATGTCGTCGGCGGTGAACATCGGGTCGCCGATGGTCAGCCTATCGCCAGGTGGACGGAACAGGTTCCCGTAGAAGGCCATGGTCACGTCGGCGGCGGTGGCTGCACCAACATGGCCAGCGCGGGAGAGCCCGTCCAGGAGAGCGGGCGTCCAGTCACGCAGTAGCGACTGCTCCCCAGAGACTTGCTGCCCGACGCCGTGTACGCAGACGATCCGCCCCACTACGCCTCCCAACGCGAGAGCGCACGAGTCTACGACGCGCTACGGCTAGTGATCACTGACCACTCCGACTACCTTCCAGTGTCGCCTATCAGCAACCCGTTCGGCGTAGCAGCCGCGGCGACCAGACACTGGCAACCGCGCGGAACTGGAGTTCGAACACGTGAGCGTCGGCGGGAATATCGCACGCTCGAATATGAGCACCCCACCGGTACAACGAGCCGAGTTGCCTCACTCACAGGGGCTGCACGTACAGTGTTTCTGCAGATCACAAAGTTGCCACCGACCAGACAGCGTTAAGCCGAGGCCTGAGACGGACCTGCGGACGCCACTGCCGCGTGGGTCAACGGAGGCCTTGACCGTTAGCTAGAACGAGTGAAGCAGACACACGAATGATCGCGGCCGCCATGAAGACGAATCAGCGCGCGGTACACGATTGGACCTCAGATCTCGCCACTCGCCTCCTCCACGAGCCCGGCGTCTGAGCTCACTCCCAAGCCACACCGACACTGCGATACCGACATGCTCAGTCGGTGTCCGTCGCGGCCAGCACGGCCAGCCGTCTGTGGTCGGGAGCAACGCCGGCCACGCCGATGTCCCAGGCCATCCGGTAGAACCACTGCGTGTCTGCGTTGAAGACGTGCCAGATGCACTCCCCTACGCGCGCTTCGACCTCGCGGAAGGAGGCGCCGTTCGGAGTGCTGGTGAGGCCGGCCAGGGACTGCCACGCCGGCGAGTGTCCGCGCGGTGGCCAGCCAGCCGGGGGGCGTGCCGACCGGCCACCGCAACACTCACCACGAGGCCGCACGCCGGACGCTATGACGTCCCGGACTGGAGACCACCGGATCGGGTGAGAGCGCCAGGCCGTCGAGCCGGGCTGAGCACAAGGCGGAGTCAGAGCCCGGCCGGCATGGCACGCGGGCGCGGACACCGGTCACGCTTCGCGTTGCCTGGATGTCGTACCGACGTGATAGACGGAGGGCATGGATGTCGATCTGGACGAGTCAAGGCTCGTGGCATTGGGCGCTGTCCGCGGCGAACTGCGCGGCCACAGCAGGCCGGGCGCGGCCAACCCCTTGCCGATGCCCAACTCGAAAGCCATGCTGCCGCGGACCGGGTCGCGTGATCGACGATCGGCGTCCACCAGGGCTGCGGCGACGGCGGCGACACCAGCCGGCACCGTGCCCTCGGCACCGGCGCGACACGACGGCTATGCCGCCAGTCATTGCAGGCAGGTGATCAGGTGTCCCTGACCAGTGAACTCGCCAGTCCCCGAAGCACGCTCGCCGCGTGGTGCGAGCGAACGTTCACCGGGACGGCGTCGGTGGTCGAGCAGATCGCGACCGCGGCGCGGGACGTCCGTCCCATCCGGCCATCCGGACAGGTCCCGGCACGATGGTGGGCCGAAGTCGGCGGAGCGTTCGGGCAGAGGCTCGCGGACCTCGTGCAGCCCGCGCCGCCGTACTACGCGCTGCTCGGGCTGATCCACGCCAAGTGGGTGTCCCCGGCGTGGGCGCACGATCAGGCCGCGCGCTACCCCAGCCACCGGGGCCTCACCGGCGAGTACCGCGCCCGCGCGCTGCACCTCCGCCCCGCTGCCTCATCCTGGCTCGACCTCAGCGGGCCTGGCGAACCGCGCTTGCCAGGAAACCCGGCCGCCGAGGCGGCATGGGCGGACTTCCTCGAGCGCGGCCGTACCTACCTGGCCCGCCACGCCCCGGCCGGGTCTCTGGGCTCCCCCGGCGCCGAAGCCGGACTGGCTCGCCTGTGCTGGCTGCTGACCGTGTGCGAGGACGTGTACCGCAGCGGGTTCATCGACGACCGCCTGGCCAGACTCTTCGACGCCGGACGCCCGACCGTCGACCAGCTGCGCGGCCTGGTCGAACAGCGCCAGGTCGACGAACTCGTCGCCCTCGCGCGGCGGCTGTATGACCGCGGAACCCTGTGGGAGCTCCGAAAACTCGCCGGCAACCCCGCCCCCGGCACACCACTCGGGATCGCCGGGCCGACCATCGTGCCCCACTGGGCCGACGCCGACCTCCTCCTCGGCACGAACGACCCCGACCACGGCATCGACGCCCACGGCGCGACACTGCTCGACGTCAAGACCGTCGTCAGCGTCCGCGACACCAGCAAAGTCGGACGCTGGCTCTGGCAAATCCTGCTGTACGCGTGGCTGGACACCGCCGACCTGTACCAGATCCGGCAAGTCGGCCTGCTGCTCGCCCGCCACAGCCAGCTGGTCACCTGGCCCATCGACGAACTCGCCGAACGCCTCCTCGGCCGCCGCGTCACCGGCGACCACGCCCGCGACGCCTTCCACGACCTCGCCGGACAGATCATCACCGGCCACGGCCTCCCCTGGCCGGTTCTTTGACCATGCTCGCGGTTAACGAGCCGTTTCCGCTCGCGACGACCAGCCGTCCGCCGGGCCCCGGGCGCCGGCGGACAGTGGTGTCCCGCCCCCGTGACCTGCACCATCACATGCCACACCCAGCTGCCTCTATGGCTCGTTCGATGATCGGTGCGCAGACCGGAAAGGGGAAGCACCATCCAGGAGAGTGACGTCGGTGTGCGGCATCGTTGATCGACATCAGCCCTCCCAGGCCATCCTGTCGACCTCCTCCGCATCGCGCAGTTCCCGGTTCGACGCGTGAAGCTTCCTACCGAGATCATGCAGCAGATCGCGTGCCTGCTCAGGACTGACCTCCCTGTCTACGACGAGATCCAGCAGGTGCTGCATCGCAGCCAACTCGATGGCGATTCCGGACTCAGCACCGGGAAAATGCATCCGCACGTCGGGGACGGCGATGACGTTGAGCGACACCGTGACGTCGGCGAGGGGATGGTCGCCGACCTGCGCCGTGAAGGTCCTGTCATGCGGCATAAGACATCTCTTTCCGGTTGAGGTGACCGTGGCTGCGAGAAACCGGCACGGTAGCGCCGCAGCCGCTCCCCGATCGAGAACCCTATCCGTCCGATGGGCCAGATCGGCCAACCCGTTCGCCTGGCTCGTCCGCTAAGCGCAGCATGAGCTCAGGCTCCCGCAACGCCTCGCCGAATCAGCACGCTCCCCGACGGTCCGCCAGGCTGAGACTCCAAGTTTGACGGAGCCAGCTTCCAAGGGGAAACAGCCGTTTCGACACAACAACGTTCGACAAGGAGGCAAGTTTCATCAGCACAACGTTCGCGTCTGGCCCCATCTTCGCAGGAGCGACCTTCACCCGCTCGACATAATTCGACCACGCGGAATTCCAGCGGCATGCGCCGTCCTTCGCCGGTTCTGCATTTCTGGACACAACCAGCTGCAACGACACAGCCTTCTTTCGGACGCCTGACTTCAGCGGCGCGAACTTCAGCAAGGGATGGCCCAGCGAGATCCAGGAGTTCACGCGCAACAGCAAGGGCGCTGGCATCAGGTGAAGTGATAACCGAGGAGGGCAGGTCACCCTGCGACTGCGTGGCGTCGATGAGCCGGCTCAGAGCCCACGTGATGCGGGCCTCCACGTCCCGCGTGTCGGGTGGGCGGCGTGGTCCGCACAGCGCCTGAGCGGCCGCCTTCACCGCGTGATTGTGCGCGACGGTGTCGATCAGGCGGGTGAGGAAACCGGAGAGCTCCGCCATGGCAGGCGCGGCGTCTTCGGCGCGCCGCAGGGATTCCTCGGCGCGGTCGGCGACCGGCTCGAACGACGCGGCGACGACGGCGGCGACCAGATCGGTCTTGTTCGGGAAGTGCTTGTAGCAGGGTACAGCCGAACCAAGGAGGAACTGGATACAGCGAAGGCGAACGCCTGTGGGCGCCCGCGCGAGGGCGGGGATATCGGGAGCCTTTCTCGGAACTGGAATGGGCTGTGCGGCGAAGACGAGCTCGGCAACAACTGGGGAGTGAGCGCTCCTCGGCTGACTCGTCCACGTCGTTCCCAGCTATCGTTCAGCACGACTCCCCCAACAGCACCAGCGTGCGATGTTTTGACTTCGCGACGAACGTTATTTGGTCAGACTCCACCGTTGTTTGGCTCAGACCAGGACTCTCTACTCTTCGGTGCTGTCGAGCCGTCAAGCGACACTTGACCGCGCTATGACGACGGTTGCACCGGGGAGACGATGCGGAACAGCAGGTCGACGAGTTGGTCACGCTCTGCCGGCGTGAGCGCAGCGGTCAGTTCGTCGTTGGCTTCGTCACCCAGCTTTTCGGTACGGCGCAGGCGTCGGCTCCCGGCGGTCGAGATGGATATGGCGTTCTTGCGCCGGTCGGCTGGATCGGGGGTGCGGGCAATCAATCCCTCTCGGTGCAGATCGTTGACGATCGCGACCATGTCTTTGGGATCGACGCGCAGGGTTCGGCCAAGATCCGCCTGAGACACTGGCCCCAGCTCGGCGACGGAGGCCAGCACCGCGTGGTGCATCATTCGCAGGCCTTCGCGAGCCAGCGCCTCTGCCACCAGTCGATGACCGCGGGCCGCGGCGCGGCCGAGGAGCCAACTCGGGAGAGCGCGGATGCGGGCAGGGGCGTACGGGCCGTCGACCATCCCGTCAGGCTACCGAAACTCATTGGGTGTACCCAACCAAATCCACTATCGTTGGGACTACCCAACAACCTGGAGGTAGCCATGCGCCGAGTCCGCTTCTACGAGTACGGCGGTCCGGAGGTACTCCGCCTCGAACAGGCCCCGACACCCGAACCGGGGCCCGGGGAGCTCCTGGTCCGGACCGAAGCCATCGGCGTGACCTTGCCGTCGGTGCGCAAAGTCCGCGGCGAAGGTGACCGCGCGCCGCTACCGGGTGTGCTCGGCGGGGAGATCGCCGGGCACATCGTCGCTGTCGGCCCGCAGGCGACCGGCTTCACGGTCGGGGACCGGGTCACGTCTCTGACCTTCACCGGCTCCTACGCCGATATGGTCCTCGCTCCCACCCCCATGGCGAGCCGCATCCCCGACGACGCGAGCTGCGTACAGGCTGTAGCGCTGGTACGCAGCGGACACGTCGCGCTCGGCGCGCTGTCGACCGCCAAGGTCACCGCAGCCGAATCCATACTCATCACCGGCGCGGCTAGCGGCGTGGGACACCTCGCGGTCCAACTGGCGAAAATCCAAGGAATCAAACGGGTCGTGGCAGCCGTCAGCTCACCTGACAAGGCGGACTTCCTGCGCGGACTCGGAGCCGACGAAGTCGTCATCTACGACAGCGACCACTGGGGCGATCCGGTCGACGTGGTGCTCGACGGCGTCGGTGGCAAGCTGCTCACCCGCGCTGTCGAAGCGCTGCGGCCCGGCGGACGGCTGATCTTCTTCAACTCCGGCGGCGGCACAGTGCCCGCATTCGATCTGCTCTCCGGCTCCAAGACCATCACCGGCCTCACCATGGCCCGGTTCGCCAGCACCCAACGCGCACTCTACGACCGTCACCACGAGCAACTATGGCAACTCCACCGGACCGGACAGCTACGAGCCGTCGTACACGCCGAAATCCCCTTGTCCAACGCCGCGGCAGCACACGAAATCATCGAGGCCCGCGCCAACATCGGCAAAGTGGTTCTCCGCCCCTGATCTGCGCGCTGCGGGTCGCCCCATCGGCGGAAACGGGCGTTCGTGGCGAGAGGGGACTGAGGCACGGGCACAGTTGTCGAGAACGTGTTCTTACAACGGACCGCCGTCGCCGATCCCGAGTTCCGCGCGATCTACCTCGGCTACGACGCCGCGTTCGACTGGTCGCCGGACGACTCTCGGCTGCCCGTGGTAGCCGAGCGGGCCCGACTCTGGTTCGCCGCACAGGACGGCGACACCGAGGCCGGACCACCACCCGATCCCACCGTCACCCGGCTCGCCGCCATGACGACCGCCGCCTCCTCGCCCGCCTGGGCCCGGATCGCCGAACTGGCCAGGCGCCAGACCTGACCGAACCCTCCGCGAAGTAGAGGTCGCAGGCGCATCGGACTGGTGTGCACGAGGCAGCCGACAATCGGACTCTGAACCGGCCGACAGTGAGACGGACCCGGCGGAACTCCGACTCCTTGAGCGGGCAGACGGCAGGGCGATGCGCTGCGACATCATGTTGCACATCTTCGTCAGCGACCTCGCTGGTCGACCTGTGCTGGGCAAACTGGCGCAGCGTATTGCGAAACGAACCCAGGGCTGGGCGTTCGTCGAGTTCCAGGCTCTACCTTCAGCGAGCCTGCTCGGCCAGTTGGAGACTGCGGGCCGTTGCATCCGCGTCAACGACTACGTCTACCTTGACTCATCGGCGATGGCAGCGTGGAACGCCCACCCGGACTTCCACGTCCTTAAGTAGACACCGGTCTCACCTCCGCTTCATAAATGAAGTGGAGATGAAGTGACCGATGAGAATATGAAATGAGTTTTGAGACCCCTACACATGTAGGGTCTCACCGCTCATGACGTATCGGTCTTGCGCGACCTGGGGACTCGCGGTTGTCTCACGGTGACGTCACCATGATCAATCTCAAGCTTTTGGCATTTCCTCAGCTGGGGTGAGCCTGACGGCTGCGGTGACCGGGCCTCGTGGGCTGGCACAGCCGCCTGCCCGGTCGACCTCATCGCGGCAGAAGCGGATGTTCGGCGGCGGTCCCCACGCGATCGTGTGACCGCACTATGCAGACCGTTGATCTGTGCGGAAGCTGCTCACCGTGCGACACATGCGACATACTCTGCGCCGTGGACCTCTTCGTACTCTTCCCGGTCGTGACCGTGGTCGTCCTTCTCGGCCTGATGCTGCTGGTGGCGTTCACCAGAAAAGGCTCGGTGGCCACCATCGCGATGACCGCTCGGCGAATCAAGCTGCACACGGCAGCACCGCCGGACATGGTCTATACCTGGCTCACCCAGCACTGCCCGACCGGGTACTCGGTCGATGATCACGATGCCGCCCGCGGCATCGTGATCCTGTCGTCCCGACCGACGGTCTCCACATGGGGCTTCTTCTACCCGGCTGTCATCCACGCGGAGGGCGCCGGGACGCGCGTGGACCTCGGGATCACGTCGAAGCTGTTCCAGTACGGGCCGTTGGTAACGCGAGCGCACGGGAAACTCGCGCACGCACTGGCCAGTCTGACCCAAGGCCACATCGAAGGCGACTGACCCACACGATGCAGAGATTCGGTGGCTCTGCCCGCAGATTCCCGAAGCGGCCTTGCACACCTTGAGTTCTCGACTTCAAGTCAAGCGGGTGTCGGTGCGCGCTTCGAGGTTCCTGGCCGACACGTCGGCGGGTATGGGAAGGTCCAGTGCGCAGGCGAGGGCTGCAATCACCGGAACAGCGTGGCGGGGCAGGTTCTGGTCGGCCCAGACGGCTGCCAGCAGGAGGAAAGCGGCGAGATCGTGCTCGGCTCCGGCAAGGAGGCGCCGTAGATCAGCGTCAGGCAACTCGATCATCGGGCTGTCGTTCAGCTCAGCGTCGACGGTCAGCCGGACAGTCTCGCCGTGGCGTTCGGCGCAAGGATCGGGATCGTGCCCGAACCCGACCTGCCCGTTGCCATCGAGGACCGCATGCCAGTCGCGCCAATCCTCCAGACCGTTGCAGCAGCCTGGCAGAAACTCCACGCCCGTGACGCTGTCTGTCACCCGCAAGCCGCCGGCCGCGAAGAGCGTGTCACAGGTGAGCAGGCCGTGCAGGAACGACCCCAGCGGGTCGGCGGGGCGGGGCGGGCGGCCGTCGTCCTCAGGTTCGATGTCGTTGCAGTCGGCGATGCGCATCACCGCTGTGCCGACCTCCAGGGGTGTGAGATCGCCGCTTAGCGCCAGATAGCCGAACGATTCGACCTCCGCGACAGGCCAGAGGGCAAAGCCATCTGTCGCGTGGACCTCCAAGACAGGCTGCATCGTGATCACCCAGGAAGTGTCGCGCAACCCGACCCGTCCTGCCTCCCAATTACGTTATGCGCCTCGCTTCCTGTCATGCCTGAACTGACCCCCGCAGGTGCGCGCCTCGCTCGGAACGCGCGCCTCGCGGCACGAGAGGGCGTTGCTGACATTGCGGCCGGGGCTAGGCGCCGTGCTGGTGTTCGAGCCAACGGCGCCACGTCGTCCGCGTGATCCTGTGAGGGGGGGTGGTGAACGAGGTTCAGGATGAATGGGGCCCGGAGCTGGACGAGCGGGTCGTGGGCGCGGGTAAGAGCCGCGACACGGTCGCCGAACCCCACATCAGCGACGTGCCGGACCAAAAGCGCATACATCCAGTCCTTGCATCGATACGGGCGCTGGATCGCGGTGGCGATCAGATCAGCGGCGTCCGGCCCCACCTCTTCGGGCACTCAGCGCGCGCTGACGAACGTGATCGTCCCGGGCGACAAGATCGAACACCCACGCGCCGGCATCAGGCCCCACAAGTTCCATCCACCGAGTTTTTCACGGTCATCGGCATGTCAGTGCGTCAGCTGCGGCCCGGCTATGCCTCGTTCTCGCGCTCGAACCTTGCGCGCGATCAGCGATCGTGATGCCCGTGAGGGGATTGAGCCGTCGGGAGAGTCGAACGCAGTGATCGCGCGACTGCCCGCACAACGGGCGCGGGTAGCCCCAAGGTCGGCATCGATTGCAGTTCCACTTCGAGCTCAAGATCGACCTCCACACAGCCGCAATCCAGGTACTCCTCCGCGGCTAAGCAACGGTTGACCAAGTCCGAGTCGAAATCCGACCCCGAACGGGGCCATGAGGCGAATCATCGGCGCGGTGACCACGGCCGGCCGAGCACGGAGGTCGTCCGCCATCAACCGGGCGACAAGATCGGCTGACTCATCCTGGCCGGGAAGTGAGACCTCGTACCGCTCACACGCGGCGGCCACCAGCGGTTCAGTGTCCCACCCGTTCACCCGGCGACTCAGGCCCGTTAGCTCAGCGATTTTAGGATCGTCAATGCCCTCCGGAAGCAGGCTGACCGCCACATCCGGCCAGTCGCCCGGCTGCAGGACACCATGGGACTCCGCCACCTTCGCCACCAAGAGCGCCGTTCGCACTGAGACATCGTCCACCCGTCGACTTTAACGTCCTCTCATCGGCATAGACAGATGTTCTGCGTGTCGGTGCTCGACGAAGGAACGTCCCCCTGATGCGCTGTCGGGCTTGGTGTCCCATCGCACGAGGAGGACGTTCATGGGTAACAGTAGTGGGATCTCCCGAGGTGACCGCAACCGCAACACCCGACTGGCCCGGCTCCGCGCGCTGGTCCCCGCCCAGAACGCGATCGTGGGCATCGACCTCGCCGACACCAAACAGATGGTCGTCGTCACCGACCACGACTCGAAAGTACTGGCACGTAAAACATTCCGCTGCCGCGCTTGGGATCTCGGGACTGCTTTGGACTGGGCAGCCCAGCGGGCGAGCACGGCCGGGCACACCGGAATCACCGTGGCATGCGAACCGACCGGACACCGGTGGCGGGTACTGGGCCAACTCGCCGCCGACCGTGGCATGCCGTTCGTCTGTGTCCAACCAGCGATGACCTCCTGGTCGCGGCGCGCCGAAGACCTCACCCACGACAAGACCGACGAGAAGGACGCCGTGCTGATCGCTCGACTGACCGCGCAACTTCGCTGCTATATCCCCGAACCTGTCGACGAGGTCTGGGGCAGGCTGCGCCACCTCGGCGCCCGTCGCGAGCAGCTGATCGTCGACATGGTCAGCCAGATCCAGCAGATCCGTGCCCTGCTCGAATGCGTGTGGCCCGCCGCCCTGGACACTGCCCGCCGGCCCTTCCGATCCCGCACCTGGGTGGCAGCCATCAGCGTGATCTGCGGCCGTGACCACGGCGAGCTGACCCGAACCCGCCGACTGGGCCCGGCCCGCTTCGAACAGGTCGTCCGCCGCGAGATCACCCGCCGCGGCGGCCAGAAACCATCGTTGCGGATCGTGCGTGAGCTGTTCGCCGCGCTCGAGGATCCGCGCGGTGTGATCGCCCACCGCGCAGGCGCGCTGGAACGGGTGCACCTGCTGCTGGCCGACTGGGCCGAGGACCAGCGTCGACTGGCCGACACCGAGACCCGCATGCTCACGGTGCTCGACAAGCTGCGGCTGACCGACCTGGTCACCTCCATCGTCGGCCTCTCCGCGATCGGCGCCGCGGCGATCCTGGCCGAGACCGGTGACCTCACACGATTCACCTCGGCTCGCGCCGTGGTCAAACACGCCGGCCTCGCGCCCCGCGAGAAGACCTCCGGCACCTTCACCGGACGGACCAAACTCACCGGTCAGGGCCGACCCAGTCTGCGCTTGGCCGCGTGGCGCGCAGTCTGGGGCGCCCAGCGCGCCAATCCCGTCTACGCCGCCCGCTACCAGCACCTGACCAGCCGCACCGAGAACAAGCTCACCCCCACCCAGGCGCAAGCCGCGATCGCCGCGAGCATCCTGCGCCACCTGCACGCCGTCATCACCACCGGTTGCCGGTGGGATCCCCAGACCGCAACACACGGCACCCGAATCTCGACACCATCGGCTATCGCCGCCTGAGCGAGGCGGCCACCAAGCAGACGGTCGGGGCGAGCCCCACGCGGCATTGAGACACCTCGTGATCTCGACGCTCATCATGGGCAGCCCGTCCGTCGTCGAATCAACCCGATTACACGCTGCTGGGATCACCCCCATGACCGCTATGCAGGGACCGACGACGGACGAGGCACCGACCATCCGCTTGACACAGAACGCCTTACGCTGATGAGCGGACGTGCTGGTTCGTTTGTGCCACCGCATCTTCGACCGGTGGCGGCTGCAGCGCTCGACGAGCTCCACGACCTTGGTGCTCCACACCAGCACGTGAGGGCGCGACGACGACCGGCGAGTCGCCAAGGCCCAGTCAGATGGCCCAGCGATGATCAATCTCAATCCAATGGCATATTTGCCAATATTGGCCAAGATCAATGAGGTTTAGCCACCGGAAATGAGACTCTACAGGCGGCGTGTAGGGTCTCACCGCGCGTGACATGTTGATCTCCCGCGACCTGCGGTTTTGCTTGTTGTCTCACGGGGATGTCATCAAGATCAGTCTCAAACCCGTGACATTTCCTTGACCGCGATCGCGCATCCGTGCCGCACCAGGCACGCCTGGGTTCAGATTTCCGGATCCGTCGCGACGGGGTACTTCCTGTCTGTGTGATATCTCGGTTGACGGCTCGTTGATGATCGTCGGTGTGAGGATGCACGCGGACGAGGCGGATATCGACGAGGAGCTTGTGCGCCGGCTGGTGGCTGGGCAGTTCCCGGCGTGGGCGGACCTACCGATCGAGGCGGTGGCGTCGTCGGGCACGGACAACGCGATGTACCGCTTAGGCACTGATCTCGCCGTGCGGTTGCCCCGCATTCCGGGTGCGGCGACGGACGTCGCCGCGGAACAGAAGTGGGTGCCGCTGCTGGCGCCGCACCTGCCGGTCGTGGTGCCGATGCCGGTCGCGTGCGGCGGGCCGGCGCTGGGCTACCCGTACCCGTGGACGGTGTGTCGATGGCTGCCGGGCACCAACCCGGCCGTGGACGACCTCGCGGCACCCGAGCAACTGGCGGCGGACCTCGCGTCGTTTATCACCGCGCTGCGGCGGGTGGCCCCGGACTGCGCGCCGTCTGGGGGCCGTGGCGTGCCGCTGGCCATGCGGGACAAGCCGACCAGGACGGCCATCGCGGCGTTGGACGGGCTCGTCGACACCGCCGCGGTGACCGCGGTGTGGCAGGACGCGCTGCGTATCCCGGCCTGGTCTGATCCGCCCGCTTGGGCGCATGCGGACCTCTCGCCCGGTAATCTGCTGGTTCGCGACGGCCGTCTGACAGCCGTGATCGACTGGAGCATTGCCGGTGTCGGCGACCCCACAGTGGACCTCATCGTCGCGTGGAACCTGCTGCCAGCCTCTGCCCGGTTGACATTCCGCGAGGCACTGGATGTCGATGACGACACCTGGCGCCGCGGCCGAGGCTGGGCACTGTCGATCTCGCTGATCCAGCTGCCGTACTACGAGCACACGAACCCAGCACTGGCAGCCAACTCCCGCCACGTGATCGCCGAGGTCCTCGCCGACACCGCGTGAACTCACCTACGCCAGAAAGAATCTCACCACGATGTCGTACACGACGACCACACGACATCGCCCGTGAGATTACGACGCCAACCGTGAGACCCTACAGTGCGCCTGTAGGGTCTCACCGCTCGTGACATGTCGATCATGCGCGACCTGCGCGTTCTCTCGCTGTCTCACGACAGCAGCACAATGGTCAGTCTCAGTTGCCGTGTCACTTCCACAGGCAGCCCTCCGTGCGCGACGGCTCACCGAGCAGCACTGGCGGTCATTGCCGCGGCACTATGCTGCGACGATGATCGCAGCACGGCACGGCGTTCTGTTCGCCGAATACGGGCAGTTCTACGTCCAGGACGTTGACGCTCACGACCGCGCGATGCGCGGCGGCGCGGCCATGGACCCCGATCGGCCCGCGGGCGGCTGGACCGAGGACGCCGTCCAGCTGCACCGGATCGGGTTGGAACCGCATTCGATCTCAGTGGGGACAGCACGTGAGGACCTTGTCGAAACGGTCCTGGCAGTCCACACCAGCCCGCCGCAACTGACCATCAACGCTGAACATGTCGTGGAAGCCGACCTCGACGTTCCGACCGGGTACGTATCGATCGTCGGCTGTACCCAGCCGCCGCAGCCCGAGCACGCGTTGACCGTGACTCCTGGCCGATACCGCGCGCGAGTCTGCTACATACCGTCAGTTCCACCCGCCGACTCCGATCCAGACGCCCCTGGAGACCACTTCAGCTATCAGATCGACATCTGGCCGGCCAGCGAATCCAGTGCCCTCGCCATCGTCAGTCAGGGACCGTCTCCCTGGGCAGGTTGATCCCACATCACGTCTCCGGCCACATATGAGCCGGCGAGTCACTGAAACCCGTTCGGATGGCTCGGCGATGATCAATCTCAACCCAATGGCAGCCGCAGCCACTCTGGCGGCGATTAACGCCGTCGACGAGGTTGCTCTTTGCATCTCAAGGGCCGGTGATTAGCCGACCAGCAGTGCGGACGCTGCGGTGTAGACCTGTTCGTCCTCGGTGAAGGTGTGCCATCCGCCGAAATAGGCGATCCGCCGTTCACTGTCGATGACCGCCTGTGCCAGCTCGCGCACTCGATCACCGGTCGCTTCGAGGTCGGCGAGGTGGCGCAGCGCGGCGATTCGGACAGGCAGGCAGTCGCCGTGCGCGAGTGGGTAGGCCAAGTCGGTCAAGATGGATACAGACTCGGTCAGATCGCCGGTAATTCGCGCCAAGGCGTAGGCGGCTTCGACGCGAGTCCAGTCGTCGGCGGAACGACTCAAGGAACGGAGTTCGTCAACGCATGACGCGGCTTGTGGCCCCAGGTCGGACAAGAGGGCGATCGCCGTGTGCCGGAGGCCGGGCCGGGCGACATGATCTGTCAGCACGGCGACTGCCTTATCGGGATCGGCGCCGGTGCGCCACAGTGCCCATGCCGCGGCCGGTTCGCTTGCGTGGCTACGCAAGGCGGCTGCCGCACCGACAGCGGCGGGCCCCATGGCCCCGATCGCTTTTGCGGCCGCGGGCCGGACCTTGTCGTCGTTAAGGAATCGGATGACGACGGGTAAGGCGGCTGCCGCGCTCGGGCCCCAGGCCTCGATCACCTGGCACAGGTTCAACGCGAGTATGGCGTCGCGGCGGGCTTTGGCCAGCCGGGCGATGACCGCATCCAGAAGGGCAACGACGTGTCCACGCAATGGGGTCAGTACCTCGCCGATCCCCGGCTGCTCCAATATCGGCAAAGTCCTGTCGTGGTAGAAGCCCGCGTAGCTGAATCCGAGGTTACTGCCGGACAGCCGTTTCACCAGACCCGGTACACAGCCTGGATGATGCTGCCTTGCCAGTGCCCACACCGCGGCGTCGCCCACTGTCGTCGCAGTACGGGAGTCCCGCACCGCGTGATCGGTGGTGCGGGCAATCAACTGCTCGGCGTACGATGCTCCCCTCTCGCCCACGCAGGCGAGCAGGGCAGCCGCCCGGTAACGCGCCTCCGGTGATTCGTCGTCGAGGTGCGCAGCCAGCAGCGGCAGCAGCTCTTCGGTGGTGGTGCGCCACTGGGACAGCACCTGCTGCACGTGTCTGAGCGCGCCGGCTCGCTTGGCCGCGTCACCGGAACGAGCGACACCGCGAGCGAACGCGGTGGCCGCAAGTGGGTCGCCGAGCAACAAGCTCCCGGTCTCGTGGACGAGGGCCGCCGGGCTATGGCCGACCCACTCGGAATCCCGATACTGCGCGGTATCGGCGTTCAGCACCCCCGATATGAGCAGGTCGACCTTGTCCGTCGCGACAGCAGGGTCGGACGCGGCCAGAGCGCGCACGGCGGCCAGCCCGGTCACTGGGTCATCATCAGTCAACAGCGCACGCAGACAATCGCCTAAGACCTCGTCCTGCGACCAAGCGAACACGGCACCCAAAGCGCACACGAGATCGATCCAGATCGTGCGATCGGTCTCCACCGTCCACCGACGGCGCAGCATCGCGACCGACTCGGGATGACGGATACCGTCCGCGACGAGCGAGATGGCCGACCGCCGCACAGCCGGATCCGCGTCGTCCAGCAAAGCAAGCAGTCGTGGTCTCACCCTGTCCAGCGCGGGCCACCAACCAGGGTCAACGAGCCGCTCGGAAAGCTCGGCCGCTTCACCAGCCAGCCAGCTGATCAGCTCAACCACCTCGCGCCGCCCATGGACGGCCGGATCATCGGCGAGATCAACCAGACCAGGCAGCGCGGCCGACGCCGCCGAGCACACCCATCCCCCTTGATGGAAAAGCTTGTTCGACAGGTCGGCAAGCGAGTCCGAGGCAGTCTTCACGTCCGGGCTCGCGCAGCCTCGGAGCAACCCCGGGACGTCCGACGCATCGCCGTAATTGTGTTCGAGCCGTGACCAGTTCACCTCGTCCAACGTCTCCCCCATACTTCAACTCTAGCCAAACGGAGATTGCCGGATCGGCTGGCATTCCTTGGGGGCACGCACGGTGAGGGGCGTGACGACGATTGCGATCCGCCCCGCCCGTCCTGCCGAGTTCGAAGCCGTCGCCGGGCTGCGGTGGCGCTGGTCACCGAGCGGGGCGATCCGGATGGCACCGGCTGCGACGGGCGAGCTCGGGCAGGACGTGGGCGTAGGTGTCTGCGGTGACCGCGATGGAGGAGTGACCATCCCGTGCCTCGGCAACACCTTCGCCTATTTGCACCACAACGGCGATATCCAGGCAACTGCCCCCACAAGCGCCGACAGGTCGTCACCCGACACACGGTCACCCTTCTCCAACTGCCAGTCGACTGAGGCTACGCCTGCCACCGGGTCGACCGAGCCCGCTGAACCTACGCGCTGAGCCCCTCCATACGCAGCTCCCTATCCGCTCATCGACATGTACGGTCCACGTGTGTCCGAAAACCCGTTTCCGCCACAAGACATCGGTCGTACTCTGACCTGTTCCGCGCCAGGCAGGTCCGCGATGGCGGCGACCGGACCGGAGTGCAGAGTGGACGAACGAACCCGAGACATCGTGCTCGGCCTGACGGCGAACCCGGCTTTGCCCGATCACCTGCGTGCCCGCATACCCACCCGACCTGCGGTGCCACCGCGCGACACCACCTGGCACATCGACAAGGACATCGAACGCGCAGCTGATCCGACCACCTCACTGGACGAGGTGACAGCCCTGCTGGACCACGACAACATGGCGATTCGATGGACACTCGCCGACCGGCCGGATCTGCCTCGCGAGGCCCAACACCGGCTGGCGGCCGATCACATCCCCGGTGTCCGGGCGAACCTGGCCGCCAACCCCGTGGTGGTGGAGCCGATCCTGCGCGAGCTGGCGAACGACGCATCTGCGGACGTACGGCGAGGCGTGGCGCACAACCCGTCGGTCCCGCTGGACGTGCTCACATACCTGGTCGAGTCGACCAGAATTGGGCCGGTCGGGTTGCCCCGCGTCATGGCGGCGACCGATGAGGAGCTGCGTCTTCTCGCGGCATCACCGTCTCCCCGAGCCCGGATGCTGGTCGTCCAGCGCACTGCGCTGCCCGCGGATGTCTTCGAACTTCTCGTGGCAGACGACAACATCGATGTCGTCAAAGGGATCGCCCCGCATCCCGCTCTGCCAGCGAACCGGCTACGGGCACTCGCCGCGCGGCATGGACCGAGCCTGTTCCGGAGGCTGGCGACGAACCCCAACTGTGATCCTGAGCTGCTGCACCACATGGCGTGCAACGCCACCGCACGGCGGGTGTACCGGGCGGTGGCCGAACACCCGAACGCCCACGCTGAGACCCTGCTGCTGTGCCTCGGAGACGACGTCGCGCGACGGTGGGCCGCGGAACACCCGAACCTGCCGACCGACATCCTGGTCGAACTCGTGAACGACCCGGACTTGGCCCGGCACGCGGCCGCCAACCCGGCACTACCCATCAAAGTGATGGAGTCGTTGATCGCTACGAACCACGGGAATCTTCCGGACAGCTGATTCCCCGAACGCTCATCGGCATGAGCGCGCCTGCTCGTCTGTCGACCCACCTGCGGCATAGACAGATGTTCTGCGTGTCGGTGCTCGACGAAGGAACGTCCCCCTGATGCGCTGTCGGGCTTGGTGTCCCATCGCACGAGGAGGACGTTCATGGGTAACAGTAGTGGGATCTCCCGAGGTGACCGCAACCGCAACACCCGACTGGCCCGGCTCCGCGCGCTGGTCCCCGCCCAGAACGCGATCGTGGGCATCGACCTCGCCGACACCAAACAGATGGTCGTCGTCACCGACCACGACTCGAAAGTACTGGCACGTAAAACATTCCGCTGCCGCGCTTGGGATCTCGGGACTGCTTTGGACTGGGCAGCCCAGCGGGCGAGCACGGCCGGGCACACCGGAATCACCGTGGCATGCGAACCGACCGGACACCGGTGGCGGGTACTGGGCCAACTCGCCGCCGACCGTGGCATGCCGTTCGTCTGTGTCCAACCAGCGATGACCTCCTGGTCGCGGCGCGCCGAAGACCTCACCCACGACAAGACCGACGAGAAGGACGCCGTGCTGATCGCTCGACTGACCGCGCAACTTCGCTGCTATATCCCCGAACCTGTCGACGAGGTCTGGGGCAGGCTGCGCCACCTCGGCGCCCGTCGCGAGCAGCTGATCGTCGACATGGTCAGCCAGATCCAGCAGATCCGTGCCCTGCTCGAATGCGTGTGGCCCGCCGCCCTGGACACTGCCCGCCGGCCCTTCCGATCCCGCACCTGGGTGGCAGCCATCAGCGTGATCTGCGGCCGTGACCACGGCGAGCTGACCCGAACCCGCCGACTGGGCCCGGCCCGCTTCGAACAGGTCGTCCGCCGCGAGATCACCCGCCGCGGCGGCCAGAAACCATCGTTGCGGATCGTGCGTGAGCTGTTCGCCGCGCTCGAGGATCCGCGCGGTGTGATCGCCCACCGCGCAGGCGCGCTGGAACGGGTGCACCTGCTGCTGGCCGACTGGGCCGAGGACCAGCGTCGACTGGCCGACACCGAGACCCGCATGCTCACGGTGCTCGACAAGCTGCGGCTGACCGACCTGGTCACCTCCATCGTCGGCCTCTCCGCGATCGGCGCCGCGGCGATCCTGGCCGAGACCGGTGACCTCACACGATTCACCTCGGCTCGCGCCGTGGTCAAACACGCCGGCCTCGCGCCCCGCGAGAAGACCTCCGGCACCTTCACCGGACGGACCAAACTCACCGGTCAGGGCCGACCCAGTCTGCGCTTGGCCGCGTGGCGCGCAGTCTGGGGCGCCCAGCGCGCCAATCCCGTCTACGCCGCCCGCTACCAGCACCTGACCAGCCGCACCGAGAACAAGCTCACCCCCACCCAGGCGCAAGCCGCGATCGCCGCGAGCATCCTGCGCCACCTGCACGCCGTCATCACCACCGGTTGCCGGTGGGATCCCCAGACCGCAACACACGGCACCCGAATCTCGACACCATCGGCTATCGCCGCCTGAGCGAGGCGGCCACCAAGCAGACGGTCGGGGCGAGCCCCACGCGGCATTGAGACACCTCGTGATCTCGACGCTCATCATGGGCAGCCCGTCCGTCGTCGAATCAACCCGATTACACGCTGCTGGGATCACCCCCATGACCGCTATGCAGGGACCGACGACGGACGAGGCACCGACCATCCGCTTGACACAGAACGCCTTACGCTGATGAGCGGACGCTTCTGGTTCGTCCGATTTACGGCACCTTCGAACGACGGCACGCTCGACGAGCGCCACAGGCTTGGTGCTCGTGCGCCCATCCCAGCAAGAACGCAGTCTCGCTTCTCTTCTCATACGCGGCTGGCCGAGTCGATCCATTCACCTCTTCATCGCGTCGAGCGCACGCACGAAGGCATCTTCGGTAACGACGGGAACTCCTAGAGCCCGTGCGTCCTTCGCTTTGCCGGATAACGAATCCGGGTCCGCGGCGGCAACGACTCGGGTCTTCCTGCTCACCGAGCTGATCACCTGAAGGCCGAGGGCCAGCGCTTCTGCTGTGAGTTCGCTGCGGTGACGGCGCATCGTTCCTGTCAGAACGATCCGGTCACCAGGGCGCAGCACAAGCCCTCCGATACTGACCTCCACGACCTGGGACCGAGGCCGCTCCACCCGCGTGGACTGTTCCTCACGAAGAACGAGATCGACCTCATCGGCATCAAGGCCGAGAAGGGCAGCTACCGCTTCCAGATCTCGTCGCTCTCCCACGGCCACGTGCCCGTCCGCCCAAGCGGCTTGCGCGAGGCTGCGTAAGTAGCCGTGGTGCAACTGGATGACCTCCGCCTTGTGCAGGCCGAGGTCATGAGCGACGTCGATCAACGCGTCGGCTTCCGAAGCCGAGATCTGCCGATCAAGCAAGGCTCTATCCAGGACGGCGAGGTACGCGTCGACCTCGGGCTTCCTCTCACGAGGGACACGATCCACCAACCGGGCAAGGAAGTGCGACCCGGCATGACCGGCCGCCTGCCGGTGTACTGGCTTGACCAGACCTTGAGGCATGGAGGGCAGATCCCCATGCACGTCCGGCAAGCCCCGAAGCCGAAATGAGGCCAACTCTGGGGCGCCTTCTACCAGCCGACCGAACAACTGGGCGGTGGCAAGGGCGTCACCGAGCGCAGTATGGAACCGCACGCCGTCCACGCCGACAGCCTTGCAGCACTCGGCGAGCGACCTTCGCATCCCAGGGAAAACGTCGCCTGCGAACCTCATGGTGCACACGCCGCCGGACAGGTACCGAGACAGATCCACATCCAAGCGGGCGAACTCGGCACGCAGGTGCATGGCATCGAACGGCAGGTTGTGCGCGACAGGAACACGACCTCGGAAGAGCTCGAGCAAGTCGCCGGCGAACTGCTCGAACTTCGGAGCACGACGCACCTCGGCGGCGCGGATGCCATGGATGGCCTGAGGGCCGAGATCACGGTCCGGGTTCACCAGGGTCGACCACTCGCCGGTGACCTCACCGGAGAAATCGACATGGACGACCGCGATCTCGGCAATTCGATGTCGGAAGCCGGGTCGTATCCCCGTCGTCTCGGTGTCGACGACAGCAAACCCACGAAGCGACGTCATAACGGCAGCCGGGTAGCCATGCCTGCCCGCACCGACGCAAGCCAGGACGGCGGCAACGGCTCGGCTTCCCCGTGCGCGTCACGAACGTAGCTTCGCCTCTTCACGCCTTCGGTCTCGACCCATTGCCGGACCAGCCATCGCAGTACCCCGACCGCCGTCAACGCGGCGGAACCGACCTCTGTCGATCCCACGACGGCAGACACCTTCGACAAGGACCGTAGGTCATCGAATCCGACGACCTGCTCGACTGTGAGGTCGCGGCTCCATTCCAGGTCGGCCACGTTCTTAAGCTCACGCTTTGCCGCCGAGACGGTGCTGTCGTACGCCACCCGACGGCTAACGATATCCGCGAAACACTGAAGCGGTGAAAACAACTGCGCTGTCCACCACTTCTCCGCATCGACACCAGCAGCCTTGGTGACTCTGTCGAGCACCTCATCCAGCTCTCCCGGAACGACCGCAGCGACCGACCGTCGCTCGACCAAGGTCAACAAGCGACGCGCCTCGTCCCGCGACACCAGCAAACGATCGAGCTGGTAGATCCACGCTCCGACCGGCATCCCTTGCGGACTCACATGCCAGACCGCGACTGACTCCTCTCCTGCCACTCCAGGACCGACCACCACCACAGCGCTCGCAGGAGCCGACAAGGCGACCGAGCCCCCTACCACGCCTTCCATCCCGTCAACGTCGCTCACGCGCCACCCACCCTCGAATCAGTCGAACGACTCAACAAGTCGTAGAGCGGGTCAACCTGTTACGCGAACTTCTCCGACCGAAACAAAACTGTGGCCGTAGGTCCAGCACCTAGTGGGCAGCGACCCGGCGCTTCGTCCGCGCCGAGTCCCTGCCCGGACACACCCTCGGCACACTCGGACTCCACGTGCGGTTGCCCGACGGCAAGCAGATCGTCCTCAGCAGCGACGCCGCCCACCTGCGCAGCAACATCGACCAGACCACCGGCATGCCTCTGGACGTCTCCAACCCCGACAAGGAGACCAGCCTGCGCAAACTGAAAATCGCCAGCCGACCGGACACCACGATCTGGGTCAACCACGACCCCGACGACTGGAAACTCAACCGACCCAACGGACGTCAGATCGCCTGATCCCGTCGGCTCAGCAGTACGCTCAGGCGTTCGGCTTGAGCCACTTCAAACGATCCCACCCACGGTTGTCCCGTCCAGCGTCGTCTCGAGACCGTGGTCTCGCCCCACCGTTCGGCATCTGCCCCGAGCAGGGCAGGCCAGTAACAGTCGGTGACAAGATCCCGACCTTCATCTCATGCCACCGCGACCACGATTTATGCACATGGTCGGCGCTTCTCGCGATGAAGCGCAGCTTGCCGTGCGCTTGTACAACGACTCGTCGGAGGTTCGTTCCTTCGAGGGCTTCGTAGTCCACATGCACCTTGCCTGGCTTTACCTCCTGCACGCCGAACTCACTCGGGACAGCATCGACTTCCGGTACTGGCGCACTCGGGGACGAGCACGGCGGCTGGAACGGGTCGACGGTGAACCGAAGCGCTGGGATCTAGCCACTTGCGTGCGGCATCGCTGGCCCGACAAGGCCGCCGCGGTGCGGGCCAATCTCGAGTTCTTCGTTGCGCTGCGCAACAAGATCGAGCACCGGTACGCCCGCGAGCAGCAAGCACTCGCCGTCGCCGTAAGCGGCCAGAGCCAGGCGCTCCTGCTCAACTACGAGCAGGAACTCACTGGCCAATTCGGAACCGGATCGTCCCTCGCCACCCGTCTGCGATTCCCGGTCTTCGTCGGAAGCTTCACCGACGAGGGCGAACGCACCCTGCGACGGCTGCGCTCACAGCTACCCGTACCGCTGCGGACCTTCATCGCCGACTACGACGCCGGCCTCGACGCATCCGTCGCCCGGGACCCTCGGTACGACTTCCGGCTGCGAGTGCTCCAGGAACTCGCGCCCAAGGACCCGGACGCGCTCGCGGTCCAGTTCACCCGCTATGACGACCTGACCGACGAACAGCGGGCCGCCGTCGAGGCGATCGGCAGAAAAGGCTACGTAGTCGTCCGCGAACAGAAACGCCCGGTCGTCGGACACGGGTTGCTCCGGCCGACACAGGCCGCGCAAGCAGTTCAAGACCGGATCCCGTTCGTATTCAACACCAACCACTTCACAACCGCCTGGAAAAAGATCGGTGTGCGGCCGAAGGTGGGAGATCCGCATCCCGAGAGGACCGAAGAAAAGTACTGCCTCTACGACGAGCCACACCACGATTACGGCTACACCGAGGCCTACATCGCCAAGCTTGCCCGCGAGTGCGCCACCGAAGCAGGCTTCCGCGCCTTACTGGGGACCGCCCCGAGAGACAAAGTGACCGGAGGCTGGGTGGGATCGCCACCACTCAACGCGACACCTCCCTGGAGACGATCAGCCCCGTCTGCAGCACAAGAACCTCCGGACATGGACACGATGCGCTCAGCCTGACATCTCCGAAGACAAAGATCGCGCTGCACCGTCACAGACGGGTGATTCAGAGATCGCAGGGGTTGCGCGGACCGAACCAGGCGAGACCATGGCATGGTGGGACGACGCGTCCCCGGGACCGCACGGGCCGTCCGGCCTCGGGAGCAGTTGATCGCGGCACTGGCGCCCGACAGCATCCAGCGCCACTCCCAACCTGCCCGGCTACCGGCGTTGCCCGAGCCGAGCCTGCCGGTGGAATCAGGCCCCGAATTGTTGATCGGCGCCGTACGCATTGACCGGACCGGCCGCGTCAACGAACGCCTCCTCTTACGCGCGCTCGGCTGGCACCCAGGCCGCCGGCTCTCACTGGACACGCTGCGCGGGCTGATCGTGATCGCACCCGACAAATCCAGCCAGCACGTGGGTTCTCTCGCGATCAAACGACAGGCTCCGTAGACGGTCTGGCCGTGGTCGGTCACCACCTTCATCCCCCAGGCAGCGGTCGAACCTCGGCCGCCGGCGGACGGCGACCTGTCGGAACGCGAGTTCGTAGCTGGATTCACCTGCTCGTGGCCGCTCGACGGACACGTCGGCGACAAGGCCCTGATGACGATGAACGTGGCCATGCCCACTACGAGAACCGCGCAGAACGCGATGACGATCACCAGTTTTCGCTTCCGGACCCGAGACGGAGGCTCAGTCCGGCACGGCGGTTGGGCAAGGTTCAAACTCTGGTCGTCGACTACACCCCAAGATCATCGACATACCTCACTCCTTGAGCGGAACCATGCCCGTGATCGAGAACGTATCGTTGTGTGTCGGTGTTGATCACGCGTAGTGCGACCAGGTCGACGTAGAGGGCGCATAAGGAAAATGATGTTGAAGCCCGCGAGGCACGTGCTGAGGGATCTAGCGCAACGCTCGAACGTCTCCCTCCATTCGGATCCCGTTTTGGTTGGCGCTGTGGCCGCCGCAGCAGCTGACGACGACGAAAGGCGCGCAAAGAAGCGGGAGGATGAGAGCAGCATCAAAGACGACGACGAAGTTCTACGGCGGAAGCCCGAACTCCATCCGATACGCGCGTGGGGAGACAAATCCTCGCAGCTGACACCGTGGGACGTGCTGCATGTACTCGGCAGAGCCATCGCATTGGCCAGACGAGGCGCCGCGCGCGGACTCGCCGAGCACTGGGGCGCGCTGAAGTACAGCCAGGCGCTGACCGGCGACACAGGTTCCTTCCTGAAGCTATCCGCTGAGGGCAAGGACACGGCGGACTACTACAAGGCCGTCCAGTCGAGCGAGCTCGGTGTCGGCTTCGCACTGGTACTGGCTAGGCGGATCCTGGCGCAACGATATCCGGATCGCGTCGTCTCCATCGTGCCCGCGGACACGGCGCTGCGCGCAGGCTGGGCCTTGACCAGCAGAGACAAGGGACAACGACAGAACTACCGGTACCGCCCGCAGTTCTTCGCCGAGCTGTGGAAGCCGGGAGCGCCTTCTCTAGTACTGCCGATCGCCTGTAAGGGCAACCACAGCAACGCCGCACACTCCCACGTCCAACTCGCGTCTGCATCGGCTCACGTCGAGGCGGTGCACGTCGGACCATGGAATGAGACCCCCTGCCTGATCTTCAGCACTGAGCTGCCCCTGGATGGCCACGTCACCGTGCACGCCCTCTGCGCTGAGGGAAGCGGCGGCTGGCTGGCCAATCCCAGCGCTGAGGGTAGCGACCTGGATGCCGAGCTCAGCGACGTCAACCATTTCCCCCAAATCCACCTGCCTTCCAACGGTGACGAAGCCCGTATCTCGATCCCCGGCTTCCATATCACACCGGATCACTACGAATGGTTCGGGCGCGTGCTCGCACGAACGGCCGCCGCGGGACTGACAGCCTTCGCCGGCAATGGCGAAAAGACCACCCAGTACCTGACCGAGCGCCAAGGACGGAAGCACTTCATCGGCTTCACGCACGCGGCCACCGGTAGCGTGCAGGACGCGAATCACACTCTCCTCGGCAAACGCTTCGTCGGCACCGACCACGTCTTCCGACTGAACGGCACCCGCGTTGAAGCCTTCTCTGGCGTAGATGCCGCACTATTCGATCTCCTGGCTCACGGACGAGTGACGCAGTACCGCCACAAGATCTACGAGCACCGCTCCGCCTGGCCCAGCGGTTCCTGGGACAACTCATGGGGAGGCCCGGTATCAATTCACCCGGATGGAACCGTACTCGCCATACGCCTGCTCCCCTGACGTGACAATCCGTTGCAGGGACGCAAGGCCGACCGCATCAACTTCTTGGCCGATCGAGACCAACGTCGACGAACTCACCGACATGGACTTCGTGTTCCTCACCTTGACCGACGGCACCGCAAAGAAGGCGATCGTCGCCGCGCTCGAAGCGACCGAAATTCCCTTCACCGACTGCGGCGTCGGCCTCTACCGAGTCGACGACGCTCTGGCCGGCCAGGTCAGGACCACGACCAGCTCTCCCGATCATCGAGACATCGCCCGCCAAAACATTCCGTTCTCCGACGGCGAACTGGACGAGTACGACCAGAACGTCCAAATCGCCGAGGTGAACTGCCTCAACGCCGTGATGGCCGTACTCAAGTGGAAGAAGCTCAACGGGATCTACCTCGATCTGGACCGCGAGTTCAACAGCGTATACGTGCTGGACGGCAACACCATGATCAACGACACCGGGAAAGCCGATGCGGACCACGATCACACATAAGTTCGTCGAGACGGTCCCCGACCATGTCGAGGACGGCATCGTCTACGTCAGCCTCACGTACGCCACCGCGGTCCACCGCTGCTGTTGCGGATGCGGCCACGAAGTCGTCACCCCCCTGCACCCCAAGCAATGGTCAATCACCTTCAACGGCGAGGCGATCTCACTATCGCCATCCATCGGCAACTGGAGCTTCGCCTGCAGGTCCCACTACTGGATACGCGCTGGACACATCCATACCGCCCGCACGTACACCCGCGCAGAGATCACACACCTACGCGCTGATGACCAAGTCCTGCTCGATCAGCACTACGCTCACCGACCGCAGAGGCCACCCGACGACCCGACCGAGTCCAGTCCTAAATGGCGGGGCGGCATCAAGGCGTGGTTCCAACGCCTGCGCCGCCCGTGACACTGTGTCCACACGTAGCTAGGTGGTTCGGACGCGGGCCGGGATCGATGTCCGAAGTGAGTGCTCAGATTACCGGTCCATCAAGCGAAGGTCGTGATGAGAACCGGCGGGAACTTCCTGGTCTACACATGTCGACCGCTTCAAGACGCCATTCGAACAACCTCTGAGCATTCCCGCAGTACCTAGAAAGTCCATACCGCCCGCGCTGTTCACCAGCAGAGCATCCAGCCCGCGCGCCGTCGCGCGAAGATGCCGAGGACGCATTAGATCTCTGCGAGGCCCTATTGGACTACATGTTTGAGCTGACCGCGAAATTCACTGCGTTTCGACAACGACGCAAGACGCCCATGGCCACCGAAGACAAGCAGTGATAGGCCCTCCGCGGCTGCTGAGTGGCGCAACGGTCTCGAGGTCATGTATCGTCCACACATGACCTCCCAGAAATTAGGAGATCTGCCAAGGATTTGTGACCGCGTCCCCCCTCGGACACTCTTTTACCCCACGGATCTTCGGGTCCGTGGGGTAATTCTCGACGGGCACGGAACACCGCGGTCGTTCAGCTCCCGCGCCAGTGACGCTACCGATCGACCGCGAGCCCGCTCGGCGAACATCCATCGCACCCACTGCACGGCCCCCGGATCCGGCTCCAGCACATGCAGGCGCCGGCCCCATCGCGCGTGGATGGCGTTCGGATGGGGCCCGCCGTCGGCCAACCGATACCCATACGGCGGACGACCACCAAGAAAACGCCCCTGCAACCGCGTCTGCGCACGCATGGCTGCCATCACCCGGTGCCGAGCCCTCACCACCTCACGCTGCGCCTGCGCACCCAGCAACGTCATCAACGCCAAATGAACCGGACTGTCCAACTCGACCGGTCCACCGGCCTCGGGCAACCACACTTGCACACCGAAGGCATTCAGCCGTGCGACCACCTCGCGGAACTGGTCGCCGTGGAAGGCCCGCTCGTATTCCCCCACTACCACGGCATCGAACTCACGGTCCCGATCCTCCGCGGCCGCCAGCAACGCAGACGCTGCCGGGCGCTCCCCCCACGACCACCGCCGCGACCGGCCCTCATCGAAAAACTCGACCACGACCTCACCGACGCCCTCGACCAACTCGTCCGACACCGCGCGCTGCCAGGCACGCGACGTCTGCGGGTCCTGGAATTCGCTGGTCGACATCCGACCGTAGAACGCAAACCGCACACCCCCTACCACCCGACCAGGAGCCCGCGGCGAACCACGACGACGAGTCGCGACAGCCTCCACAAACCCCGCACCAGCCAACCCGCCCATCCCGGCCCCTTCCATCGACCCGAAGCCGAGACCGCGCGAGCACTGACCGATGACGAGAGACGACCAAGCATCGCCCGAACAGATCAACGACCGAAACTGCCCGATCCCTCGGACGTGTAAGACCACCTCCGGCGGCTCGATGCCCTCGATCATTCACGTCCGAAATGATGCGCGCCGGCATGCCTGACGCACCGTTGGCCCAATGGCCGGAGACGACCTGCGCTTTCCTGACCATTCCGAGCACCCTGACGCTGCCCGGCGCGGTTGTCGAAACGCGCGGGACGAGAGCGGGGATCTGAGCGGCATGGCAAGAGGGCGCCTGCTGCGTCAAGCACCGAAGAATGTTCAATTTCGGGTACGTGCTACGTCTCCGGCGCTTCACTCACTTGAAAACAGATCGTTTCCTCGCGGTGGTTTCGGAATGCTCCGCGCCGCAGCCGAAACGGGCAGGACCGCTGAGGCTGTCAAGTCATCGACCGTGATGAGCGGACCAGCAGCGATTCGGTCCAGCAGCTCCCGCTGCGCGGGTTCAAGTTCGAGCTGAAAGAACGACGAACGCGGGACAAGCTTGCCGTCGCGCAGTCCCGCCATGAGCCCGACGCACCGCTGGACGGGGTCGAGTCCGGCGTTGATGGCGGGCACGATCCCGCCTCGGACCACGAGCACGTCCTGGCGACTCAGTCCGGGCTCGCGGCTAAGGCCGACATACCGGCTGGGCGTATCTTTGACGTCGGGGCGTCCGTTTCGACGTGTTCAGAAGTAAGGCGAGTTAGTAGCACCGGACATGTCAAGTGCTCGATAATGTCTTGTTGCACCAACAAGTGGACATTATCGAGCACTTTCCGTGGCTGGCCGCTACGCCCGATCTTCGACCTCACTGGCCGTCGTCCGGAGCTTCGCCTCGGCCCGCCACGCGGACCGGATACCTGATCGCCGGGTCGCGGCGGAGGACCCTCACCAGGGTGATCTCGTGGCACCAGGCATCGCCGACGTCGTAGAGGTACCGGACGGGCACACCGACGGTGAACACGTCGGCCACCGTGACGACCGCTTCGTCCGCCCCCACGGCGAGCCGCGAACCGTCGGACCGGTCGTCACCCAACGCGAACAGGTGCAAGTGGTCGTCGCGCCAGCCCATGACCATCTGGATGACTTCGTGCAGGCCTCCCAGCGTGATGGACGCCAGGACCTGCACTCGCCGCCAACACTCCGGTACGACGTCGATGACCCGGATCTCAAGCTGGAAGACCTCGTCGTCCGCGACCGGCCGACCGTTCATACGCCCTTTTCTCCCGCCCTGATCATTCCTTCATGCTAGCGGCGACGACAACGGGAGGAAGTGATTACCTTGCACAGCAACGGAACTGGAGTTCACAACACTCGACGGCCCGATCTCGCAGACAACAAGGTCGATTATACTGCGGAAATCGTAACCATCTCCCCTTCGGCGCCCGGACAACCGTCATCACTCATAGGGCATACTGAGCGGGTCCCTTCGAAGGAGTCCCTCACCACGATGCAAGACTGGGCGGATGTTCCCTCAAGACGCCGCGCGCAACGCAGCGCGTTACCTCGGAATCGCGGATAGATTGCTGCCGGGGAAGATCACCGGATTCTACGTCGTCGGCTCAGTCGCCCTCGGCGCCTGGCGACCGAAGCGCAGTGACATCGATTTCGTCGCCTTCGTGCACGGCGATCTCGATGACCGGCAGCTCCGCCGACTGCGCGCCCTGCACGTTCTGGGCAATGCGGCGACGGTCGGCCGATCGTTGCTCAGGGCCGATTCCAGCCTTCCCGGCACCATGAACGGCACGTTCGTTTCGATGGCGGACGTCCAAGAACCGGTGACGAAGATCCACGCCCTGGCTTCACACAGCGGATGGACTTTCACCCGAGGAGGCGGCTTCGACGTCAACCCCGTCTCGTGGAAGCTGCTGCAGCAAGGAGGAATCGCCCTACGGGGCCCGGATCCGGCCGATCTCCGACTGGACCCCGAACCGGAGCGGTTGCGCGCGTGGAACCTGGAGCAGCTCAAAGTCCATTGGAAGAACTGGGCCGAGCGGCTCCTGTCCGGTAACGCACCTAGGAAGCCGCTCGTACCCGCCCACCGCCTCGCCGTCTCCCGCGTCCTCGGTCCGCCACGTCTGCACCACACCCTCGTCACCGGCGATCTGATCTCCAAGGAATCCGCCGCCGAGTACGCGCTCGACACCTTCGGACAGCGCTGGCTGCCTCTCGTCCGGGCAGCGCTGGCGCAGCGCGAGGGCGAGCCGTTCCCCGTTTCCCCGCAACCCCGGGAACTCGTCCGCATGGCGGGTGAATTCACCCTCGAAGTGGTCGCCAGCGCCGAAGACCACCCAATGCCGGGGTGAATCGCCGGTGGAACTCGATCCAGGAAGAGGTCAAGCCCTGGATTCTCGCAAATCCTGGAACCACTCTTCACGGAACTTTCCCGGCGGGTTTCCGTACTCCGACCGAAACGCCCGGCTGAATTCCGACGGCTGCACGAACCCGTTCCGGAGCCCGATCTCCCGGACCGGTAACGACCGCAACGCCGCATCGCGCAGATCGCGCCGGGCGTTCTCGAGCCTGCGCCGACGAATCCACCTCGACGGGGTGCTCCCGTTGTTTTCGAACAACCGCTGCAGGTAGCGAACCGAGATGTGGTGGCTCTCCGCGATCCGACGCGGGGTGAGCCCGGAGCTGCCGAGATTGCGGTCGATATGCGCACTGATCCGGGTGAACAACCGATGTTGCCGCCTCAGGGAGCCGGCTTGCGCGGTCACCTGACGGTGTCGTTCGACCACGGCGGTGGCCAGGTACAGCGCGGCCTCTCCGGTCCGATCGGCCTCCGACGCACTCAGTCCTCGCGCTTGTGTCGTCGCCTCGACGAGGAAATCGCGAAGCAGCACACCGGGACCGGCCACGTCACACACCTCCAGCCGGGGAACCAGGGGGCGCGACGGAGCCGATGAGGCGATCGAATCCGGTATGGCCAGAACGAGTCCCGCGGCCTCGACATCGGCCGACTGCGCGCTCACGGCCAGCGGCCCCGGAGTGGTGCAGAGCGCGAGTTCCGCGGCACCCAGCCGCGCGGCGTCGCCGCCCGTGGCGATCGTGAACACGCCGGACGTGGGCATGAACAGCGCGAAGTGTTCCTCGTCGACCTTCAGTTCGTGCGCCTTCACCACTGGCTCACGAAAAATGATCTCCTGAACGGTGACACAGCCCAGTTCGGTCCTCCGTACCCAGTGATCGTCATGACCGGCTTGTGTCGCGCGCACACCACCCCGGGGAACGGGCACCCGAGTCCCAGCGCTCGCCGGCCGTCCACTGCCCCGCCGGCCACCGCGTCTCGCCGTCTTCTCCCCAGTTTCGCAGACCATCAGTGTTAATCCCCCACTCGTTCCTGTCATCGACAACATGTCCGGACAAGGCCGCCGTCGGTCCACGACGAGCCACCCCAGCAAGTGGCCGGCTTACGACGACACCGATGACATCCGGTCGAAGCCACTACGAAAACGTCACGTGCGGAAGCCCGGTGCACGCCGGCAAGTCGGTCCTGGTGGCCCTTGGCCGTGGACGACAACCGCCTCGACGCGCGACACTGACGACCGACCACCCTCTCCGCCGACGCCGGATCCCAGAAAATGGACGTACGACGGCAAAAGCATGACTCGGCCCCGCCTCGACCCCAGACGCCATTCCGCGGCGACGTTCTACCCACGTATGACGTTTATCGTGCGCCACGGGAGCGGCTACGACGAATTCTCCACTTTCGCGACCTTCATCAGAAACCCCAGAATGATCAGCCAACGAGGAAACTTTTCGAATCGCGAATGGTAACTCAGCCCTCCCGCATCAGTCAACGCTAGCAGGAGGAACTCTCACCGTCAGTGGCCCATTCAGGTGAATAGCGACCGGCGCCACAAGAAGGCACCTGCCGCAAATGGCCACGGGCACCGACTCCGTTTCCCGGCGAGCCGACCGAACGCGCCCGAACACGGACTTGGGACCCGCTTCCCTCGTACACCGAGTGGAATTGCCTTGACACAGCAACAAGATCGCATCCATCGGGCACCATGCCGATCCGGCCGCGCCAAGTGCGTCTTACGTCAACTTTCGGGTCGCTCGTCGCCAATGACACGAGCAATGAACCGTGTGAGACTTGGTCATCCGGACGCGAATCGAAGCACTCGGAGACAATTCAGGGGACACGACCAACAAGACGAAGCCCGGCGCGTGCGGCAATTCTGCTCGCCGGATCTACCGGCCGAAATACCGCGAGCAACGAATGTCAGTGCCGACACTCATGAAGGATACGAATCGCTTATGAAGTTACTTTCGACACCGGCCTTCAAACGAACATTCGACGAGCGAGCGGCTCTCCTGCCGCAGATCACCGAGGCCGCGGACCTCCTGTACGCCGCCGGGCGTGACAACACCCAGGTCGCCGCCGGGGACCTGGCCAAGTTCGCCTCCGGCGAGCTCGACGACGCTTACGCCGTCCAGCACCTGAACATCCGCCGAGCGCTCGATTCGGGTGCCAACGTCATCGGTCACAAAGTAGGCCTCACCTCGGAGGCCATGCAGCGTCAGCTCGGCGTGACCGAGCCGGACTCGGGCATCCTGCTCGACCGGATGATGCTGGCGAACGACTCGGTGGTGGCCGCCGGCACGTTCTTCCAGCCACGCGTCGAAGCCGAGTTCGGTGTGGTGATCTTGGCCGACTTCCCCGCCGGGCCGAGCCCGGACGAAGCGGCCGTCCGAGACGGCATCTCGGGGACGTTCCTCGCGCTGGAGATCCTCGAGACACGCTATCCGAGCTGGCTCATTTCCCTGTGGCAGAGCATCGCCGACAACGCGTCCTGTGGCGCTGCCGTGGCCGGGCCGGTGACCCAAGCGGTCCCCGTCGACCGCCTGAAGGACCAGCGGATCGACATATTCGTCGACGGTTTCAAGGCGGACACCGGTTTCGGACACGCCGTTCTCGGCGATCCCGTCAAGTCGGTGCTTTGGCTCGCTGAGCGACTGCATCGAGCAGGGCTCGGCCTGCACGAAGGCGATCTGGTCATCACCGGCTCGGTCCACGCCAGTATCGGCCTCGACGGGGTGTCCGAGGTCCGCGCCGTTTCGAGTGAGTACGAGGACGTCCGATTGAGGTTCGAATAGGCGCCTTCGGCCACAGGAGTGACGAATCCGTGCCAGCGCCGACACGTGCGGCCTGCCGAAACCCAGGAGATATCAATGCCAGCATTGCGCGCTGCGATCGTCGGTGCCGGACTCATCGGCATGGACCTGTTCCACCGTATCCGCGAGGTGGACGACATCGAGGTGGCCATGATCATCGGGCGATCGCGCACCCGGAGGCTCGGCCAGCTCGGTGAACAGGGGTACGCCGTCTCCTATCGGGGCCTCGTCGAGGAGCTCGACGACGGCGCCGACTTCGACGTGATCTTCGATGCCACGGACGCCCGTACTCACCCCGGTCACTGGGAACGGGCGCGGACGACACGCTCGCTCATGGTCGACCTCACGCCGAGCCACGTAGGCGTTCCGGTCGTCCCGGTGGTCAACATCGACCACGTCCGGCACAGTATGAACATCAGCATGGTGAGCTGCGCCGGGCAGGCCTCGATCCCGATCCTCGCGAAACTGGTGGCGCATCTGGCACCCGGCTACGTCGAAGTGACCGCCACCGCGGCCAGTTCCAGCTTCGGACCGGGCACCAGGCGTAACGCCAACGAATTCATCGAAAGCACCAGGGACGCGATTCTGGAGCTGACCGGCTCGCCGTCCGCGAAGTTCATGGCCAGCGTGAGCCCCGCCAGGCCGGCGCCGGACTTCCGGCTGAGCGTGTCGCTGGCGGACTGCGGCAGGCAGGTGCCCGACGCCGACCTCGAATCCCTCGTCCAGTCCGTTCAAGACGGCGTCCGCCGGTACTCGCCCGGTTACTCGGCCCGGTTGACGTGCAACACCCCGGAGGTCGTCACGGTCGACGTGGCGGTTCAGGCGGTCGCGGCCACCTTGCCGAGCCACGCGGGAAACCTGGAGATCATCAATGGCGCCGCGGTTCAGGTCGCCCGACTTCACGGCCGTTCGTCCGGCCAACGACAGGGACAGCCTGGCGCGCTGATGACCGCGTAGCACTCATGCGCTCTGCCGGCTTTCGGGATATGGGCGAGACCAAGGCAAGGAGCAACACGATTGTGAACGAGGATCCGGTGAACCCCCCTGAAATCATCCTGTACGACGTCACACTTCGTGATGGGCAGCACGCCATCGCACATCAGCTGAACGAGACGCAGATCCGTCGCTACGCCGAGGCGGCCGACCTCGCCGGCGTCCCGATCGTCGAGGTCGGTCACGGCAACGGGCTCGGTGCCTCATCGTTGCAGATCGGACGCGCGCTGACCTCGGACAGGGTGATGCTGGAGACCGTCCGAGGTGCGCTGAAGTCCGCGAAACTCGCCGCGTTCCTCTGCCCCGGCCTCGGCACCTTCACCGATATCGAACTGGCGAAGGAGTGCGGCGCCGACATCCTGCGGCTGGGCGTCCACTCCACCTTGGCGGACTTCTGCGAGAGCTACGTCGAGAAGACTCTCGAGGAAGGGTTCGAATGCCACGTGGTGATGCTTCTGAGTCATATGGCGAGTGCCGAGAAGCTTGCCCGGAGCGCGACGCTCCTGGCGGGCTACGGTTGCACGGCGATCGGGCTCATGGACAGTGCCGGGTATCTGCTTCCCGACGAGGTGCGCGAACGGATCACCGCGATGGCGGACGCCGTCCCCGGAGTGGCGCTGTCGTTCCATGCCCACAACAACCTGGGGCTGGCGACGGCGAACTCCATCGCCGCGCTCGAAGCCGGTGCGACCATCATCGACGCGAGTTCCAGGGGATTCGGCGCCGGCGCCGGTAACGCCCAGCTCGAGGTGATCTGCGCCGTGGCCCAACGGCTCGGCAAACGAACCGGTGTGGACCTCAACCGGTGCCTCGACGCCGCCGAGCTCGCCGCGGCCGAGTTGGTGCGGTCGTTCCCGCTGATCGACTCGGCCAGCCTGGTGAGCGGGCTCGCCGGGGTGTTCTCCGGGTTCAAGCGGAAGGTTCTGAAGGCGGCGGCCGACTACGGGGTCAGTCCCTGGGACATCTTCGTCGAACTGGGACGCATGCAGGCGATCGCGGGCCAAGAGGATCTGATCCCGGAGGCCGCCGGCCGGGTGCGCCAAGCCGTGTCCTGACCCGACTACTCGAACGAGGTGGAAATCAGCTCATGTCGACAGCAAGCCCGACAACCGCCATCCGAGACCGGCGTAGCTGCCTGCTGACCCCGGCGCTGCGAACCGATCGCTACATGGGTGCGCTGACCTGTGGCGCGACCGTCGCTCTCGTCGATCTCGAAGACTCGGTCATCCCCGCGATGAAGGAAGAGGGGCGTCACGCCGCGCGTGACTTCTTCTCGATGACCGTCGACACGAAGACCCTCCGCGGGGTTCGCATCAACTCGCTCACGACCGCGTATGGCCTTCAAGACGTCGTGGACATCGCCACTTGGCCCTGCCGGCCTCAGGGAATCCTGCTCCCCAAGGCGGACTCGCCGCGGGACTTCGACATCCTCGCCGAGGTGCTGGACACCGACACCTACCGGCCGGAGCTGTACGCGCTGATCGAATCGGCGCGTGCCGTCGAGGAGGTTTCGGAAATCGCGGCCCATCCCCGTGTGGCCGGGGTCGCGTTCGGTGCCGCGGACTACGCCGTGACCATCGGGGCCGACGTCCGCGCGTCCTCGATGCTCACCGTCCGGCAGCTGATCGCCAACTCCGCGCGAAGACACGGCAAGATCGCGATCGACTCCCCTTGCTTCGCCCTCGACGGCGACGCGTCCCTGCTCGACGAATGCGCGACCGCGAAGGCCGCGGGCTTCGAGGGCAAGGGCGCGATCCACCCCCACCACGTGAAGGCGATCAACGAAGCTTTCGCCCCGACCGAAAAAGAACTGGAGTTCGCGCGCGCGATCGTCGACAGCGACGCGCGAGAGGTGGCCGTTCTGGAACTGAACGGCCGCATGATCGGCCCCCCGTTCGTCGAGGCCGCCGTACGTCTCGTCGAACGCTTCGGACAGGAGGACTCGTGACAGAAACACCGCTGAGCATCGAGGCGCTTCCGCAAGGCTTCCGCCGCTTGGAGGCGAACCGCTACCGGGAAGTGGTCGGACTCGGTTTCGACGACCTGCAGGAAGGGATGGTGATCGAACACCGCCCCGGACGCACCGTCACCGAATACGACAACGTGCTCTTCTGCGCGGTGACCGGAAACGTGGCCCCGATCCACACCGACGCCGAGTTCGCCCGGCAGACCCCCTGGCAGCGCCCGCTGGTGTGCGGCACGATCACGCTCGGCATCGCCGTCGGGATGACGACGAGGACGTTCAGCGGCATGACGGTGGCGAATCTTTCGCTGGACAACGCCAAGTTCACCTCGCCGGTGTTCGCCGGGGACACGCTCTACACCGTCAGCACCGTGACCGGCCTTCGCCGCTCCAGGTCGAAGCCCGACATGGGGATCGTTTCCCTCAGCACCAAGGGCTTCGTGGCGGATCGGGAAGTACTGGGTTTCGACCGGTCCTTCGTGCTCCCGGTGAACATCACTTCGCAGCGCGACCTGTTCTCGTATTGACCGACGTGAGGCTGTGATGAGCGATCTCCTGATCAAGGAAGCGTCCGACGAAGAGTGGAACGAATTCCTCGTACTGGCACGGCGGAGCTACGGCTACGCCATCGAAGACGCGGACTATCTGCGGAATGTGGCCGACCGCCGGGTGGCGATTCAGTCCGGTACCGTGGTGGGCGGGGGTCTCGGAATGGTCGTCGGCCAGTTCTTCGGTGGCCAGGAGGTACCCTGCGCATTGCTGGCCGCGGGGTGCCTGGCGCCTGAGCTTCGCGGCAAGCGACTGGCCGTCCACGCACTCGGCGAGCGGCTGAAGTCACTCTACGACGCGGGTGCCGTAGCGGCGTGCGCCTGGACCCGGTCGAACGAGTACGGCCGGGCCCTCGGCTGGGAAGCGCCGTGCAGCGTCTATTCGTGGACTGTGCGAGCGGACGACCTCCGCCGGGCCTTTCCCCGGTACGACCACGACGTCACCTTCGGCCGGTCCTCGGACGGGGACAAGCTGATCAGCACGGTGACACGGCGATGGAACGGGGCGCTCGCCCGTCCGGACTGGTGGCCGGACTGGAAGACCGGACGTTTCGCGTTGAACACCTACGAGTTCCGAGATGGCGCAGGCGAGGTACGGGGTGTGCTGACGGTCTCGGGTGTGTCGAGAACCGGACGGACCGAACTCCACGTGCACGACTTCTTCGCGGAGGACGCGCACGTCGCGTCGAGCATGTTCGAGTTCCTCAGCCGGCACAACAGTCGTGCCGAATGGGTGGCGTTCAGACGAGCCTGCCTGCCTCCCACGCCGTTCCTCCTGCACAACCTCAGCCGGTACCGTGCCGAGGCCGAGGCCCACAACCCCTGGATGTTCCGGCTGCTGGACGTGCCTGCCGCGATCGGCAGGCGCGGATGGCCCACCTTCGTCAAGAAGGATCTCGTGCTCGAGATCGAAGGACTCGGAAACGAACCTCCGACCAGGTATCTCGTGGAGTTCGACCACGGCGAGGCGATGGCCTCCGTCACCCGGCATCCCGCCGACTTCACCCTGAGCTGGCGGCAGCTGTCCTGCTGGTTCGCCGGTGGGTACCGCTCGGCCGAGTCGGCCTTCCTCGACGGGGTCTCACCGGACGGGGCACGCTCCCGGGAAGCGATGGAGCAGTTCGTCGCGCTGACCAACACCCAAGAAGTCTGGCTACCTGATCAGTTCTGAGACTCGAAGAACCGATCCATGACAACGACCGAGATTCGGCTGGTTCGCATGAACGAAGTGCTCTACTCCGTACGAAACCTCACCAAGTCCTATCAGAAGCGCGTGGCGAACGACGGCCTGAGTTTCGATATCGTCCGAAGCGAGATCTTCGGCGTACTCGGCGACAACGGGGCGGGTAAATCGACCCTGGTGCGCCAGATGGCCGGGTTGACCACGCCGGATTCCGGTTCCATCGAACTCTTCGGCCGGGACATCCGCCGCAACCTGCCACAGCTACGCGAGACGGTCAGCTTCATGCCGCAGTCCAGTGAAGCCATGAACCGCCTCACCGTGAAGGAGGCGATCTACTACATCTCCCGGCTGAGGGGAGCCGGGAGAGCCGCGGCGCGCGCGGAGACGGGGTCCCAGATCGACGCGTGGAATCTGAGCGGATCGGCGGCCAAAGAGGCCGTGAAGCTCAGCGGAGGGCAACGACGGCTGCTTCAGCTGGCCATCGCCACCACCGGCAGGCTTCCCGTGCTCCTGCTGGACGAGCCGACGAACGATCTGGACCCGATCAACCGGGAACACGTCTGGGACCGGCTGAGCGCCATCAACCGCGAACTCGGGACCACGATCTTCTTCATCACGCACGACGCGCAGGAAGCCGAGAAGATCATCGACCGTGTCGCGATCATGCGTGACGGCCGGTTCCTCGCCATCGGCACGCCCGCGGAACTGAAGCGGGCACAAGAACGGCACGTCAAGGTCGAGTACCGCACCCGGTCGGCCGGCGGCGAACCGGTGTGGAAACGCTATACGACGACGGTCGACGACCTCCACGGCATCGTGGACTCGCTCGCCGACGAAGACGTGACAGATCTACTCGTGCGCACCGAAACGATCGAGGACTTGTACAAAGACTATGTACGGAATTCAGCGGTACGTGAACCAGTTGTCGATTCTCTTCCAGATGCAGCTGCGCAACTGGAGATGGACGTGGAAACCCATGCTCGTCATGGGGATCGCGACCCCCGCCTTGATCATCTTCGCGCTCAGCGCCATCTCGAATGACAAAGGCGGCAGCGGCGCGGTCTACATCGCGGGTGGCGCGATCACGCTCACACTGATGTTCCAGAACACCAATCGTGTCGCCCAGAACTTCGCCTACATGAAGGCGATGGGCACGCTCGACCTCTTCCGGACGATGCCGGTGGGCTTGAACGCGCTGACCTACGCCACGGTGACCGCGTTCTTCTTCCTGTCCCTGCCCGGCGTGGTCGCCACGGTGGTCGTGGCCCGGCTGTTCCTCGGCGTCGACCTGCACCTGAGCCTCGCGGCCGTTCCCGTGCTGTTGTTGTCCTCCTGGGCGTTGGCCGGCCTGGGTGCCGCCATCGGTGCGCTTTGCAGGACTCCTGAGACATCCAGTTCCGTCTCGCTCGCCATGTCGATGGCCCTGTTGTTCCTGGGCCCCGTCTACGTTCCGGCCGACCGCCTTCCCGAGTGGTTGAACGTGCTCGGTTACGCGAGCCCGTCGACCTACGCGACTTCGGCGATCCGTGCTTCTTTTTTCGGCTATCCGGCGGGAAGCATCTGGCTCGACATGGCGATGCTCTTCGTGTTCGGAGCCGTGTTCTCGGCATTCTCGAGGCGTGTCATGGCGAACCTCGGGTGACACGAAGACGCTGACGTGCCGGGGAGCACGTCGTCCGAAGTACGGCATTGACACTGGGGAGGCGCAGTTGAAGAACATCCTGCTGATCGGAGTCGGACCGCACGCGCGGCGCAACCACCTTCCTACGCTCCTGTCGGCCCGCGGTGCCGGTCTCGTGTCCACGGTGATCGGTGTGGACGTACACGAGGCGAGATCCACCATCGAATCTCATCGCGGCTTCACCGCGGACAACGCGGTCACCATGTACTACGTCGATTCGTTCCGCGCGTCAGAGGAGACGCTTCCACCCGCCGTTCGCACGGTGCTGGACCGGATCGTCCGAGAGCACGACATCGACGCGGTGTTCGTCTCGACCGAACCCTCGTTCCACATGGCGTACAGCAAATGGGCGCTCGATCACCCGCTGAGCGTCCTCCTCGACAAACCGCTCAGCGTGCGCCCCGGCAGTTCGACAGACCCCGCGAGCGCCGCGTTGATCCATACCGACTTCGACGACCTCTCGGACAGATACGCGCTGGCGCAGCGAGACAACGCGGACCTCATCGTGTCCGTGCAGTGCCAGCGGCGGTACCACCCCGCTTTCCTCCGCATCAAGGAACTCGTCTCCGAGGTGGCGGCGTTCACCAACTGCCCGGTGACGTCGGTGCAGTCTTTCCACAGCGACGGGCAGTGGCGGCTTCCCGACGAACTCCTGGACATCGGCTACCACTCGTTCGACCGCGGGTACGGGAAGATCGCCCACTCCGGCTACCACTTCTTCGACATAGTCCCGTGGCTGCTCGAAGCAGGTGAACGACCGGGGAAGACGATCGACCAGGTCGAGGTCCACGTCAACACGACGCGTCCCGCCGATCTGCTGGCACAGCTGACACATTCCGACTATCGACGGCTCTTTCCCGGCTTCGCCGACACGAGCCGTTACCCGGAGGACGAACTCCACCGTTCCATCGCCGATTTCGGCGAAGTGGACGCCTTCGTCTCACTCTGCTTCAAGACACAGGGGCGGGTCATGACGCTCGGGAGTATCAACCTCCTGCACAACGGCTTTTCGCAACGGGGCAACCTCGTCGCCAACAACAGCGACCTCTACAAGGGAAACGGCCGGGTGCGCCACGAGACGCACATCGTCGAACAGGGACCGTTCCAGGCGATCCACTTCCATTCCCTCCAATCGCTCGACGACGACCTCGCTCAGACGGGCACACACAGCATCGGCGAGAAGGGGCATGTCGCCGTGCATGTGTTCAGGAACAACACCTTCAATCCCCGGTGGCGAAGTCACCAGGCGTACGACTACGACGCGCTGAAAACGGCCGGCGACGGCGACCACTGCGGGGAGCCGTCCCAGTCCGCGAGCCGTCGGCGCGCAATCTACGAATTCCTCGAGTTCCTCAACGGCAAGCGCGAGCGCGCGACCATGGCCTCCGAACTGACCTCTCACCGGCGGAGCTCGGCTCTCATGGCGGCGACCTACCTCTCGGCCGCGCAGCAGTGGGCAGGCCGTTCGAACCTGGCCAGGGCCGACTTCCGGCGCACCCGCGATCAGCCGCCCGCCGCCGCCCACAGCCGCTTCCGCGAGGCACAGTTGTGAGCGGCGCGGACGTCGCGTCCGCCTCGTGGTCGCCGGTCGCGCGGGTCTCCCCCGCGATACCGGCGAGACTGGCGCCCGTATGCGCGGCCCACGTAGGCCAGGTCGAGGCGGTGCAGGAGTTGACCAGCGGCAATGTCAGCCACGTCTTCCGCGTCTCGGGCACGCGGGGCACGGTCGTGCTGAAGGCACGGACAGACCGGTTCGCCCGGATTCCCCACCTCGAGACCGATCCGGCCTTGATCGGGCTCGAGCGCCGCGCGATCGCTCTGCTGGGCTCCGCCGTCGCCGACGTCTTTCCCCGGATCCTGCACTACGATCCGGCGGTCCACGCGATGGTCCTGACCGACATCTTCCCTGACCGGCGGACCTACGAAGATCACCTGCTCGAGCGGCCCGCGACAGTGAGCGAAATGCGGTTGCTGGGCGACGCGCTGCGGCGCGTCCACCGGGCGACGCGGGTCATGACCGCTCCTCTGCGCGCAGACGGTGACACCGAGTTTCGCAACCTCACCTTCGCACTGTGCCTCGAGCAGCACGGGCACCCGGTACTCGGAGACCTCGCCGCCCGGCTCCGTGCCACTGCCGACCGACAGCTGATCCTCGGGGACCCGGCCCCGAAGAACATGAGCCTGACCGGCGGGCGAGTGGCGATCTGCGACCTCGACAACGTGCATCTCGGCTCCCCGTTGTACGACCTCGGTTATCTCACCGGCCACGTGGTCCTCCACCACGTTCAGCACACCGGGCGGACCGGTCACCTCGTCCGCTCGTTGCTGGACGCCTATCAAGGATCTGATCACTGGAGCGAGACGGAGGAGGAGACCGTGTCCGCCGTGGCGGGCGCGACGATCCTTTACCGCCTGTGGGACAAGAACGTCCCGTACCGCCTCACCCTGACGACGTGCGAACGGTCCGCTGTCGCCGAAGCGGTGTGGGACGTCCTGTCGTCTCCTTCCCTCGGACTCGCCGAGCTGATCGGCCGGACCGAGACCTCGTTGCGGAGATAGGTGACTGCCGTGCTGACAGTGGAGAAGTACGCCGAGCAGACCGCGGAACAGATTCTGCGTCTGCACGGCTACGCGGTGGACGACGTCCAAGCACTGGCGAGGAGCCAGGAGTGCTTCGCGGTCCGTACTCAAAGCCGGCGGATCGCGCTCGCGGACGGCCTCGAGTATCGCTCGTGGTGCGTCGAGCTGGGGCAGGATTCCTTCACCAACGTGTTCCAGCTCGCGGTCGACCTACGCGCGAACGACGTTCAGGCGATCAGCTCGGACCGAGGTTTCCCCCTGCGTGCGCGGCTGGACGGCGCGCGGCGGCTCGCGGCGGTGAGCGGGTCGTTCTCGTTCAGCTCCGATGACAAGGGCTATCAGCCCATCGAGCCGTGCCTGGACCTGTGCTGTCGCGAGGGCCGCCTCGTCAGCCTGTCGACGGCGACCAAGCCCGGGCTGATCGACCTCGCCGACGGCCTGTTCCTCGGACCGGTGCCCGCCGTGGGAACCCTGACCGTCGACGGGCGGCCGTTCACCTGGAGCGGTTCGAAGGACGGCCATCGGCAAGGGACGGTACCGGCGAACACTCTGACCGTGTTCGGCCCGGCCAACTGCCGTGTCGACTACGCGGCCGCGGCAAGGACCGGGTTCGTCCGCTATGTGGACCGCGCCGGCAATGTCACGCCGCTGAGGCACGCGGCGGTGGACTACACCGTGGGGTGGCGAGACGGCGACCTGGTCATCACGGGAAGGCGGCAGGGCGGCGGGGCCGACCTGTTCGGCAGCGCCTTCGTCTTGCGAGCGGGACTCGCCAGCGATCCACGGTTCCGGGTCGGCGCTCGCGTGCTCGTGCGGTCCGTCGGAGGCCACTCGGTGAAGGCGATGAGGTCGGCGGTCTCCATCGGGCCGAACGCCTACGACGCGACGCGGGAAGGAGCCCACGGCTACGACGAATCCCTCGGGGTGTCCCCGTTCCGGCCCGTGCGCTACGCGCGCACTCTCGTCCATCAGGACGGCGGCCGTCTGTGTTTCCGGGTCTTCGACGGCGCGCCGCTGACCCACGTCTTCCGCGGAGTGACCCCCGCGGAAGTCGTCGGACTGTACGAACGGGACGGTATCGACCCCGCGCGGGTCTATCACCTCGACGGCGGCCAATCGTCCAAAATGGTCTTCAACCGGGCAGGCGCGATCACCGTCGCCGGAAGCCTGCACTACCTCCGGTGGCCGCGCCACGCGTCCCAGCCGTTCACCTGGCACGGAATCGACGGCCGCGAGCTGAACAGCTGTTTCTTGGTCAGCGCAAGGCCGGCGTAACTCACCCGCAGGCGCAGACAATCGATCCCGCAGGAGGATCCCGATGAAGAAAGTCCTAGTGATCGTCGCCCATCCCGACGACGCAGAGATCGGTATGGGGATGAGGATCCACTGGTACTCGGCGAACGGTGCCGACGTCGACGTCCATTGCCTGTCCCGTGGGTCCGCGTCCCCCGGCGGCCCGTCACCCAGGGGCGACGAGTGTCTGCGGGCCGGAAAAGTCCTCGGTGTCAGGTCGTACACGTTCTCGGACATCCCCGACTCTCGCTTCACCGGCAACCGGGGAGCGATCAACGCCGAACTGTTTCGGGTGATCAGGGAATCACGCCCTGATGTGGTGTACACCCACTACCCGGACGACCAGCACCTGGATCACTCGGTGGCCGGTGCGGAAGTCACCGCCGTCGCACAACGGGAAGTGTACGAGCTGAGCTACTTCCGCTCCCCCTACAGCGTGCGATTCGAACCGAACCTCTTCTTCCTCGCCAGCCGCGAATCACTGGACGCGAAACAGGAGGCTCTCACCTGCTTCGGCTCGCAGAAGCAACTCGACATGGAGCTGTTCGCACGGCTTTCGCGATGTGCGCACAGGCAACATCTCCACCATCGCGTGGTTGAACGCTTCACGCCCGAGGCGATTGCGGCGGAGCAGTTCGTCATCCAGCGCCGCATCGAGTTCGGGCTCGCCGAGGAAGGAGATGCGCGGTGCTGATCGAGCTGGACGAGATCAGATCGCTGATGATCCGCACCTGTGAAAGGTCCGGTGTCCCCGCCTCTCAGGTGGAATTGGTCGTGGGCCACTACCTCGACGGAGAGCTGCGAGGGAAGAAGACCCACGGGCTGGCGAAGTTCTGCTTCGAATCGCAGTACTTCCACGAACGCCAAGGGCCGCCGGAGATCACCCACGACCGGAAAGCGATCACCGTCGTGAACGCACGGCGGGAAGTGGGCCCGATCAGCGCCGCGTTCGCAACCGACATCGCCGTGCGCAAAGCTCGCCGGTTCGGTGTCGGGATGGTCGGTGTCGTCAACTCGCAGAGGTACGGGATCCTGGCCACCTGGACCGAAAGGATGGCAGGCGAAGGTTGCGTCGGCGTCGCGATGAACACCTCCACCGCCGACGTCACGCTCCCGGGAGCGGGTGAGGGTTTCCTTGGCGTCAACCCGCTGAGTTTCGCCGTTCCCACCGCGGACGAGCCACTCGTGGCGGACATGTCGACGACCAAGGCACCCATGGGACTGCTGTGGGAGGCCCGGCGCGGCGGGCAGGCTCTCCCGCCCGGATGCTTCGTCGACCGCGACGGCCACTACACCCTCGACCCGGACGACGCGGTCTCGGCGGTGATGTTCGGTGAGCACAAGGGATTCGCCATCTCCCTGCTCGTCCAGTTGCTGACCGGGTCGATCTTCGGATTCCCTATGGGCACCGAAGTCGACTCGATATGGCGGACCGGGTATACCTTTCTGGCTCTCGATCCCGCTTTCGGCGGCGCGGCCGCGGATTTCGTCTCCGCCAACTCACGACTGGTCGAATCGATCGAAAACGTACGGACGACGAACGGTTCGGGGCTTCGCCTGTTCTCCCGCAACGGGCTCAAGGCGAGGAACGACGCCATCCGCGTCGGCCTGCTGGAAGTCTCTGATTCGGTGCTGGAGCGACTTCGCTCGTGTGCATCCGGAGACCACAGGGAACACTGATTCGAGGAGAAAGAATGGGATTGCGTTTCCACTGGTTTCTTCCCACCGCGGCCGACGGGAGGTCACTCGCCGTCGGAACGCGGGGAACACAGGGGCCGGACGGCCGTGACTCCACCTCGCCCTCGTGCGGGGCCGACCGCTTCCGCGCCCCTGACATCGACTACATGACGCAGGTCGCGCAGGCCGCGGAACGTCAGGGGTTCGATGCGATCCTGACACCGACCGGCACCTGGTGCGAGGACGCGTGGCTGATCACCGCGGCCTTGCTGCGAGCCACCGAGCGCCTGAAATTCCTGGTCGCTTTCCGGCCCGGCCTCATGTCGCCGACCTTGCTGGCCCAGATGGCCGCTACCTACCAACGGATTTCGCGTGGACGGCTTCTGCTGAACGTGGTGACCGGGGGCGAGCAGGACGAGCAAGCACGCTTCGGTGACCATCTCTCGAAGAACGAGCGCTACGCCAGGACAGACGAGTTCCTGACCGTGGTCCGGGGCGCGTGGAGCGGCACGCCGTTCGACTTCAAAGGCAAGTACTACGACGTCCACGGAGCGACGGTGTCCCAGCCACCCTCGCCGCTTCCCGAGTTCTACTTCGGCGGCTCGTCGGACGGTGCGGGCCCGGTGGCGGCGCGCCACGTCCAGACTTATCTGACCTGGGGTGAATCCCCTTCCGCCGTGGCGCACAAACTGTCGTGGATCCGGAAGCTGGCAGCGGCGGAAGGACGCCGGATCCGGTTCGGGATCAGATTTCACGTGATCACCCGAGACACCTCGGCCGAGGCCTGGGCGGCGGCGGAACGCCTCATCGACGGTCTGAACGGCAACGAGATCGACCGCGTCCAGCGAATGCTCAGCCGGAGCCAGTCCACGAGCCAGGCCCGGATGTCCGAGCTCCACGCCTCGTTCCGCGGCTCGGGAAACCACCGGGAACTCGAAATCCATCCCAACGTCTGGGCAGGCGTCGGCCTGATGCGCGGCGGTGCGGGGACCGCGCTCGTCGGAAGCCACACCGAAGTCGCCGATCGGATCGAGGAGTACGCCGCACTCGGCATCGAGGAGTTCATCGTCTCCGGTTTCCCCCACTTGGAGGAGGCGTACTGGTTCGGTGAGGGCGTGCTTCCGGAGCTCCGGCGGCGGAAGCCGGCGCCGGCACACCACGAACTCGGACGGCCGGCGATGGCATGACGACAGCGGCGGACCTCCTGCCTGTCGAGCACATCGACGGCAGCGGCTTACGAACCACGTTCGGGTGTTTCCCGACCGGTGTCACCGTCTTGTGCGCGCTGGGAGAGAGTGGTCCCGACGGTATGGCGGTGAGCGCGTTCACCCCTGCTTCGCTGGAACCTCCTTTGGCTTCGGTCTGTGTACAGCAGTCCTCCGCCACTTGGCCCCGGATCCGGCGGCAAGCGCATCGCGGCGTCAGTATCCTCGCGGACGGTCAGGAAAACGTGTGCCGCTCTCTGGCGGCCAGGGCGGCGGATCGGTTCGCCGGCGTCGCCTGGGTGTCATCGGATACCGGCGCCGTCTTCGTGGAGGGGGCGGTCTCGTGGCTGGATTGCGTGGTGCACGACGAGGTCGAGGCCGGTGACCATATCATCGCCCTGCTTCGGATCCGGCGGCTCCGGTCGACACACGACGCACCTCCGCTCGTGTTCCACCGGAGCCGGTTCCGAAGCCTGACCGATCAGCGGTAGGCACTCCGGACACGGCACACTTGGCCCTGGGATCGTTCACAGCCGGGTCGCCGGAAGGTGGCTGGATCGTTCCCAAGCGTCGTCGGCCTTCGTGGGTTCGCCCATCACCTGGCAGGAGTCGCCCAGCTCGCGGAAGAGTTCGGGCCCCAGTCCCACACTGGCGGGCCGGTCCCGGCGCACGGTCGCCACGAGCACCGCCAGCGCACGTTCGAACTCGGCGCCGGGGCAGACGAACCGGAACAGCGCGCCGACCGCCATCGAACCGGTCGGCTCGGGACCGCGGTCCTTCGCCAGCCGCAGGGCTTCGTCGAGCAGGGATGGGGCGCGCACGTCACCCTGGCGGGTGTAACCGCAGGCGAGGTGGACGAGCGTCATCGCCTGGGGCGCCCGGTGGCCGAGAGCGCGGAACAGCGCCAATGCCCGTTCGAACGCGGCGACCGCGTCGCCGGTCCTGTCTTGGGTGCTGAGCACCGAGCCTTCGAGCAGCCAGGCGAAGGCCTCGCTCGGCTCGTCCCCGAGCCGCCGGGCCAGTTCCCTTGCCCGGTGCGGGCACGGTGCGACCTCGTCGAGCCTTCCGGCGTCACTGTGGATGAGCGCCATCAGGATCAACGCGCTCACGGTGCTCACCCATGCTTTCGCCACCCGCTGCCTCGACCGCCTCCCGCAAGCACTCCATCGCTTCGTCCGATCGCTCGGCGAGCCGGGGTGCGGCGCCGCGCAGCCGCGGCGCCGGCCGGCGAGCAGGAGCGGCTGGTGGCGGCGATGGTCGCTCAGGCGCAAGAGCAGGGCATGGCGTTGACCAGCCCGGACGGGCTGCTCAAGCAGCTGACGAAGGCTGTGCTGAAGACCGCGCTGAACGCGGAGATGACCGAGCACCTCGGCCACGCCAACTTGCCGATCAGCCGGGCCGGGATGGCACCAATGTGCGTAATGGGTCCCGGACGAAGACGGTGGTGTCGGACGCGGTCGGTGAGGTTGAGGTTGTGGTGCCGCGGGATCGGGAAGGTAGTTATGAGCCGGTCATCATGAAGAAGCGGCAGCGGCGGCCGGGCAGTGTCGATGAGATCGTGTTGTCGTTGTATGCGAAGGGTTTGACGACCGGCGAGATTTCGGCACATTTTGCCGAGCTTTACGGTGCTGAGCTTCCCCTCGGAGCGTGGAGTCCTCCATGCTCCAGGGGGAAGCTCACGGCATGGCAAGAGGGCGACTGCTGCGTCAAGCACCGAAGACATTCAATTTCGGGCACCTGCTACGTCTCCGGCGCTTCACTCACTTGAAAACAGATCGTTCCCTCGCGATGGTTTCGGAATGCTCCGCGCCGCAGCCGAAACGGGCAGGACACGTCGGCCGGGGATGAGAGCGACACTGTGGGGCGGCGTGAGCTCACCGCTGCGCTGGCCGCGGCCGGCGCTGGGGACGATGAGGAGCTGGTGGCGACGGCGCTGAAGGTGCTGGAGCTGACCGATCCCGACGGGGCCCAGGCGGGTAAGTACCGGGTCTTGTTGCATGGCAACAAGGGTGTGCAGGTGGGTGACCACAACACCCAGACCAACACGTTCCACTGACCCGGCCCTCGATGCCCACCCACCAGTCGTCCCCGCATCCGGAACCTCCCGATCCCGTCGGCTTGGTGCCGCCTGTGCATGCGGTGGACAACAGCCGGGGCGTGCAGGCCGGCGACAACAATATCCAGCACAACTACACCACCGTCACGCACGCTCCGCTGCCCGCGATCGAGTCGGTGCCCGCGGTGCCGAGCCTGTCCCGGATCCCTCTCGACACAGCCCTGTTCGTGGGCCGCTCCGATGAACTGGACCAGCTCGACGAAGTGCTGAACGAATCCGGGCGAGCGACAGTAGTCGCGGTGCACGGTCTGGGCGGGGCGGGCAAGAGCACCCTGGCGGCCCGGTTCGCACACCAGCATGCAGGCCGTTTCGGATTTCGGTGGTGGATCACCGCGGATTCCCCTACCGCGATCGACACCGGCCTCGCCGAACTCGCCGAAACCCTCCAGCCCGCCACCAGAGAACTTCCCGTGGAGCAGCGCAGTGCACTGGGGGTGCGGTGGCTGGCAACCCATGAGGACTGGCTGCTGGTGCTGGACAATGTGACCAGTCCGCAGGATGTGGCGGGGTTGCTGGGGCGGGTGCGGACGGGCACGGTGGTGATCACCAGTCGTCAGCGCTCGGGGTGGCGGGCGGTGGAGACGGTGCCGCTGGACGTGCTCACCGACGACGAAGCGGTGCGGTTACTGGCACGGATCGTGCGCTCGGAATGGCCCGAAGCGGACCTGACCGGCGCGGACCAGTTGTGTGGCGAACTGGGGTGTCTGCCACTGGCGGTCGAGCAAGCGGGCGCCTATCTGGCGCAGACCCGGACCAGCCCGGCCGCCTATCTTGACTTGCTGGCGCGGTTTCCGGTCCGGATGTTCACCGCGACGGCGGAGGGCGGTGACGCGCAGCGGACGATGGCGAGGGTCTGGCACGTCACCCTCGACCACCTGACCGACACCCCAGCCGCGGGGCAGGTGCTGCGGCAGCTGGCCTGGTACGCCCCGGACGGCATCCCCCGGAACCTGCTGGCCGGCGTCGTCGAGGAACCGGAGCTGTCCGAGGCGCTGGGCCGCCTGGCCGCCTACAGCATGATCACCCTGACCGCCGATACCGTGGCCGTGCATCGCGTGGTTCAGGCGGTTACCCGCACACCCGACCCGGCCGACCCGCACCGGCAGCCCGCCGACATCGCCACCGCCCGCGACAGCACCGCGACCCTTCTCGCCTCCACCATCGACGGCCTGGATCCACTCACCCCCGCGGACTGGCCTGCCTATCGGACGGTCCTGCCCCACGCACGGGCTCTGCTGGAACGCACCACCCCTGACACCGACACTACGCAGACCAGCTTCCTGCTCAACGAGCTGGGTCGCTACCTTGCAGGGCAGGGCGATGTCGGCACCGCCATTGGCTACGACACCCGCGCCTGCGACAGCTTCCAACGCCTCAACGGCCCCGACCACCCCGACACACTGAGCTCACTCAACAACCTGGCGGCCGCCTACGACTCGGCGGGTGAGCTGGCCCAGGCGATCCCCTTGTACAAGGCCACCCTCATCGACAGCGAGCGAGTGCTAGGCCCCGACCACCCGATAACCAGGACCATCCGATCGAACCTCGATAGGGCGCGATCGACCTGACCGACACCGCGCGTCGTTCCGCAAGCCGCCGGTCGTGGTGCCACGTCCGCTCATCGGCATGAGCGCGCCTTCGCGCAGGCGCCCGGCAGCGGCAGACGAGTGCGTTCACCCTCGTTTAGTGAAGACCAGCAACGTTTCGAACGGGGCTACCAGCACCGGGTCGAGGTCGCCACCGACCGACTTCGACCTTGGCGCACGCCTCAGCCGCGGCCTTCACCTGGTCCCGCGCCACCTCGTGCCGCGTGCCCTTCCCGGCCATCAGCCCGCCGGGCTCCCCGAACGCGCTGCCGAGTTCCCGGCCGGCCTGTTCCATCGCCTCTTTCGCCGACGTGTCCTCCCGCTCCAGATAGTTCGCGGCGGCGATCAGGTACTCCCCCACCTCCACCACCTGGTTCGCGGTCGTATCGAGGATGCCGACCAGATCGTCACGGACCAGGCTCCAGTTCGGCCACGACCCGGTCGTGCTGAAACCGATCCCCCTGCCCCCGTTCAGCTCCGGGCGTTCCCATGTCGAACTCGTGGAATAGACGTCGCGCACTCCGCGGGAGGCGGCGCGCAGTTCCTCCACGAGTTCGTCCGCGAACATCTTCCCCGCGTCGCGAAGGCGCTCGAACTCGACGCTGATGTCGACGTCTCCGGGCTCTTCCGGGTGGGCTCTGGTCAGGCCCGGTTGCGCCAGACCCGGTTGCGCGCACATGACGCTCATTGGGCCCGCTGGTCTCCTTTCGGGGTGTTCGACAGCCAGCACAGGCTCCCCTGAGGTGACCAATCGACTGCCTGGCAGTCGCGGATGACCCGCTCCACAGTGTCCTCGATGGACGACGTCCACGGCTCAAACCCCGTGTCGCCGATGTCTCCCACGATCATCAGGCCTTCGCGGAGCAGGTAGTCGAGCACGGTGGCGAAGAATCCCGCGAAGCGGTCGCTGTCCTCGGGGACGACCTGGATGGCGTTCCAGATCAGGGTGTCGACCGGGACCCAGTCGTCGAGCCCGTCGTCAAGGGTCGGTGCCACGGCTCGTTCGATCTCGAACAGTTCCGGGGTGGGGGCCACGGCCAGTTCGATCTCACGCAGTTCCCGCGCCCGCGCGTCATCCATCGAGATGCACCCTCAATGCATTCTTACCGCTTGGGAAGATGTCGATTGTCTCGCCACCCGTCTTGGACGTCTGGCGCCACTGCATCGTGGTGCCGTCTTGCAGCGTGAACACGTCGGGAATCTTATCTCCCCGGCCCGGAAGCCGCTGCGCGCCTGCGGTCCAGTGGTCGAACAGTGTCCGCAGGTCGGCGACGGCCGACACAGTTTTGACGCCGCTGTTCTTGCCTTGGGGCAGCGCATCGAACGAAGCACGCCAATCTTTGGCACCGTTTTTCGCCGCGAGTTCGATCGCGCGCGAGACCTTGGTCGCTCGTTCTGCGGCGAGGAGCTTCTTGAGTGCGCCACCGGCCACCGGGACAGCGGCCATGCCATAGAGGGCGCGTTCGAACCCATCGAGTTCCTGCTGGGTGAACGCGTCCTTCCCTACGATTGCCTCGACCGCGCTCTTCATGCTGCCGACCCCGGGAATGAAGTCCGTCACCGTCGACAGGACCGCCGCGACGTCCGGGTTGAGCGAGCCCGACTGAGTCGGGTGGCCGAAGGCCTCGTCGAAGTCGAACTTGATGCCCTTCAGTGACAACCCACCCACCGGCATCCACGGCGTGGACGTGAACTTGTCCAGGGTCCGGTTCGCCTCGGCGAGGATCTTGCTCGCCGACTCCAGATCACGCTTGGCTCCGGCGAAATCGCGGTCGGCTTTGGCCATGCCGGCGCGGATCTGGACGGCGCTCTCGTTCAGCTGAGCTGCGGCCAGCGCGATACCGGCCGCGGTGGCTTCCAAGCCGCGGTTGTTGGCTTCCAGCGCGGCCACGTCGACGTGGATGTCCAGCTCCGGGAATGCTTTGACCTGCGCAATGGCGTCTTTGGCGATCGCGACCAGTTTGGGCAGCGACTTCACCACCACCGTCGTCGCGACCACCGTGTCGCGCACCTGCTGCAGTGACTCGTCGAGCTGGTCGAGGGCCTGATCCACCTGGGCGGCGTCTCCGGAGTCGATAGCCTTACCGACCGTCTCCAAGGTCTGGGTGGCCTGCTCGAGCGCGTGCCCGGCGACCTGGTCGATGCCCTGGCGCAGGTGCCCGAGCACCAGGGCGCCCAGTTCGGTGCGGGCGAGCGACTTGCCCACGGCAAGCGCCGCCTTGGCCCGGTCGGCGGCCTTGCACACCGACAGCTCCGGATGCCGGTCGCAGATGCCGGCGGCCTGGGCAGGGGCGGGTATCGCCACTAGCATCGTGACGATCGCGGCGATGAGGCCGACGATGCCCCCTCGATGCCTGGCCTGAGCACGAAAACGCACTGTTCTCCTTTGATTCCTGATCAGCGGAGAAGACGGTAAGACACGTCCACGGAAGCCCGGCGGCCAACTGGACGATTTGTGTCGGCGGGCACAAGTATGTAACGGAAAGCCAAGCGGCGGGCGTTGTGAATGAAATGCAACAAATCTCGCTTGAAGAGCGCTGGACCTGAGCTCGTTTCCCCGCAATGCAAGCAGTTGGAGAAGTTCCGGGCACATTCGCTGCCGGGGTTCAGGCTGCTTTCGTTGGCGAGTCTGAGACAAGAGAAGGACGACGGGAGCTGGAGGCGGGCGACCTGGCCGAGGCCGCTTCGCAAGGGCGAGTAGCCCCGGTGATCGACAACACGGACACCGCCGAATCCCTCGCCCAAGTGGGCGAGGAACCGGTGATGCTGCTCCTGATCGAGCTGTATCTGCGGATGAACCGGCCGAACCTGGCCCTGGCCTGTGCGTCATCGCCGCCGAAGGATGGACGATCGAGCAAACCGGCCCCCTTGGACCGTGTCCGGAAGATGCTCAGCTCCGAACACGGCTGATGAGCAACATCGTCCGCGCCACCCTCCGGCGACTCCCACATTCCGGCGGACAGAACAAGGTGTCGCGTACCCGAAGTCGAAACCGGACCGACGCCGACAAGTCGTTCGAATCAGCTGTCATGTTGCTCCCTGCCGCAGGTGAGCTGCTCGACGACCTTCAGAGCTACACCTCAGCGTCAACTCGCCGCTTGCTCATTGACGGCGCGTCGCGGACTCCCACTCGAACGGCCCAGCGGGCGTGGAAGAATGGTCAATCCCAGTTTCATGGCACTAGCTAGTGCCACTTCAGTGCCGAGATCTTCGGGAAAGTGTCATCGATTTTGAGACCCTACAGACAAGTCCGATACTGGGCGTCGGCTATCGGAAGTCACGCGATGTTGTGGCGAGTCCGCGGAGGTCGAGGGGTTCGAAGTGGTCAGCGGAGAGGCTGGTGACGCCGTGGTGGAATCGGACGAACTCCGTGGGCCAGGAGTGCGGGTGAGCTGCGCACGGTCTTGTCTCGCGGTCCCAGAGGCGTTGCGTGACGACGGTGTTGAGCATGCCGGTTTCGTCTTCGAGGTTGAGGAAGGTGATGCCGCCGGCGGTGGCGGGGCGTTGGCGGTGGGTGACGGCTCCGGCGACCGAGGTCGTGGCGCCGTTCCCCGCGCCGGTCACAGCGGCGGTGGTGAGCGCGTTGCGGCCGTTGAGATACTCGCGCAGGTAGTGCATGGGGTGTTCGTCCGGGGAGATGCCGATTGCCCAGAGGTCGGCGGCGGTGATCTCGAGCGCGGTCATGCCGGGTAGGGCGGGGGCGTCGAGGCCGCCGCTCTCGCAGGCGCTCTGATGCTTGCTTCCATCCTCGGCATCATCGCCGGAAGCGTCCCCGCAGGAGACACGGGGAGAGCTGTCGCGGCACCCATCTCCGCGACAGCTCCGCCTGGCACCACCTGCTCGCTCGTCGAACGCATCGGACTCGGCCTGGATCGAGGCCTCCCGTTGGCCAGCAGCGGAATCCGCACTCGCTGCGACCTGGACACTTACACGTTCGCAGGGCAATTCTTCACCGCGATCTTATGGCTGATCCAGTTCGTCATCTGGGGTCTGGCAACGCTCGCCATCGCTGGCTACACCGGTCTGATCCGACGACTCTCATGACCCCTGCCAGGCCAGCGTCGACCTCGACCCGGTACATCTGCCGCGCGCACGGTCACCCCGTCGCTCGCGGGCGCCGTAGGCTGCATTTGAACGCTCACGAGGTCTGCGCGCTACATCCCTACGTGTTCGGCGACCGGTCCGACTTCTGGAGGTTCAGGTATTCGACCAGCTTGGCGAGTTGGTCGGCGTAGCGCTCGACGAACTCAGGGGACTCCGGATCGATCTCTAATAGCCCCTCGATGATGCGCGGCAACGTCACGGGTGCCATCGCGGCGGCCATCACCATTACCGTCAGGCACCCCGAATCGACCCAATCCGGCAACTTCCCGGACTCCCGCAGCTGGGTAACGTGCTCCACCGTCCCATCCAAACGCCTCATCCAGGACGTATGGCCTGGGTCGCTCTGTGGGCCGTCGTACTCCAACCCTGACCAAACCAGCAGCCGCATGTCATCTCGACTGGAAAGGGCCTCCAGTACGTAGCGGTGCAACTGCTCCGACAACGGCACCCCCGGCGGCATCAACTCACTCTGTCGCCGCCCCAATCTCTCCGACATCGCCTGATACAGGCCCTCTTTGCCCCCGAAGTAATACGAAATCAGCTGCTGGTTAACGCCGGCACGTGCCGAAATCGCAGCGATCCGCGCACCCGCGTACCCGTGCGCCGCGAACTCCACCACAGCCGCATCCAGGATCGACCGGCGCGTGCGGTCCGCATCCCGCCGCCGCTCTTGTGGCTTCGGCGACCGGCGAGGCTTCGAATCGGTCACAACCGCGACTATACATGCGCAAAAAGACTTGCCAAATCGATCGGCGAAATAGATCAGAAGGTTGACACAGTCGGTCATTGCTCCGTCGACCACGACCAGAAACGCCACTGGCCTCGCACCGCCCATCGACGACATGCCGACGCACTCCGAACCACGAAAGATCCCCCGAACACACCGCCGTCCAGGTAACAGCCGTGAGAAGAAGCGCCTTCGCTCCGCCGACGCACATGCGAGTATATGCGCACACAACCCGTCCTTGGCCGCCTTCGCGAGAGGGCATGGTGACAGAAGAACACGAACGAGACCGAATGCCGACCTTAATCAGAATTCACGAATTCACCGAGTGGCGTCAGCCGTACGGACAACCCGCGCGCGTCCGACAGTCCACAGCCGGACGTGCCGCGCTGTCACAGAACCATAACCTCACGGAAACATCGATGACAGACGGGTGAAGCTGCGGATTCGACTACGCGACGGCTGCGCCGCCAGGGAAAACATTGTGATCAACGCACGTACCACGCTTTTCCGGATCCGCCAATCACTGAGGAAACCGAAGGCCGGCCACACCTTATCGGCTTCCTTGACACAGTGATCCTTTCCACTATATTATCCAGCCACGGCATGATATGCGTGGAACACGCAAACTGCTACCCTTTATCGTGCCACTGGGGAGGATCAGTCGGTGGATTTACACTGTAAAATTCTGGGTTCTTTGGCGGTCGAAATCAATGGGCAAGATGTCACGCCGAGCGCACCAAAAATGCGAAGAATTCTGGCGCTTCTGATACTTCGACGAAGCACGCCGGTCAACATGGGTGATCTCGTTCTCGAACTCTGGGGCAACCATCCTCCACCCAGCGCGCGTACGACGGTCCACACATATATACACAAACTTCGCTGTCGACTTTTCCCTGCACATCTATCGAAGCACGGTTTCGCGTTGCACACCAAACAGCAGAGCTATTTCCTCGAGATGCCACCACAGTGTCTCGATCTGCACCGGTTCGAGTACTTGGTCCAGCGCGGAGAAAGCGCGCTGGAGCGCGGCGAACCACGTCTGGCCGTGGAATCGCTACGTGAAGCCCTGGGCTTGTGGCGAGAACCGATGATGAGCGCCATGGAGACCGGCCCCCTGCTGGCCGCGCATGTCACCGGCCTCGAGGAGAGCAGGCTCCGCGCCCTTGAACTCCGCATCGGAGCGGACCTGCAGCTGGGCCGGCACCGGGAACTGCTGAGCGAACTGAAGGAACTCGTGATCACCCATCCACGCAGCGAAGTGTTTCACGGCCACCTGATGCTCGCACTGCACCGCTGCCATCGGCGTGACGAGGCTTTGGAGGTCTACCAGCGATTTCGTCGCGAAATGGTCGAGGAGATGGGTCTCGAGCCCTCCCAACTTCTGCAACACGCGCATCAGGCCGTGCTGGCGGGCGAACCGTTGCCCGATGCCACGCCCCTGAAAGCACAGGTCACCACCGCGACCGAGCGCCCCGCGCAACTGCCTGGTGACAGTGCGGACTTCATCGGCCGCGGTGGCCTGGTGGAGGACGCTGTCATGTGGCTGACTTCGGCTGGGCTCGCGGACGTCGCACCGAGGGTGCTCTCGGTGCATGGGATGCCGGGAGTCGGCAAGACCGCCTTCGCGGTACGCGTCGCGCAACGTGTGCGATCGCGGTTCGAGGGAGGGCAGTTCTACGCATGCTTGGGTACGAGTGGCGATGGAGCGAGAGATCCAGCGGACGTACTGAACGGCTTTCTCATGGCGGCCGGTTTCCCCGCGGAGCGACTACCTGCCGATCGTGAAGACAAGGCAGCACTCTTTCGCACTTGGACTTCGATGAAGCGGGTCCTCGTCGTGCTCGACGACGTCGGTTCCGCGGAGCAGATACGGCCACTGATGCCCGCGGGGCCGCGTTGTGCGGTAGTAGTTACCACCCGGCGTGGCATCCACCCGGCGACGGGATCCCGCTTGGTCTGTCTCGATCCACTCGAGCCGTCCGAGAGTACCGGGCTGCTGTCCGCGATGATCGGCACGGAACGGATCGCAGGCGAACGCGAGCAGGTGGACCGGATAGTCCAGCTGTGCGGCGGACTGCCTCTGGCCGTTCGCGCGGTCGGTGCCCAGCTCCGTTCCGTGTCCGGATGGCCCATCGGAACCGTGCTCCACCAGCTCGAAAACGGTGCACGCCGGCTCGACGCGTTGTCCTTCCACGATCTGGACGTGCGCGGGCGGATAGCCGGCAGTTACCACGTCATACCGAGACCGGCACAACTCGCGCTCCAGAAGTTCGCCACCCTCGGTAAGACCACGTTGACCCAAGCCGAGGCGACCTCACTGCTCGGCTACGACCGGCTGGAGAGCGGCAGGATTCTGCTCACCCTCGTCGATCACGGACTTCTCCGGATATCCGGAGAAGCGGATTCGACGGTGAGCTACGAGCTTCATCCACTGATCCGCTGCTACGCCGAAGAAATCGTCGCCGACCGGACTCAGCGGCATCCGGTGATTCGGCGGCACCGGCCGCGATTCTGTGCTCGCCGGCCCCGAACCATCATGCGGTCGCGGCGACGTCGGCCCGGCTGAGTGCCGGGCCGACGTCGGTTCAGGCCATCAGGCAGAGTTCCTCCCGCGCGCTCAGCCTACGGCCGATCGCACGTAGGCTGGGAAGGAAACGGTACTGGGTATGACCGATCCGCTCGTCGAACGCCGTCACGTCGATAAGCCACAGTTCGGCCAGATCCTCCAGCAACGACTCGGCATGTTGCTCTTCCACCTCCAGCATCCTGGCCGCAAGAGCCACCGAGACGCTTGGGTTATCGAGCTTCGCCAGCTTGCGAAAGGCGTCCTGCGCGCCCGGACGAGCCAGCGAGTAGCTCCGTTCGACGCTGGCCCGCAGGCCGAGGATGTCGGTATCGACCGAAGGGTCGTCGATCGCGGCACTGAGCCGGTGGACCGATCTGGCGATCGCCCAGTGCTGCCGGACTTGCAACTGGCCGGCGGCCCAATGCAGTGCGAGCGGGAGCCCATCGCACAGCTTCACCAGTTCCCTGGCCGCCCGATCATTTTTGGCAACCCGGTCACTGCCGAGAACTCCGGTCAGCAGCTGAATTCCTTCAGGCTCGGTGAGCGGAAGCAGTTCGACGGTCATACTCGTAGCCGCGACGAAAAGACGGCGCCGAGTGGTCACGAGTACTCCGCATTCCGCGCTCGACGGAAGCAACGGCAGCAACTGCTCGGCACTGACCGCGTCGTCCAGCGCGAGAAGAACCCGGTGTTCCGTGGTCCAGGTACGGAACATCCTGCTGCGCTCGTCCGTCGACGCCGGGATCCGTTCGTCGGTCACCCCGGCCGCGCGCAAGAAGCCGGCGAGCACCTCACCCGGTTCGACCGGGCTCCCGTCGTCGTCGAGCAGCTTGGCGTAGAACTGCCCATCCGGGTACCTGTCCACGACTTGATGCGCGACGTGGTTGCACAGCGCCGTCTTGCCGACCCCGGGAGGACCGACGATGACAACCACCGTCGCCGCCCGGCCACGACCAGTGCACAACGCCTCGAGAGCCGCTGTGCTCTCGGCTCGCCTGCCGATGAGAACCGTACCGTCGGGTGGGAGCTGCCGTGGTGGTCTCGACCGGCGAGTGACAACCGTGCCAGGGCCGGGCGTCGGCGGTGACAGGCTCTGATCCGCACTCAGTACGGCCCGCTGCAAACGTTGCAGTGAATCGGTGGGATCCAAGCCGAGTTCGGTTGCCAAAGCGTCCCTGGTGCGGTGGTACACGTGGAGCGCCTCGGCCTGCCTTCCCGCTCGATAGAGAGCCAGCATCAGTTTCGCCTGGAACCCCTCGTGGGTGGGATACTGTGCCCCCAGCATGGTGAGCTCACCGAGCAGCTCGTTGTGCTTGCCCAGCTGGAGATCCACCTCGATCCGCTGTTCAAGGACGCCTTTGCGGAGTTCTTCCAGGCGTCGTATCTCCGCATCCAGGACCGGTCCCGTGCTGACGTCGGCGAGCGCAGGACCACGCCACAGCCGTAGCGCTTCCTCCAGCGTCTTGGACGCGGTCTCGACCGTCCCCGATTCCAGTTCGCCTCGGCTGCGCTTCGCCAGTTGCTCGAACAAGCGCGAGTCAAGCGAATTCGACGGCAGCGCGAGGACATAGCCATTGGCCAGCGTGTGCAACGCGGCGCCGTCGGCACCGGCCGGCCGGGACGAGCGCACGCCTTCGGCCGGTGACAGTTGTAGCAACTTACGCAGTTGGTAGATGTAGGTTTGCAGTGTCGTGGCGGCGCTCGCTGTCGGCCTGTCCTCCCAGAGCTCGTCGATGATCTGATTGGTCCGGACGAGATTGTTGGCCTGTAGTGCCAGAAGACTGAACATCCGCCGAAGTTTCGGCGCGGACGGAGTGATCACCACTCCCTCGCGGAAGACTTCGAGCGGGCCCAGCAGATTGACCTCCATCGTCAGCACGCTCCCCCAGTTGTCAGTGACTCGATGGCCCGTACCCGAAGCACGGATACCGATTCTTTCAAGCGTCCTTGTGAGTCCCTTCAATCTATCGGGCGGTACGACTCCCGCCCTTGAAGATCGGTGGTGGCTTACTAAAGCGATCCTGATGCGGTTAACAGCCCACCAAAGCCGCGTTCAAAGCTGCCGCCGACCATGGCAGACGACGCGTTGACCTGGACTTATCGGCCGGACGACACAGACCGCGACGACTCTTCCGGAGTCAGCCGGAGCCGATCTGTGCAAGCAAGGGTCATCCGATCGATGTAGCCAGGTTCTCGCGCCACAAGACTTTCTGTAGTGAATCGGACGACCGAAGGCCGATGTCCGTACCTGGAGACGCGCCTAGCGTTGACGGCACGAGACACGTCGGAGGAGGGGAATCGTTGTGTCGTCAGCCCGCACACCACGAATAGCGGTCGTCGGTTCTGGGCCCGCGGGGGTGTTCACCGCGGAGGCCCTGCTGAAATCGGACTACAGTCCGGCTGTCGATGTGTTCGATCGGCTGCCCACTCCGTACGGCCTGGTCCGGTACGGTGTGGCGCCCGACCATCCGAGGATCAAATCGGTGAGCACCGTTCTGCGGCGAGTGCTGGAAAATCCCGCCGTCCGGTTCTTCGGCAACGTGACGTTCGGCCTGGACATCGGCCTCGACGACCTGCTCGCCCACTACGAGGCCGTGATCTTCGCGACCGGCGCCCCCGGGCATCGCGAACTCGGAGTGCCCGGTGAGGACCTGCGTGGCAGCTGGCCGGCCGGCGAGTTCGTCTCTTGGTACAACGGCCATCCGGACGCGCTCAACGACTTTCCCCTGCATGCGAGGAAGGTCGCCGTACTCGGAGCGGGCAACGTCGCGCTGGACGTGACCAGACTGCTGGTGAAAGATCCCCGCGAGCTGGTCGATACCGACGTACCGGACCACGTCCTCGACGGATTGCGGTGCAGCAGCGTCGCCGACGTGTACCTGGTGGCCAGGCGCGGGCCCGCCCAGGCCAAGTTCACCACCGTCGAACTCAGGGAACTCGGCCTGTTGCGCGGGGTCGACGTTCTGGTGCGGTCCGAGGACTTGCGCTTGGACGAGCCGGACGAGCAACTACTCGAAGCCAGCAGGCAGACGCGAGCCAACGTCGACCTCCTGCGGGAGTGGGCGCGACGCCCCATGACCGACGCCACCCGGCGGATCCATCTGGTGTTCTGGCGGAGCGCGGCGGCGATCGAAGGTGACGGCGAGGTGCGCGAACTTCGCTTGTCCCGTACCCGGCCGGGTGAACACGGCCCTGGCGAGGTGCTTCCGGTCCAGAGTGTCCTCCGTGCCGTGGGCTATCGAGCCGACCCGTTGCCAGGGCTGCCTTTCGAATCACGAACCGGAACCCTGCCTCACCGCAAGGGACGGATTGTCGATGGCGGCGCACGGCCGGTCGCCGGGTGCTACGTGGCGGGTTGGCTCAAGCGCGGCCCGACCGGAGTGATCGGCACCAACAAGGCGGATGCGGCGGAGACGGCGCGCAGCGTTGTCGAGGACCTCGCGGAAGCAACCCGTTCCCGGTCGTCGGACCCGAACTCCGTGCCGCGACTGTTACGCCGCCGTGGCACGGAGTTCGTGACCTGGTCGGACTGGCTACGCCTCGACTGTTACGAGATCAACCGGGGTCAGGCACAGGGCCGGGACCGCAGCAAGGTGTCGGATCTCGATGCCATGCTGGCCATCAGCAGACGAGGTCTTTGAGTGGTACGGCGCAAGACCTTCAGTGCACCGCTCCGTCGAGCAGTTCAAGCTGGGACAGTTCGGCCGAGCACGGCATGAGGATCAGTTCGGTACAGCCCGCGTCGGCGTAGGCCGCCACGGCTTCGCGCACTCGCACCGGGTCCGTGAGCACGCCCTTGGTGATCCGGTCGGTCGCCCTCTCCCCGAGAAACGCGTAGTACTCGCCGACGTAACGCCGGGCCAGTTCTGTGCCTTGAGGGCCGAGTGCGAAGTAAGCCAGCGCCAGCAGCCGTGGCTGATCCAGCCGTCCTTCGGCGGCCCAGCCGCGCCGGGCGCGCTCGGCAAGCTCCCGGTATCCGCTGGCCGAGCTGCCGCCGGAGATCCAGCCCTGCCCATAGCGCGCGGCTCGCCGGATAGCGATGTCGGTATGCCCGCCGAAGATCAAGGGCGGGCTCCCTCGATACGGTGACGGGCCGATGCGGCCGTCGGGCTCCGCGCCCGACCAGATGGACACCATTCGCTCCACCGCGCTGTCGAGAGTGCGACCTCGCCGCGCGTAGGGCAGGTCAGCGGCGATGAAGTCGTCCTCCCGGCCTCCGGCGGCGAGACCGGCCACCAAGCGCCCCTCACTGATTCGGTCGAGGGTGGAGAGCTGCTTTGCGAGCAGTGCCGGGTTGCCTCGATACGGCGCGAGCAGGACCGTCGCGGCAAGGCGTATACGCCGCGTGACACCGGCCGAGGCGGCCAAGGCGATCAACGATTCGCAGTTGCCGTACACGAGCCGGTCCAGCGTAGCCAGTGAGCTGAACTCAGCCTGGTCTGCATACCGTGCCCAGTCCAAGAGCTGATCGCCCACCACGCCGCATACCGCCGCGGGGAGGCCGACTCCGATCTCCACTCGATCATCCCGCCTTGTGGCCGATCACGACGGTGTCGTTCTCGCCGAGCGGAGCGACCTCTGTCGAGCCGAAGCCGGCTTCCGTGAGCCATCCCTGGTACTCCGACGGCGGGTACTCCGCTCCACCCGGCGTGGTCAGCATCATGTCGAGGCTGATGATCAGGTTGGTCAGATCGGTGCCTTCCTCGTCCACCATCCGGTCGTACACGACGAGCTTGCCGCCGGGCCGTACCGCGTCGAACGCCTTACGCACCAATGCCCTGCATTCATCCGGTGACCAGTCGTGGAGGACGTGGCCGATGACCACCACGTCGGCGGACGGGATCGGATCGGTGAAGAAGTCACCCGCCTGGAAGGTGGTCTTCTCCTCGAGACCGAGCGCGCGCATGTGCTCGTCGAACGGTGTCCGCATCTCCGGCAGGTCGAACACGGTGCCCGAGAGATGTGGATGCGCCTTGATCAGCCCACCCGTGAGATTGCCGCGCGCGCCCCCGACGTCCACCATCGAACGGTAGGCGGTCCATTCGATGGCCCTGGCCAGTTCAGGCACGATCAAGGTGGTGAGCGCGTCCATCATGCCGAGGAAGCTGCGAAGCCGGTTCGGCTCCTTGATCATCTCCATGTAGTCGGCTTCGGCTGTGGGCTTTCCGGTCCGCAACATCTCGCCGAAGCGGCCCCACGCCGGATAAAGCATGTGATTCGCCCGCTCGAGAAAGCCACCGATGTACCCGTCGCCGGTCCGCACCAGGTGGCGCCCGGCAAGTGCACTGTTGCGGTATCGCCCGTCGTTCTTCTCGAGAAGGTCGAGCGCGGCCAGCACATCGAGGAAATCGGGCGTTCCACGCGGGTGCAGGTCCAGCTTCACCCGCAGTTCCTCCGCGGTCATCTCGTCATCGCCGAGTACGGTGAACAAACTCAATTCGAGTGCGGTCAGGAGACATTTGGCGGTGCAGAAGGCGGTACCGAGTTCGAAGACGGCGCTCGGGCCCGCGGCGTCGACACTCGATGCTGATGTGGTCATTGCTGGTGTTCCTCCTTGACTCGAGGGATCGTGTCTTCATGTGCCGCCAGGACCACGGCCGCGTCCTTGTCACCGTCGCCGGCCGCGACGACGCCGGCATAGCGATGGGCGAGAGCGTCCGCCAGGGGGAGAGCCAATCCTGCGTCCTGTGCCTCCGTCAGCAGGAGTCGGACGTCCTTCTCCATCAACCGTGCCCGGAACGCGGCGGGTTCGTAGCGTCCGGTGCGCATGAATTCGGCCCGGAAAGCCAGGACCGGCGATCGGACGCCGCTGTTCAGCACGGCGTCCAACAGCGTCTTGCGGTCCAGCCCGGCGACGGCGGCGAACGAGACCGCCTCGGCCAAGGCGACCGTCTGCGCGCCGAGTATCAGGTTGAAGGCCAGTTTGAGCGCACTGGCCTGACCGGACCGTCCAAGGTGTACAAAGCCGTCGCGGCTCAAGGTATTCAGCACCGCGCGAGCGGACTCGACGTCGTCGTGCTCCCCCGCGGTGAAGACCCGCAGCCCGCCGGACCGGGCCATCCCGGGGTTGCCGATCACACTGGCCTCCACCCGCCGTATCCCCGCGTCCGCCAGCCGCCGCGCGGCCTGACGGGCATATCCCGGCGATACCGCGGACGTGTCGATCACCAGGGTTCCTCGCCGCAGGGCGGGAAACAATTTGCCGAAAAGCACCTCGTCGACCGCGGCCTCGTCACTCAGGCTGAGCAAGATCAGCCCCGTCTCGGCGACGGCTTCGATCGATTCAGCGAGCACCGCTCCAGCGGCGACCAGCGGCGCCGCCTTCTCGGCCGTACGGTTGCAGACCGTCAACGCGAACCCGCCTTCGAGTAGCCGGTGCGCCATCGCGGCACCCATGTTGCCCAGTCCGATGACGGCGATCCCCGTGGGCTTCATGACCGAATCCGCCCGCGGCGGGGAAATGCCACGGAGCGCTGGGTATTTCGTCGGGATCCCTGTCTGCCGAGGACCTTTGACATCGAATGCCTCCGTCCGTCGATCCGGTGCGGCCTCGGAACGAAGGTTCGCGGTCCGTGCTCCAAACGCGCTGGTGCGCCGTTGAACCCCGACCGATCGGTCATGCCCAGCGAGTTTCCATCGGCACTACAACGCATGCGCGCACCGTGGTGCTTCGCCGTCTGTCGCGGATCCCGATGAGGAGAACACCATGCCTGCCGAGCCAGCACCGTCCTTTCCGTTCCGTGCGGCCGATCCGGTACTTCCACCGGCCGAGTACCGGAAACTCCAGGTCGAACGGCCGGTCTGCCGGGTGACGCTGCCGACCGGTGACCTCGCCTGGCTGTTGCTCCGCCACGAAGACGTGCGAGACGTCCTCGCTGACACCAGGTTCAGCCGGGAGGCGATCACCGCACCCGGCGCACCACGGATCCTGCCGATCGCTCGCGGTTCACGGTCGATCTTCGTGATGGATCCGCCGGAGCACAGCAGGCTGCGCAAACTGGTTTCGAAGGCGTTCAGCCCCCGGCGGATCGAAGCGCTGCGCCCTCGGATCGAAGATCTCACGCGCGGATGTCTCGACACGATGGCCGAATCGGGGCCGCCTGCCGACCTGATCACCTGCCTCGCCCAGCCGCTCCCGATCACGGTGATCTGCGAAATGCTGGGGGTCCCCTTGGCCGATGTCGACCAGTTCCGGGCGTGGACCGACATCATGCTCGGCTTCACACCCGAGCGGCAGGCCGAAGTACTGGCCGCGAAAGACAGTCTCTCCGCATACTTGACGGAGCTGATCAAGGACAAACGGCGGACCCCGACCGATGACCTCCTGATGGTGCTGATCTCCGCGCAAGACGAGGGAGATCGGCTCAGCGAGGAAGAACTGGTGGCGTTCGGCTACACGCTGCTCGGCGCCGGGTACCACGCGACGACCGCGAGCATCGTGCATGCCTTGCTGACCTTGTTGCGGAATCCGGCGCGGCTCGACGATCTGCGCCGCGATCGCGGCCTTCTTCCCGGCGCGGTGGAAGAGTTGCTACGCCTTTCCCAGGCAGGCGGCGGCATCGGAGCGCTACGGATCGCAACGGAGGACGTGAAGATCGGTGACGTGGTGATCCGGGCGGGGGAAGCCGTCCTGCCCTCGATCAACGCCGCGAACCGCGACGACTCGGTATTCCCCGGACCCGACGAGGTGCGGCTGTCCCGCCCCCGAAACCCCCATGTCGCCTTCGGACACGGCATTCACCATTGTCTCGGCGCCCAGCTGGGCAGGATCGAACTGGAGGTCGCACTCGGTTCGCTGCTGGCGCGTTTCCCGGACCTTCGCCTCGCGGTCGCGGAAGACGAACTCGACTGGAGCGTCGGGCTGGCGTTCAGCAGGCCGGACGAGCTCCCGCTCGCCTGGTGAAGTCCACAACAGACGGTAAGGGGGGAGCAGGAATGGATCTCGGGCTCGCAGGCAGGTCGGTCCTCATCACCGGCGGCAGTGGTGGTCTCGGCGGAACGATGGCGCAGGTCTTCGCTGCCGAAGGAGCGCGCGTGGCGCTTACCTATCACCGCAACAAGGATGCCGCGTCAGCGGTTGTCGAGACGGTCGAGAAGGGCGGCGGGCAAGCCTTGGCCTTGCCGTACGACCTCGGTGACGAAGAGTCGATCCGATCGGCGACCGACGCCGTGACCTCCGCCTGGGGCGGTATCGATGTCCTGGTCGTCAACGCGTCGCCGGCTCGAGGGCCGGATGAACACCGCGGCCCTTTCGAGACGGTGCCGCCCGAGCAATGGCGAGCGCAGCTGCGCGAAGAGGTCGAAGGCGCTTTCCATACCGTCCAGGCGGTGCTGCCGGGTATGAAGGCCCGTGGCTGGGGCCGGATCGTGCTGATGTCCGCCAGCATCGTCAACCGCGGGATGCGCGGCGAGGAGGCATACGTGGCGAGTAAAGCGGCACTGCATGGGCTGAACCGGACGTTGGCCACCGAACTGGTCGGTCACGGCATTCTCAGTAACGCCGTGGCGCCCGGGCCGACCGTGACGGCCAATCTGCTGCCGAAGGTGCCCCCGGAGATCCGGGCCACTTTGGCCGGGCTGAGCCCGGCGGAGATCCAGAGTGTGCTCAACGAGCGGATCCCGCACCTGCGGTTCGGTCTACCCGAGGACGTGGCGAACGTGGTGGCGTTCTTGGGTTCCGACGCGAACCGCCACGTGACCGGCAGTGTGGTCAACGTCGCGGGCGGCCATTGACGACGGAGGCCGTGTGGCGGTGTCGCCGTCACACGGCCTCCGTCGTCATTCGCGCTCGGCGGCCAGCTTCTCCAGCACGTGTACCACGTCCGCGGGTGGCGGCCGGAGCCGCGACTCGGTGGCGAGCGCCGCAGCCGATTCACGATGACCTGACTCCGCGAGCAGCGCGGTGACCGCCTCACGGACCGACTCCGGCTCGGCGTCCTCCTTCGCGATGACCCGCCCGGCGCCGGTAGCGGCCAGTTGCCTCCCGTGCAGCGCGTGGTCGGGCAATTGCGGAATCACCAGCTGGGGTACGCCGTGGGTCATCGCGGTGAGCGTCGTCCCGGCGCCGCCGTGATGCAGCACCAGATCGCAGGACGGCAGCACCAGGTCCAGTGGTACTCCGGTCAGGACCCGCACGTCGTCGGGTAGCCCGGTGAGGAGCTCCATGTGCTCCTCGGCGATCGCGACGACGATCTCGGCGTCCAGGACAGCCACGGCTTTCGCCATCCGCTCCGCGAGCATTCGCCGCGATTCGAGCTTGGCCATCGTCGTTCCCCACGTCACACAGACCCTCGGTCTCGATCCCCTGTCCGGTATCGAGGACGGAACCGTGCCGGCACCGTTGTACGGGACATAACGGATCTCCTGTGGACGGTATCCGGTGGAGACCTGTAGCCGCGGTGGGCAGGGATCAACGGTCAGCCCGCCGTGGACGTCCACTTCCGGGAGGCCGAGCCGTTCGGCGAGTGGGCCGATCGCGTCCGGCAGGAAGCCGGCCGCCCGCTCCAGAAGATCTACGCCGTAGAGCATGCGCACCGCGGGCACGCCGATGGCGGCGGCCGCGAGCGGACCGGCCCAGGTGGTCAGCTCGTAGACGATCACGTCCGGCCGCCATCGCTCGGCTTGCCCGACCAGATCGTCCACCATCGCATCGGCCAGCTCGACCAGCATGTCCAACGCTCGAGGCCTGCCCTGTGGCCGGCCGCCCGGCCGCAGCACGTAGTCGCGGACGAATCCCGGCACGTCGACGTCGCGTCCGACCGAAACCGCGTCCAGACCCGCTTGGCGGATCACCGGCATCAAGCCGGGCTGGCTCGCGACTCGCACCTGATGCCCGGCCGCGCGGCAGGCCCAGGCGAGCGGGACCATGGGAAAGAGATGGGACTGCCAAGCCCAGGTGCAGAACAAGATCCGCATTCGCTCACTCCCCGACGATCGCTTCGATCAGGCGAAGCGGCGTTCCGGTCTCGGTGACTCCCCGGTACCGCAGTCCGGCCCGTTCGAACAGCTCGGCGTACTCGTGTGCGGTCCGTTCCCTGCCGTCCATGACCAGCAGCATGTGCAGGTCCATCAGAGCGTCCCAGGGGTTGGCGGGCGGATCGGAGATCAGCTGCTCCAGCAGGATGACCCGGCTGCCCGGTTCGGCTGCCTTCGCCACGTTGCTCAACGCCTGCACACACCTCTCGTCCTCCCACATGTGCAGTACCTGACGGAACAGATAGACGTCGGCCTTCGGCACCGTCACCAGGCAGTCCCCCGCCTCGAGGTCGCATCGGTCCGCGAGCGCGCCGGTACTCAGCACCGGATCCGCGTTCTCGATGGTGTGCGCCCGATCGAAAAGGATTCCGCGCAGGGCGGAGTTCGCCTCCAACAGCGCGCGCAACAACGAGCCGTGTCCGCCACCCACGTCGACCACCGTGTGGGTCTCGGAGAGGTCCAGTGCGCCGACCAGCGCGGGGTGCATGGCGACGGACTGCGCGGCGTAACCGCGCAAAGTGGCCGCGCCTGCCTCGTTGTCATCCTCTGCGAAGTAGCTGAAGAGGTCCTTGCCGTAAGTGGCCCGGAACGCGCATTCGCCGGTGCGAACGCTTTCGTCGAGCTTCGCCCACATCTGCCAGCCCCAGTACGAGCCGGTCAGCATCACGTCCCCGATTCGCACCGGCGCGTCGGAGCGCATGGCCCTGGACGCCTCCGTGTGTTCGTAGCGCCCGGGCCCGAGCTGGCGATAGACACCGTAGGCGGAAAGCGCGCGCATCAGCCTCGACAAGGCGCCCGGATCCGCATCGATCTCGTCCGCCAGCCGATCGACGTGCACCGGCTCGTCGCCGACGAAGTCCGCGATCCGCAGCTTCGCCGCGGCCTGGATCACGCCGCTCGCCCACATGCCCCAGGCCAGCTCCATCACATTCTGGACGGCCGGCGGGCCGAGCACCGGAGCACCGTCGAAGGCTGTCGTCCGCACGGTCTTCAGGTCAACGTCACGCATGATCATCACCTCGGAATCGATCGTCGGATTCCGCCGTCCTTCGCGGACGGCGGACGGTCGTCGGCCGCGGTGGCGGGCACCCCACCCGGCGGGAGCAGGAAACTCATCACGAAACTGGCGAAGAACAACGCCACGCAGACCCAGAGGCAGGCCTCGATCGCCTGCCGGTGATCCCCGGTGCCGGTGAGCGAACCGAAGAAGACCGTGCCGAGCACCGCGATGCTGATCGCCGAACCGACCTGCAGAGCTGTGGTCATCAGCCCGGACGCCGCACCGGCGTCCTGGACGGGGACCTTGCTCAGCACGATGTTCACCAGCGTCGCGCTGACCATGGCCATACCTGTCCCGAGGACGATCGCGCCAGGCACGAGCGCCCACGGGGTCAACGCCGGCCCCAGGACATGGATCGGGTAGATCACGCCGACCACCCCGGCGATCTTGACCAGTGCCGCGATCGACACCACCCGCCTGCCCAGTCGCGGGGCCAGCCGGATGGACAGCATCGAGCCCGCGATGATGCCCAGCGAGGAGGGGAACAGCGTGAGCCCGGTACGCCAGGACGAATAGCCGAGGCCTTGTTGCAGGTAAAGCGAAAACACGAAGGTGTGGCCTGTACCCGCGAAGAAGATCAACGCGAGCGGAAGCCCCGCCCGCAGGCTGCGATGACGAGACATCCGTGCCGGGATGAGCGGTGTCCCCCCGCTACGTTCGCGGAATCGCTGATGCCACGAGAAGAACAGAAGAATCGGCATCACCGCGACGAACGAAAGAAATGTCCACAGTGGCCACCCGGTCTCGTGACCTTGTACCAGCGGGTACATCACCGCCACCAGTGCCGCCGTCACCAGCAGCACGCCGACCAGGTCCAGTTTCGGTGCCGTGCCGGATCGCGATTCCGGCATGAGCCGCAGCGCGCCGAGCAGGGCGGCGGCCCCCACCGGAAGATTGATCAGGAAGACTGCACGCCAGCCGAGCCCGGCGATATCGGCCTGGATCAACAGGCCACCGAGCACCGGGCCGGTCATCCCGCCCAATGCCAGCGATATCCCGTACATCGCCAAGGCCCGCGGCCGTTCCGGTGAAGGGAACTCGACCTGGATGAAGCTGAGCACCTGCGGGATCATCATGGCAGCCGCGGCCCCTTGCAGGACACGGGAAACAACCAGCATTTCCGGGTTCCTCGCCAGGCCGCACAACACCGAGGTGAGCAGAAAGACAGCCATCCCAGTGACAAAGGTCCGCTTCCGGCCATAGATGTCCCCGACCCGGCCCCCGGTGATCAGCAGGACGGCGAACGCCAGGGTGTAACCGGCGGAGGTCCATTGCAGCGTGGCCGGGCCCGCTCCGAGGTCTTCTTCGAACGCCGGCAAGGCGACCGTGACGATGGTCGCGTCGAGCAGATCCATGTAGCAGGCGAGCAACGCGGGAACCAAGGCCGCCCAGCGTCGCGGATGGTGGATCCTAGGGGTGGTACGAAGGTCCAAGGGAGTCATCGGCCGACTTTCCTGAGGCGTCAGCGTGCTGACCGATGCTCAGGGGACGGCCTGGGATCGTGCTGGAACCTCGGTGGACCACCCTCGTCTTCAGCCGGCCAGACCCGCACGGTGTGCGAGGATCGCGGCCTGCACCCGGTTGGTCAGCTTCAGCTTGCTCAGGATGCGGCTGACGTGGGTTTTGACGGTCGCCTCGCTGAGATACAGCCTGTTCGCGACGTCGGCGTTGGCCAGCCCCTCCGCCAGTGCGACGAGAACCTCGCGTTCCTTGTCGGTCAGCACGTCCAACTGTTCCAGCGCCTTCGCCTGACGGGACGGCTCACGTTCGGTGAAGGTGTGCAGCAGTCGGCGAGTGATGCTCGGTGCGAGCATGGCATCGCCGGCGGCGACCGCCCGGATCGCGGTGATCATGTCGTCGCCCGCGGAGTCCTTGAGCAGAAAGCCGACGGCGCCGTTGCGGAGTGCGGTCTGCACGTACTCGTCGAGATCGAACGTGGTGAGGACGATGACCCTCGGCGGCCGTGGCAAGGACTGCAGGCGTGCTGTCGCGGCGAGACCGTCGGACTCCGGCATCCGGATGTCGACCAGCGCGACGTCCGGCTGGTGCCGTTCGGCCTCTTCGACGGCCGATATCCCGTCGGACGCCTCGGCCACCACCGACATGTCGCCCGCCGCCTCCAGGATGGTGCGCAGCATGGAGCGCACCATCCATTCGTCGTCGACGACCATCACCCGGATCATGAGCCGGTTCCCGTCGACGGAAGCGGAATGACCGCCTCGACCTCGTACCCGCCGTTGAGGGTCGCCCCGCAACTGAGCGTGCCGCCGATCAGCCTGATCCGTTCTTGCAGGCCGATGATCCCGAAGCCCCCACCAGGGAGAGAGTCCGGAGCAGGCGACGATGGCGGTCTCTGATTGGTGATGATCAGCCGGAACTCCTCCGGACCGTGGATCATGCGGATGCGTGTATCGGCGTTTCTCGCATGCTTGTGCACGTTGGTCAGTGCCTCCTGGGCGACACGGTAGCTTGCCTGTTCGACGATCGAAGGCAGGGGGCGAACCTCTCCGACGGTCTCCACGTCGACCTGGACCCCCGCTGCCCGGGACTGGGCGGCGAGCCCGGCGATGTCCTCGATACGGGGCTGGGGCGACAGTGGCGCGTCACCGACCCGCAACACCTCGAGAACCTGGCGGAGTTCGCTGAGCGCGTCCCGGCCGATGGACCGGATCTTCTTGGTCAGCTGGAGCCTTTCCCGATCCCCCGAGACCTCCGCGGTCGCGGCGTGCAACACGATAAGGCTCACCCGGTGCGCGACCACATCGTGCATGTCGCGGGCGATGCGGGTGCGCTCCTCGGCACGAGCCTGTTCGGCGAGCAGATCGCGTTCGCGTTCGAGCCGGGAAGCGCGTTCGAGCAGGTTGCCGACCAGCTTCCGATGGGTGAAGCTCCACAACCCGAGCAGCGTGGGTGCGAGGCACAGCGCCGTACTGATCGGAACACTCGCATCGAAACCGCCAAGGCGCCAGAACGGGAATCCGACCGCCACCAGTGCGATCGCGGTGATGACGGCCATCATTCGTCGTGACGTCTCGAAAGCCGCCAACGCGTACAGGCCGAAGACCACACCGGCGATCGCCGAGAGCATCGTCCAGCTCGCCAGGCTCACGATCACCAGAAAGACCGGCTTGCGCCTGCGCACCATCGCCGCGGCGCCCGTCAGCAGGGCGAGCGGGATCGAGGCGATCAGCCGGTTGTCGCTGCCGAGGAGAGGAAACCCGAAGTCGGGGGCGAACTGCTGTGGCCCCGACCAGACGAAGGTGCCGATCACGCACGCCAGTGCCACCGCCGAATCGATGATCACGTGACGTCGTTCCGATGGTTTCCACGCCCACCACCGCGGGGTGGAGCTCGGCGAGGTCATTCTCGAAGTCTAGAGGAATGATCAAGTGGAGCCGGAGCATACTGCCCGCTCTCACCTGATCGGTCGCCCTCTGGAGTCAGCTCCCAGTGTTCCGAGATCCCCCAGGAAGACGCTGCGCTGACCCGGCGGCGGTGCGAAGAATCGATCAGGAGGGGACATGTCCGAGGGAGCGCCAGTGGATCCTGCCGGAACGGCGAGGAATCCCACGCTTTGGCAGGCGGGCGTGGTCATCGCGCTGGCCGCGCTGACGATGACCGCCCTCGCCGTCCCGGTGTTGCGGGGAGCACCTCTCTGGATGGCCGACTTCCAGGTTTATCACGAGGTCGCACGAGCGGTATTCGACGGCGTTCCGCTCTACGAGCTACAAGTCGATACCGCGGCTTTGACAGGAGTCGCGTTCACCTATCCCCCTTTCGCCGCGGTGATGTTCACACCCTTGTCGTGGCTGCCTGCAGGCTTGGGAGAGGTTCTCTGGACGTACACCTGCTTACTCAGTCTCGGTGTGCTTCTTTGGGTTTCGCTCGGTCTCGCGGGGGTCAAAGCGCGAAATCGACGGCTCCGGCTGGTGGCGCTGGGAACGGTCGTCGCGCCGCTGCTCACGCCGGTTCTGATGAATCTCATGCTGGGGCAGGTCAACATCTTCATCGTTCTTCTCGTACTACTCGACTTCTCGCCGCTGATGCCCGCGAGGTGGCGGGGTCTGCTGATCGGAATCGCCGCCGGGGTGAAACTCACCCCTTTGATCTTCGTGGGCTATCTGCTGTGCACCGGACGGCGGATGAGCGCCTTACGCGCCACGGCTGCCTTCGCTGGTACGATCGCCGTCGGATTTCTCGTCCTGCCTCGGGAATCAGGCGCGTACTGGCTACAGGGCCTGATACTGGACACCGGCAGGGTGACCGATATCAGCGCAGTGGTGAATCAGTCGTTGCCCGGCCTTTTCGCGCGGTTGGCCGGTACCACGACGGCACCTGGCTGGTGGTTGCCGGTCTGCCTGGTGGTCGTCTTGCTCGGCCTGCTCGCCGCGAGGTGGGCTCATGGCCTTGGCCACGACCTGGCAGGCGTGCTGGTGGCGGCGTTCACCGGACTGGCGGTCGCGCCGATCTCGTGGCCCCATCACGCGATTTGGATCGTGCCTGTGCTGGCGTGGCTCTCGGTGGTCACCTGGCGTACGAAGTCCACGGTGCCGAAGTTCGTCTTGGCTGGGGTGACTCTCTGGTGGCTGGTTCCCGTTTACTGGCTGTTGGCACCCGACAGGGCCACTCCGGACCTGGCCCCCGGTGACCATTTGGTGATCGCGCTGACGGGCTATCTAGCGGTGACCGCGCTCGCGGTGGCACTGCTGCCTGTATGGCTTCCCAGGGTGCAAACTGCGGCGTCCGAGCCAGGGGTCAATCGATCGATGTAGGCGACGGTGGCATTCAAACGACTTCCGGCCCATCGGTGAAATCACTTCGTGCGACGCGGACGGCGCCGACCCGCTCCTAGATTCGAACCCACAGGCCAACGGACCACGAGACGACGTACGCCTGGGACGAGAAACAGGAGAGGTGACCAGCATGGACCCCGCGAACAGGACGAGCGCCGATGTCCCGGCACGGCCGGCGATCGCTCCAAGCGGGCCGGGACTGACCACCCGGCAGACGCGAGCGCAGTGGGCGTTCGCCGTGTTCTCGGTCCTCAACGCCGTGGTGATCTTCCCCGGCGAGAACGCCATCCTCCCGCTCATCCAGAGCCTGGGATTCGCGGGGTATCTCCTCGGCGCCGGGATCACGGCCTATTGCGCACTGTGCTTCGGAACCTCGAGAGCGCGCGGGATCTCCATCGTGTTCCACCTGTTGTTCATCCCGGTGCAGTTCCTGTTCAGCTTCCCCGGCCCGCTTCCGCTCGCCGGGATGGTGTTCTCCGCGGTGATCCTCGGCTTGCTGCGGCCGACTTTCCCGAGGCTGTCACCTGGCAAACGGAAGCTCTGGGTGATGCTGCATGTCGGGCTGTCGGTGAGCTGGCTCGGTATCGCGATTTCCATGGTGGTTCTCAGCACCGTGGGCTACGCCACGGAAAACGCCGAATTGCGCCATGGCGCCTACGAATTGATGCACATCTTTGATCTGTTCATCGTCATTCCGACGATGATGCTGTCCATCATCACCGGTCTGGTGGTCTCGCTGGGCAGTAAATGGGGCCTCGCCAAACACTGGTGGGTGCTGCTCAAGCTCGTGATCGCGCTGGGCATTCCGGCGGTCGCCATCGTGGAAAGCCAGTGGGTCCAGGAACTCGCCGAACGAACCCTCGACCCGGCCGCCGAACCCGGCGCCACAGGACTGACGCTGATGATCTGCATGATCGTCTTCTCCGCCGCGTTGTGGACGGCGACCTACCTGTCCGTCTTCAAACCCGGCGGCAAGACCCGATGGGGGAAGAAGAACATCGAACGCGAACGCGCCATACGGGCGGGCCGGTCGGCGGCCCCGACCGCGGAACGAGCAGCAGGTCAGCGTGTCGGCGGTCCGGAGTACGACGCTGCCGAGCACTATCGAGGAGGAAAGAACTGATGGGGGAACCGAAACCGCCTGCCGCACGAGCCCGCGCGCTCGTGAAGGTCTACGGCCAGGCGAGCGCGAGCGTGACCGCGCTCGACAACGTGAGCCTGGACATCCAGGCCGGGAGATTCACCGCGATCATGGGGCCCTCGGGCTCTGGCAAGTCCACGTTGATGCATTGCCTCGCCGGCCTGGACACCCCTACCAGCGGCCAGGTCTTCGTGGGCGACACCGAGCTGACCGGTCTCGACGACGATCGGCTCACGGTGCTGCGCCGCACAGAGCTGGGGTTCATCTTCCAGGCCTTCAACCTGGTGCCCACCCTGTCCGCGCGCGAGAACATCGTGTTGCCCTTGACGATCGCGGGACGGAAAGCGGATCCCGCTCACTTCGCCGATCTCGTCACAGCCTTCGGACTCACCGAACGGCTCGATCACCGGCCGGGGCAGCTTTCCGGCGGTCAGCAACAACGGGTCGCCTGCGCGCGCGCACTGATCACCCGGCCGAAGGTGATCTTCGCCGACGAGCCCACCGGAAATCTGGATTCCCGCAGCAGCGGGCAGATCCTGCGATTCCTGCGGAGCGCGGTCGACGAGTTCGGGCAGACGGTCGTGATGGTCACGCATGATCCGCTTGCCGCCGCCTATGCCGATCTAGTCGTCTTCCTCGCCGACGGTGTGTTGCTGGATCGGCTGGAGGCACCGACGGCCGAACGTGTCCACGCGCGGATGCTCCAGTTCGATCACGGCGCCGGGGCGGGTGCCGTGTCGTCGGCCGCACGGACCATCAGGGCGTTCTGATCATGTGGCGAACCGTATTGGCGACGTTGCGGGGAAACTGGTCCCGCCTGGTACTCACCTTCATCACCGTGCTCTTGGGTGCGACCTTCGTGTCGGGCGCACTGGTCGTGAGCACGAGCCTGTCCGAGGGGCAGCAACCGTTGAGGGACGGTTTGGACGCCTTGGTCACGCCACTGGGCCGTGGTGTGGGCGAAGACGAGGCGCAGCTCAGCCAAGGTGGGCAGAACCGGGTACTGCTCGACGAGGGCCAGCGCGCGACACTGGCCGGGCTTCCCGGCGTCGCCGCCGCGACCGGGGTCGTGGAGGGTTACGCCGCGGTAGCGGGCGCGGACGGCAAGGTACTGGTGTCCCAAGGCTTCGAAGTCAGGATGACCGGGAGCAACTGGACCGGGACGGACCGGATGTCGCTGGTCACCGGCCGTGCCCCGGCCGGGCCGACCGAGGTGGTTCTCGCGGAGTCCGTCGCCACCGATGGCGGTATCGCCGTCGGTGATACGACGACCGTGCTCTACGGCGGCGGGAAGCTCCAAGCCGCGGTGGTGGGCGTCTACGACTACCAGCCCCATGGCCGGGAAGCCGGCTCCTCCCCCACCGTGGCGTTCGACACCGCGACGGCGCAGCGGTTGTTGCTGCGCCCAGGGAGCTTCACCAGCGTGGAGGTCACCGCGACGCCCGGAACACCGGAAAGCTCGCTGACGATGGCCGTCTCGGCGGCCATGCCCGCCGGTTTCGCCACCGTCGACCGGGCCGAACTCAACGCCACACTGCGCGCGGCGACTTCGGAGATCACCTCGGCGCTGTCCGCCACCGTGCTGGCCTTCACCGGGATCGCACTGGTCGTCGGGATCACGTTGATCGTGAACACCTTCTCGATGCTGGTGGCTCGTCGCGGGCGTGAGCTGGCGCTGCTGCGGGCGGTCGGCGCGACCCGTCGGCAGGTCCGGCGATCGGTGCTCCTGGAAGCCGCCGTGGTGGGAGTACTCGGTTCGATGACCGGCCTGGTCATCGGCAGCCTGCTGGCCCTTCCGGTGGTGACATACGCGGCGGAGCTGAACCCCGCCTTGGACGGCGGCGTGGTGATCGGCCTACCCGCGGTACTGGGGACGCTCCTGGTCGGGACGGGTACCACGGTGGTGGCGGCCTGGCTGCCGGCGCGCCGTGCGGCGTCGGTACCTCCGGTCGCGGCGCTGGGCGGTGAACGGCTCGAGGAGGAGAAAGGCTCTCGGTGGCTGCTGCGGTCCGGGCTCGCGATGGTGGGCCTTTCACTTCTCCTGCTGATCGTCGCCGCGGTCGGCGAGGGCACCGCGAGCCGGGCGTCCGGCATGCTCGGGGCGCTCGGGCTGTTGCTGAGCGCGGTGATCTGTGCCCGCTGGCTGAGCGGACCGGTCATCGGCCTGCTCGGCAAGCCACTGCGACGCGGGACGCTCGGCGGGATGGCGGTCCGCAACACTTTGCGCAGTCCCCGGCGGACGGCCGCGACAGCGACGGCCTTGACGATCGGCGTGGCCATCGCCATCGGCATCACCATCTTCTCCACGACCATCTCGACGATCAGCGAACGCGATCTCGGTGGCGCCTTCGTCGGCAGGACCGTCGTCACCAACGTCGCCGGCGGTCAGATCGGCGAGGACACCCGGCGGCTGGTGGAGGCGGTGCCGTCCGTGACCGCGGTCAGCACGTTGCGCACCGACCAGGTTCTCCTCGACGGCAAGGAAACTCGCGCAGGCAGCACCGACGTCTCCGCGCTCGGTCGCACCGTCGACGTGAAACTCGAGCAAGGCGGCACCGCGGATCTGACGCGGGGTGTGTTCGTCGCCAAGCCGGTCGCCGAAGAGCGGGGCTGGTCGCTGGGACGGCAGGTCACACTGACCTCGCCCGGCGGTGGGAGCACTCCGGTCGAGATCACCGGGATCTTCACCGAAGCGACCGTCCTGGGCCAGGTCGTGTTGCCACCCGCGCTCGCCGACGTGCATTTTCGGCCGGGCGATGGCAACCCCATGGTGGTGGCGACCGCGCCGGGCACCGACGGCGCCGCTGTGGAAGAAGCCTTGCGACAAGCACTCGCCGCCCGCTCCGATCTCGCCGTCATGAGCGCACCGGAGTACGTGCGCAGCCGTATCAGCGAGGTGGACGTGTACCTCGGTGCCGTTACCGGACTGCTGGGACTGTCCGTGTTGATCGCCTTCCTGGGCATCATCAACACCTTGTCGCTCTCGGTACTGGAGCGAGGACGGGAACTGGGCCTGCTCCGCGCGACCGGGATGACCCGGCGGCAGATCCGCGGGCTCATCCGGGTCGAATCCGTGCTGATCGCCGCGCTGGGCGGGTTGATCGGAGTGGTGGTCGGCGTCGTACTCGGCGCGATGATGCAGAACTTCATCTTGTCGCGAGGAGTCTTCGACCTCGTGGTGCCACCTACGATTCTGCTGGCACTGGTCGGGATCTCGCTGGGTGGCTTGCTGGCCGCCGCGTGGCCGGCCCGCCGGGCGGCACGGGTGAACGTGATACGCGCGATCACCGTCGACTGACGGTGCGTCCGGACGAGTTCGCGTCGCGAACCGAAATCAGTTGAGGAGCGGTCCTGTGACCTATGTGATTACCAGTCCGTGCACCGACGTCAAAGACCGGTCGTGCGTGAACGTGTGCCCTGTCGACTGTATCCACGACTCGGGAGCGCAGATGGTGATCGACCCGGTGGAATGCATCGACTGCGGCGCCTGTGTGCCGGAATGCCCAGTGGAGGCGATCTTCTTCGAGGCCGACGTGCCGGACGGTGAGCGGGAATCAGTGGCTCGTGCCGAGTCGTTCTTCGACCAAGGGACCGGCAAGGGTTCGGTGTCGCTCGCCGACATCCACAAGGCGGNCGCGGTGTTCACCTCGCCGATCGAGCTGTTCCAGAGGTAGCGGCCGCCGTCCGGAAGCCGCCGGTTCAATAGCGCTCGGCGGTCACCGTCGTCTCCGAGACCCGCACTATCTGCCCATCGGCGTCCACTGCCGTACCGGTTCCATGCGAGGTGAATGTGTCCCCCGACGTAAGCCTTCCTTCGTGGTCCACGTGCACGTCGAAAGCGAACTCGTTGTCGTCGTCGAAGGCCTGCTCGCGGAAGGTGAACCGGAACCCCTCCCTGGTCCGCCTCCATTTTCCGATCCCGGTGGTCTGACTGCCGGTGTTGGTCTGGATGAGCAGCCCTTCGGCGGTGAAGGCGAACAAGCCGCGTTCGTTCCGCGTCCCATCCGCGAAAGTCACTCGCACCGCCCAGGTCCCTTCCGGACTCTGTGGGCGGGTTCTCAGATCAGTGTCGGCTTCCGCCTCTCTCGCCGGCGCCAGATCCTCTTCCTGAGTGGACATATCCCCTCCGTGATCACTGGTGATAATGGTTCGTGCCCCTGCATGGCTCAATTTAGCAAGGCGCCGAGGACTCGGGCGCACTTTAAGGATTTTTCAGGAACTCGAACCAACCGCCGGAGGAGTGCGTGATTCATTGACGGTTTCGTGTCACCAACGCACCGGCAAACTCGCCAGCGCACGGGCCGTCAGTCCGGTCTTGAGTTCGACCTCCGCAGGCGCCACCGCCAGCCGGAGGGTGCCCGGAATATTGCGCATAAGTGCGTAAAGAGCCTCTTGCATCTCCAGTCTCGCCAGTTGCGCACCGAGGCAGTGATGGATTCCGTAGCCGAAGGCCATATGCGGATTGTGCGACCGAGTCAAATCGACACGGTCCGGCCGGTCGAATACCTCGGTATCGTGGTTGGCCGAGCCGAGCGCGGCCAGCACGGCGTCTCCGGCGCGGATCGTGACGTTGCCCAGCCGAACGTGCTCGAGTGCCACCCTCAGCTGAGTACCGGTCAGCGCGAAAGTGTTGTGCCGCAGCAGTTCTTCTATGGCGCTCGGAACGAGGTCGGGCTGGGCGTACAGTCGCGCCATCTGCTCGGGCAGGCGGAGCAGAGTGAACAGTGCGGTACTCAACGTGCTCGCGGTACTCATATGGCCGACGGTGATCAAGATCAGCGCGAAGCTGACCAACTCGGTTTCGGACAGCTTGTCCTGCTCGTCGCGAGCGGCGATCAGGACGCTGAGCAGGTCGTCGGCCGGGTGAGCGCGCTTTTCCGCGACCAACTCGACGAGGAACCGCTCGATACTCGCTCGCGCCGCCCTCACCTCGTCGCGAGAGTGCGAGGACAGGCTGAAGATCACGTCAGTCCAGCCGTGCAGCGTCCCGAAATCCGAATAGGGCACACCGAGCAGTTCGAAGATGACTTTGCTCGGCAACGCGGCGGTGAACTGCCCGAGCAGGTCGGCGGACCGAGGGCCACTCGCCACCTCGATCATCAGTTCGTTCGCAAGTTCTTCGACCCGGGGCCGCAAAGCCTCGATCCGGCGGGTGGTGAAGGCCGGCGCGACCAGCCGGCGCAGCCTGGTGTGATCGGGCGGGTCCATACCGAGGATGGTTTCCGGGCCAGGACTGGTGTTCCCCATCCGCGGGCCACCTGGCAGTTCGGCGGCCGCGCGGCTGAACCTGGCGTCAGCCAGAACCTTGCGGACGTCTGTGTACCGGGTGACCAGCCAGGCCCGGTCCCCGGACGGCAGGGTCACCTCGGTGACCGGTTGCCGCGCGCGTAACCGGGTGAACTCGGCGGGCAGGGTGAACTCGGGTGGCTGCGGGAACGGGAACGTGAGCCCGGTGAGTTCCGTTGACATGGCGCGCTCCTTTACGAAGGCGGTCAGGCGAGCCCTGCGCGGTCCAGCGCTTCAGCGGCGACACGCAAGATGAACTGTTGTTCCTCGATCGCGCGCGCGAACGGCGACAAGGCCAGTGTGGTCACTCCCGCCTCGGCGTACGCGGTCATCTTTTCCGCGATCCGTTCGCGGGGCCCGAGCAAGGCCGTCGCGTCGATGAACCCGAATGGCACGGCTGCGGCGGCACCTGCGTGATCACCGGCGCCATACCGATCGTGCACCTCATCGGCCTCGTTCGGGTACCCCATGGTTTTCATCAGGCTGTGGTAGAAGCTGTGTTCTTTGCTACCGAGGCTGACGAACCGTGCGATGTAGTGCCGGACGGCGTCCGCCGCCTCGTCCGGCGACCGGCCGACGACGACGGGTACCGAGGGAGCGACCTCGAATCCCTTGTCTCGCAGACCCGCCTTGTCCCGCCCCGATCGGATGTGGGGAAGCGATTCGGTGATCCGGTCCGGTGAGCAGAATACACCGAACCAGCCATCGGCGACCTCGCCCGCCAGTTCGAGGCTGCGCGGTCCGATGGCCGCCAGGTAGATCGGTACGGCCGCAGCGTGCGCCGAGCCGAATTGCCGAAAGGGTTCACCTCGTGCATCCGGAAGCGGCAGTTCGTTGAGTTCGCCTCGATATCGCACGGGCTCGTCGTTCAACGCGAGCCGTACGATCTCGATGTACTCCCTGGTACGGCGGAGCGGGCGATCGAATCGGACACCGTGCCATCCCTCGGAGATATGCGCGTTGGAGATTCCGAGTCCCAGCCGGACACGCCCAGGGGCCAAGGTCTCCAAAGTGGACGCCGTCATCGCGGTCATCACTGCCGAACGCGCGGGAATCTGGAGTACACCGGCTGCGAGACCGATCCGTTCGGTTCGCCCGGCCAGCATCCCGAGCACGCTGATGGCGTCCGTACGGTAGCCCTCGGGAACGAACGCGACGTCGTAGCCGAGCCGTTCCGCGGCCGACGCCACCGCCGGTGCGCCGTTCGGCGCGATGTTCACCCCGAGCTTCATCGGACTTCCTCCAAACGCGTCAGTGTGATCAGGCGATGGTGACAGCGACTGCGGTGCACGCCAGAGCGAGCATCGCCAGCGCGGTGCGCAGGAAATGCCATCGGCGCCACAGGGGTCGCGGATCATGCCAGTCGTCGGGCATCCGATCCGGATCCAGTTCCCTTGTCTGCCGGTTGATCGGCACGTTGCACCAATGGGAGACCACGGACACTCCGAGCAGCGAGACAGCCGCGCCGCCGAAGAGGAGAACCGCGGCCGTTCCCGGCATCAATACAGCGAGCACGATTTCGATCAGGGTCGAGCTCAGCACCAGTACGGGCATGGTGGGGTCCCAATTGCGCCCGAGCATTTTCTGCGCGTAGACGTAGCGGCCGGGCGGCATCGCGATCAACGCGGGCAAGGTACTCAGGGCGACCGCGAACAGCACGCCTGCCACCGTTCCGCTGCCCATCAGGGCAAGCACGCTGAGCAGGTCGGCCACCGTGGCGGTCATCAAGGGACGTCTGGCTTGTCGGCCGAGAGCTGGGATATGCAGCGCATGGTGCTCCTCTCGAAGGTCTTGGTGAATCCTTCGACCGATCCCGTGTCTCTCGGCCGGGCGAGGTAGGGCTTGAGTTTGCGCTCGACCTCGCGCACTCCAGGCTGAGTCGCCATGAATCGCGCGATGTCGGCAAGTTCACCCTCGTATTCGACGAATCGCACCATGATGTCGTTCTCGATGAACACAGCGGTCGACAAGATGCGCCCGACTTCGTTGCCATCGTCGTCGAGCACCACTGGCGAGCCAGTGCGTTTGAAGTCGGCGAAGATCTCGGCGATCTGCTCTTCGCAACCGGCCTTGATACCGTATCTGATCGCTGTGATGGGCATTGTGGACTCCTTTGTTCGGGGTCAACTCGCCGACGTGACGGATACGTCGGCCATTCGTTCCAGCAACGAAGTGTCGTGAGTGCCCTCACGAAAGGACGGGTTCCGGATGATCTCACGAAGCGCGTCCCTCGTCGTGTGGATACCAGGACCACCGATCCGGAACTCGGCCAGCGCGCGGTCCATCCTGGCTAGCGCCTGTGCCCGATCCGGCGCCCACACGATCACCTTGGCCAGCAAGGAATCGTAGTCCGGCGGAACGCGCCAGCCGGGATAGGCATGTGTGTCGACCCGGACGAACGGGCCGGCGGGCGGGGAGAATTCGACGAGCTTGCCGGGGCAGGGGGCGAAGTTCCGGCTGGGGTCCTCCGCGTTGATCCGGCACTCCACCGCGACGCCACGCGGTTTCACGTCTTCTTGCCGAAGGGAGAGCGGCAGGCCCGCCGCGACCAGGATTTGTTCGCGGACGAGATCGATACCGGTCACCATTTCGGTCACCGGATGCTCGACCTGTATACGCGAGTTGACCTCCATGAAGGCCGCCTCTTCACCGGAGACCAGGAACTCGAAGGTGCCCGCGCCGGTGTAGCCGACCGCTCGCGCCCCTCGGGCCGTGGCTTCGGCGAGTATTCCGGACAGCCCTGCGGCCAAGCCGGGTGCGGGGCTCTCTTCGACGAGCTTCTGGTGACGCCGCTGCACGGAGCAGTCCCGCTCGCCGAGGCAAACGACGTTGCCGTGCTCGTCGGCGAGCAGCTGGATCTCGACATGCCTGGCGTTTTGCCAGAAACGTTCCAGGTACACCCGCTCGTCGCCGAACACCGCCCGTGCGGTCGCCCTGGTCGACCGATAGGTCGGCAGCAACTCCGCCCACTCTCGGACGATCGCCATTCCCCGGCCGCCCCCGCCCGCCGATGCCTTGATGATCAACGGCAGGCCGATTCGCCGTGCCTCGGCGAGGACCTCGGCCGACCCGTTCACCGGCTTCGTCGTCCCGGGAAGCAGCGGCAGGCCGGCCTCGCTCATCAGGCGCCTGGCCAAGGACTTGTCCCCCAGCCGGGCCATTACTTCGGGTCGCGGGCCGACGAAGGCGAGCCCGTTACTCACACAGATCTCCGCGAAATCCGGGTCCTCGGACAGAAAACCGTAACCGGGATGAACCGCTTCCGCCCCGGTCCGCAACGCGACCTCGATGAGCGCGGGTGGATACAGATAGCTGTGTTTGGCCGCACCCGGGCCGATCTGGACCGCCTCGTCGGCGGCGAGCACGGCGGCCGACTCCTTGTCGACCGTGGAGTGCGCGACCACCGTGCGGATGCCCATCTCGCGGCAGGTCCGAACCACCCGGAGAGCGATTTCGCCCCGATTGGCCACCAAAAGGGTCTTGAAGACGGGTTCGGTACGCCGATTCCCGATCGGCCGCGGCAGCGAGCTCATTCCGGCACCTCGGGTTCGATGGCGATCAGTGCTTGGTCGTACTCGACAGGCTCGGCGTCGGCGACGAGGATCCGGGTCACCCGCCCCGCTCGGTCCGCGACGATCGGGTTCATCAGCTTCATCGCCTCCACGATCGCCACCTGCCGACCGCGTTCGACCACGTCACCGACGGCCACGAACGGCTTCGCACCGGGTTCCGGCGCGAGGTAGCAGGTGCCGACCACCGGCGTGCGTATCGTCGGAGTTTCGGTCGCAGGTGACGCCGCGGAGGGCTTCGCCGGCTCCACGTCGGAAGGTGGTCGCCCGCCTTCGACGACCGGCCATTCCACATCGATGGTCGCGCTGCCCAGCCGCACCCTCGCGCGCTTCGGCACCCGCTCGGTCGAGGTGACGACCTCGGCCAGGCTGCGGCAGAGGATCTCCATCGCGTCCTCGGCGCCGAGCTTGAGCATTTCGGTCTCGAACCCCAGCACATCCGACAGATCCCGGCTCGCAGTGAACTCGGGATGCCTTTCGATCATTTCACCGTCTCCCTGGTCTTCGGGCGGACCTCGGCCGAGCCGAATCGCCGGAACCTCGCACGCCTCGCCGCCACCAGAGCGTCGCTGTCCCGCCCGTGCAGTTCACGCAGCGCGCAGACCACTGCGTCACGTACGAGCGCGCTGGCCGCCGCCGGATCCCGGTGCGCGCCACCCTGCGGCTCGGGCACCACTCCGTCCACCACCCCCAGGGACAGCAGCGACTTCGCCCCCACCTGCAGCGCCTCGGCGGCGGCTGACACGGCAGGCGGAGCAGAGCTGCGCCAGAGGATGGCGGCACACCCCTCTGGACTGATGACCGAGTACGTGGCGTTCTCGCACAACAGGACGCGGTCCGCGACGGCCAGCGCCAGCGCGCCGCCGCTGCCGCCCTCCCCGGTGATCACGGTGACCACCGGCACCGGGAGCCCGCCCATGACCCGCAGGCATTCGGCGATCGCGTTCGACTGCCCGGTCCGCTCTGCCTCCGGCCCCGGATGTGCGCCAGGGGTGTCGACCAGGGTGACCACCGGTATCCCCAGTTTGGCGGCCAGCCGCATCAAGCGGATCGCCTTGCGGTAGCCGGCCGGGGACGGCATCCCGAAATCTCGCCGCACGAGTTCTTCGGTGGTACGGCCTTTCTGGTGGCCGATCACCATCACCGGCAGGCCGTTGAGCTCGGCCGGCCCGCCCACGATCGCCGGGCTGTCGTGCCCGGCGCGATCCCCGTGCAGTTCGACGAAACCGTCGGTCCAGTTCGCGAGATGCTCGAGAGTGGTCGGTCTGCCGAGGACGCGGGCACGCCGGACCACCTCGTCGATGGCCGGAGAAGACAGGGTTTCCGGGTCTCGCAGCACAGGGTCCGGTACACCGTCACTCCAGCCGTCCGCGGGCGGCGCCGCCGCGCCCACCAGGACCGCCAACAGCTGCGGCAGTTCCTTCCGAGGAGAGACGCCGTCGATCAGACCATGCTCGAACAGGAACTCGGCGGTCTGGAACGACTCGGGCAGGCTCTCCCGGATGGTCTGCTCGATGACCCTGCGCCCGGCGAACCCCATCCTCGCGCCTGGTTCGGCGACGATCACGTCCGACAAGGTCGCGAACGACGCCGCCACCCCGCCGAAGGTCGGGTCGGTGACAAGGGTGAGGGTCAACAGGCCCGCTTCGTCGAGGGCGGCCATGGCGTTGCTGGTTCTCGCCATCTGCATCAGGGAGAGAGCCCCCTCCTGCATTCGTGCCCCGCCTGACGCGGTGATCACGAGCAGCGGCATCCTGCCTGCCAGCGCGGCTTCCGCGGCGGTCACGATCGCCTCTCCCGCGGCCGAGCCGAGACTGCCGCCGAGGAACCGGAAGTCCATCGCCGCCACGACGAGCGGGCGACCGCTCAACGTCGCCGACACCACCTGGACCGCGTCCTCCAGACCGGTTTCCCGCCGGGCACGGTCCAGCCGCTCGGTGTAGGGCACCAGGTCTGTGAAAGCCAGGGGATCGTGAACCGCCGCCGCAGGTTTCAACGGCCTCGCCGATCCTGGATCCAGTAACGAATCGAGCCGATCACGCACGGTCAGCCTGCTGTGCCAGCCGCAGCCGGGACAGACCTTGGCCGACCGCGCGAAGCGCTTGCCGTACAACAGCATCCGGCACCGTGCGCAGGACACCCACTCGGGTTCCGGCTCCCGCTGTACGCTGTCGGCGGCATCCATGGTGGCCGTCATGAGGTCCTTCCCTCCCTTGAGACCCGGGCCGATGACGGTTGATCGCGGTCATCGGACGGGAGTACGAGTCCGCCCATGCAGCCGCCAAGGGTCCCCAGCGACCACACCAACATCCCGCCTGCCCTGCTCCACGCCCGACGGGATCGTTGTTCCCGCTCGCGGCGCTCGGGTACGGGTGACCGCATGACGGCTCTCCTGCTCAGTAGGTGGCTCGCACCTGGTAGATGTCGAACGGCCTGGACAACCGCGTGTCCCGGAACGGACGCAACGGTGCGGTCTGGGCCCGGTGCTCCGGTCCACGCTCCCACTCCTCGAAGGCGGTGACATCGCTCCACGAACTGACCACCACGAACCCGCTCGGGTCCGAAGTGGACCGCAGCAGCTCGTTGCCGAGCAGTCCGGGGACGCCGGCCAGCCGGACACTGGCCTCGTGGTAGGCGGCCTCGATCCGGTCCGGATCCTCGGTCGCGTGGTACAACAGGACCCGCACTCCGCCGCTCACCGCGCTCGTTCCCAGTCGTGATGGGACTCGGTGCTCGCCGTGCCCGGCAGGTACGCCACCACGCGCATGGTGGTCATCGAGCCGCCGGAGCGGAACGGGTGCAGTTTCCGCCGATGCTCCAGATGGCGGTCGCTGGTCTCGAACTCACGGAACAGCGCCTCGCTCACCCAATCGCTGACGATGTAGTAGACGCCTTCGTCCTCGGACCGGGACAACCACTGTCCGAGGTTGGCGGGGTGGGAGGTCACAGAATCGCCTATCTCCAGCCAAACCCGCTCGAAGTCGCCTTCGGCGCCGGGGTTGATCTGCATCCGCAGCATCACGCGGAAAGCGTCGCCCGTCACGAGATCCCTCCGTCCACCGGGATGACCCCACCGGTTACGTACCTGGCCAGATCGCTGGCCAGGAACCGCACCACGTCGCTGACCTCTTCCGGAGAACCGAGCCTGCCGAGCGAAGTCTTATCCGAGTAGCGCGTGACCATCGCGTCGCGTTGCTCGGCAGGCAGAGCCTCCAAGGCTTCCGTGTGGATCATGCCCAGCGACAGGACGTTGAACCGGATTCCCTGCGGACCGAACTCCCGCGCCAGTGTGCGGTTCAGGCCGTGCAACGCCGCCTTGGTGGCGGTGTAGTGCGCCCGTAACGGAATGCCGACCTCGATGGACTTCGAGCTGATCCCGATCACCGAGCCGCCGGCGGTGAGTAGTGGCAACGCCTGCTGGACAACCAGGTGTACCGCGGTCAAGTTGGTGTCGACGATGCGCTGCCATTCGGCGACGTCCAATTCCAGGTACGGGACGTGGCTGATCGCGGCGGCGTTGTTGACCACGATGTCCAGTCTGCCCAACCGCGACTTGCATTCGCCGAGCAGATCGGTGACCTGCGCGGGATCAGCGAGGTCCGCGGGCAACACGTGGTGCGCACCGCCGATCTCCTCGAGTGCCCGTTCGAGCGAGGCGGCCGCTTCCTTGTCCTGGCGGAAGCACGTGACGACGTCGACGCCGTCCCTCGCGAGAGCCAGCACGATGCCACGGCCCACTCCCCGGGTTCCCCCGGTGACGAGCGCCTTCTTGCCTTTCAAACCGAGATCCATCTTCCCCTCCGCGTCCTGAACGGATCGATGATCTTTCACAACAGCAGCCCCACCGCGGCGCAGTTGGCCAGCAGCGCCAACGTCGCCGACACGGTCCGGGCGCGGTTCCAGCCACCCCAATGCCGCCGCGGATCCCTTTCCGCGAAGTCGTCCGGCAGGTTCTCGGGGTCCAACGTGCGAATCCACTTGTTGACAGGGACGTTCTTCACCAGGGAGATGACGACCGTGCCCGCTGCCAGCAGGCCTGCCGCGCCGAACAGCACCTGGGCGCCTGCCCGATTCGCCGCCAGTGCGAGCACCCCATCACCGAGCACCGTGCCGAGGAAGCAGAGGGGCATGAACGGGTCATAGCGTGTCGAGAAGAACCCGTGCGCTTGCACATAGCGCGCGGCGGGCAAGGTATCGAGCAAGGGCCAGCCACCGAGCTGGGTGCCGACCAGCACTCCTGCCGCCAACCCGTTCGCGAGCAGAACCACCGGGATCACGATCTCGAGCACCGCGCACCTCCAGCCGACGTGGTCGGGTCAGCCGACGGCGGCACTGTCGCGTGCGGCCGCTTCGACCTTGTCCTTGATCAACCGCATCTGCACCGGCGTGTTGCCATCCAGTCGCTCACGCATCGCCTCGTCACCGACCGGTGCCTGCGGCTTCATCTCGAAGTCCTGCACCCAGCGCATGCGGACACCCCGCTCGGTCTGGAGGTACTCCCAGAAGATCCACATGTACTTGAATGGACCGGTTTCCACCCGCTGAGAACGCACCGTCCTGGTCGCCGCGTCCGGTGTTCTCGCCGAAACCCAGCTCCACACCTTTCCGCTCTCGTCCGGATGCAACGAAAGCCGGAAGATGACGGTCTCGCCATGTCGTTCCAGGATGGTCGCCTCCGAGTACTCACTGAAGAGCCGCGTCCANATGACGGTCTCGCCATGTCGTTCCAGGATGGTCGCCTCCGAGTACTCACTGAAGAGCCGCGTCCATGATCCGATGTCATTGGTCATTTCCCAGACGAGGTCCATGGGTGCGTCGATGACGATCTCGTTCTCGGTGTGCCCTGCCATTTCAGATCCTCGCCTCCACGAACTGGGCATTGATGAATTCGACGGCCTTCGCCGGCGTGGGCATCTCCGCGATCGCGGAGTCCGGAATCGAAAAGCCGTAGCGGCGCTCCACCTGCCTGGCGAACTCCAGTACGGCGAGCGAGTCGTAGCCGAGTTCACCGAACTCGACATCGGCGATATCACCATTCAGATCGACTTCTTCGTCGACTCCCCCGCTCGCGCGCAGGATCTCTTTCAATTCCTCGAAGGTGAACCTGTCCGTCATCTTCTCGTCCCTTTCACTGTTCACAGCGCCTTGGCCCTGGGGAGATCCGTGAGTACGAGTGCCGCGTTGAAGCCACCGTGACCGCGCGCGAGGACCAACGCGGTACGCACCCTCCCGTCCCGGGGCTGGTTGGTCACCAGATCGAGTTCGCAGCCGGGTGCCAGCCGGGCCGAGCCGACCGTGTGCGGGATGACGCCGTCCCTGATCGCGAGCAGCGCCGTGGCCACGTCCAACGATGCGCCTCCGCCGTACAGCCGTCCGGTCAGCGTCTTCGGTGCCGTCACCGGCACCCCACGCGAACCGAAGACCGCGCTGATGGCCTGGGCTTCGGAAAGATCATCTGCCCGCACGCCCGCGGCATCGGCGAAAACGACGTCCACCTCCTCCGGATTGACGCGCGCGTCCGCGAGTGCCCGCTCGATCGTGCGCCGTAGTGCCGGCGGCCGTGCCGACCCCGGAGGGGGGTCGAAACCGGCGGCGTGGCCCGCAATCGCACCGTAACCGGATCCCTTGTCACGGTCCTGAGCACTTCGCGCGCTTTCCACGATCAGGATGGCGCCGCCTTCGCCCGGCAAATAGCCGCTCGCTTCGGCATCGAATGGCAGGTAGGCGCGATTTTGATCATCCACAGTGGAGAGCTTCCCGTTCGAAAGCTGAGCGACCAGGCCGTAGGGGCAAAGAGAAGCGTCGGTGCCACCACTGAGCACCAGACGAGAACCACCGTGAACGAGTCTGCGGGCCTGGTTCAACGCGTCCAGACCACCCGCCTGTTCACAGCACAGCACGCCGCTGGGACCACGCATGCCGAAACGGATCGAGATCTGTCCCGTGGTCGCCGCGTAAAACCAGGCGATCGACTGATAGGCCCCGACACCCGACGGACCGTCGAGGTACAGGCGCTCCATCTCGTGCTGGCCGAATTCGGTGCCGCCGGACGAGCTCGCGGTGACGACGGCCATCTCGTAGTCAGGAAGCTCCGCGGGTCGCACGTCGGCGTCGGCCAGAGCCGCTTCGGCCGCGGCGAGCCCCAGATGTGTCCAGCGGTCCGTCTGCGGGATCAGCCTGCCGGGTACCCGCTCTTCGGCGAGGAAGTTCGGCAGCTGCCCGGCAAATCGGACCGGGTAGTTCGAAGGGTCGAACCGGGTGATCCTGGTGACGCCGGATTTGCCTGCCAGAACCGATTGCCAATGTTCCGCAATGCCGATACCCGTCGGCGCCACCACACCGATACCCGTTATAACCGGGCTGGTGGCCGCACCAGATGCGTTCATCGAAAGACCTTTCCGAATATCGGTCCCGCGTGTTTTCCATCGCTTCTCAAGACTGGTCGACCTGCCTGGAAACTCCCTCCAAGCCCGCTGAACGGCCGAAATCGCGAGGTCTCATCCCGCCGCGGGGTGCGACTCCACGGAGAACTGGGAGATGACCTGCATGGTGGCGTCACGGAAGTAGGCGCCGAAGGCAGCCGGGGTACTCGTGTCCCGTGGCGTCTCGAGATAGGGAGCCAGTTTCTCTTCGATCAGGTGGACACCACGCTGACCCGCCATATGCTCGGCGATCGCGGAGAAGTCACCTTCATAGTGGATCACCCGGACCATCACGTCGTCCTTGATGAACACGGCGGTCCCGAGCAGTCGCCCGGCCCGCCTGTCGTCCGCGTCCCGGAATCGGGGGTCGTCCACTCGCTGGAACGCGGCGAAGATCTCGGCGATTTCTGTCTCATGGCCCGGTTTGACCCGATAAGTGATTGCGGCGTACATCAGATCCCTCCATCCACGTTCAAAGTCGCCCCGCTGATGTAGCGGGACGTGTCTCCGCTGAGGAAGAGCACAGCGCCGGCGACGTCCTCAGGACCGCACAGCCTGCCGAGCGCGGTCATCCCGGTGATGCGGTCCATGACGGGCGCGGGCAGGCCCGCACCCGGTTCGGTCTCGGTCAGCCCCGGTGCGACCAGGTTCACGCGAATACCTTGTGGGCCAAGGTCTTTCGCGAGGGCCCTGGTGAATCCCGTCAACGCGGACTTGGAGGCGGAATAATGCACTCCGTTGATTCGGCCGCGCTGTGCCACCGAAGATCCGATGTTCACCACCGCGGCACCGGCCCCCAGCAGGCCCAGCACGGCTTGGGTGACCAGGTAGGCGGCGGTGACATTGTGCTCGAAGACACGGTGCCATTCCTGTTCCGGGAGCTCTTCGAAAGGCGCAGATCCGTCCACACCGACGTTGTTCACCAGAACGTCGAGTCCGCCGAGCGTATCCGCCGCGGCTGTTGCCAGGGCGGCCGCTCCCGCACGCGTAGTGACGTCGGCCTGGACCACTCGATGCCCGGCTCCACGCTCCTTGAGTTCCCGGGCCAGGCTCTGCGCGTCTTCGTCTTCCGTACGGTGGCCCGCGACGACCGTCGCACCGACGTCGGCGAACGCCAGCACGGTGGCCCGTCCGATTCCTTTGCTGCCTCCGGTCAGCAGCACCCGTTTTCCGGACAATCCCTGATCCACCATCATCTCCTTGACTTGGAGGAACCCAGAGGTTCACGAATTCGCGGTGAGTCGCGTCAGGACAAACCGCGTGTCAGTGCGCGGCGCCCCAACCAGAAGGCGACCCCGCAAAGGATCGCGGCCGAGCCGAGAAGCGAGTAGTAGAGCGGTTCCGGCATGACCGTGCTGAGCCGGACCACGCCACTGCCGATGCCGCCGCCCAGACCGGCGAACAGCCACAGCATGCCCAGTGTTCGCCCCAGAAATCCCGCGGGCAGTACGTCCGCCGCGGCGGAGATCGTCACCGCGGCGATGATCACTTCCCCGCACGCGTGCGTCAGATAGACGAGCACCATCCACCAGGGCGAGATCTTGGTGCCGTCGGCGCTCACCAGCGAAGTGGCCACCGACATGACCAGGAAGCCCGCGCCCACAAGAAGCAGGCCGACACTGAACTTGGTGCCGACATTGTGCCGTCCTCCCCAACGTGGCAACGCCGAGGCGATCACCGGCGCCAACAGGAGAATGAACAACGGGGTCGCCGCCTGCAACCAGCTCGCGGGCATGACGAACCCGAGCACCTCGAGGTCGACGTGATCCCTAGCGAACAAGTTCAGGAGTGACGCGGCATGGGCGACGATCATCCAGAACAGCGCGGAACCCAAGTACACGAACAGAAAGAAGGTCAGTCGCCTGCGGTCGTCCGATTCCAGCGCTGGATCGGCTCGTAGCCGGACATAGCAGATGATCGGTGTCACCACGCTGAGCAGGCCGATCAATCCGATCGCCACGACGGCGCTGAGCAGACCAGCGATCGCGAGCCCAGCCAGTACCACCACGATCGCCGGGCACAACAGGGCCAGCCGCCGTATCAGCGTTCGACGCTCCGGCGCGTCGAGCGGCCGGATCGCCGTGGCACCGACGCCGTGGAACTGGGCGGAGGTCACCCGGAGCTGAACCGTGGTGGCCAGGAGCACCAAGGCGATAGCCAAAAAGGCGAGATGCCAGCTGACCCGCTCGCCGAGGTAGCCGGCGATCAACGGTGCGAGCAGCGCCGACACCTGGGAAGCGACGTACATCAGCGAGATGCCGGCCTCCCTGCTCCGGCTGCCACCGAACATCATGTTGATCATCGCCTGGTGGTTCGGCTTGTAGACGGCGCCCCCGATCGCCAGCATGGGCAGCGCCGCGGCGGCCGTCCATCCGGCTGGAATGGACAGGAGGAGGTAGCCGACGACGTTCACCGCACAGCCCGCGAGCAGCGCGGTCCGGTTGCCGAGCCAGCGGTCACCCACCCAGCCGCCGGCAAGCGACAACATGAACATCAATCCGATCCATGCCCCGAACAAGGCCGCCGCGTCCGCCATGGCGAGGCCGAGGCCCCCACGCTCCGCCGGCGCCGACGCATACAGCACGAGAATCGCCTGCAGACCATAGAAACCGAACCGCTCCATCGCATCGCTCGTGAACAGAGTCACGTACCAGCGAGGCATTCTCCTCACGCCGACCGATCGGTCATCCCGCGTCCCGCGCTCGGCCCGTGTGGTGGGCACCGCCGCGTCGTCCACACCCTGTCCCTCCGCCGGAAGCCATGCGAAGAAAGGGATACCGACGAGGCCTGGGGAATCCCTGGGTTCCTGATCCGCCCCGGTGCCCGGCTCCACCACGGCACCAGCCGCGTCTCACACTTCCAGGCCATGGTGTTCCGGACATTCAGTCAGGTAGTGAGGAGCACCATGGCCGAACAACGCACCGCCTTGGTCACCGGAGCCAACCGAGGGCTGGGGCAAGCCGTCGCCGCCGAACTCTCCCGGCGGGGGCTGAGGGTCGTGCCCACCGCACGACAGGCCGGAGGGACGAACGGGGCCCAGGTGCTGGACGTCACCGACGCCGAGAGCGTACGAAGGGCTGCGGAGCAGGTCGGCGCGGTCGATGTACTGATCTGCAACGCGGGTGTCCTGCTCGACGGCGGCACCGATCCGCTGTCCGTGTCGCTGGATCTCGTCGAACGCACCCTGGCGGTGAACCTGCTGGGCGGCTGGCGGGTGGCTCAGATTTTCGTCCCGGGGATGATCAGCAGAGGATGGGGCCGAGTGGTCTTCGTCTCGAGCGGGACCGGAACCTTCGACGGAGGGCTCTTTACCGGCGCACCCGGCTATTCGGTGTCGAAGACAGCGGTCAACGGGCTGACCACGATGCTGGCAGCGCACACGAAGGACACCGGGGTGCTCGTGAACGCGGTGAACCCAGGGCCGACGCGGACCAGGATGATGCCGTCGGCGCGGCGATCCGTGAGGGAGTCCGCGGACGACATCGTCCATGCCGCAACGCTTTCCGACGACGGACCTTCCGGGACACTCCTCCGGAACAGACGGCCCGCCCCCTGGTAGCACCCCGCGTGTCGAGCGCGACTACAGATGTTCCCCACCGCCTCTGGGAATCATCGGCTGGTCCGCGAAATCCGATCAGAAGGGACGACCGTGCACCGCACCTTGATCGTGGCGAAGCTGCGGACCGACAATCCACAGCAGATCGCCGACGCCTTCGCCGAATCCGACGCGACCGAACTGCCACACATGATCGGTGTGTCACGACGAACGCTGTTCACCTTCCACGACCTGTACTTCCATCTCGTCGAAGCCGACAAGGACATCTCGCCCAGCCTGTACCAAGCCCGCAAACACCCGCTGTACCAGAAACTCAACACCACGCTCGCCGAACTGGTCTCGCCGTACGACCCAGGCTGGCAGGAGCCGAAGGACGCGATGGCCGACCCGATCTACGTATGGACCACCGAGAAGGGGCAGACCACGTGACGACGATCCAGCCGACGAAGGTGCGCGCCGAGGATGTCGCGTCCAATCGCAAACGCGGTGGTGACATCCGGGTCACCCTGAGTCCGAAAACCGTGGGATCCACCTCGGGTTTCGGCGGCTTGTTGTGGCTGGCCGCCGGAGAGGTGGTGACCGAGCACTACCACCCCTACTCCGAGGAGTTCCTGCACGTCATCGCCGGAGACCTCGAGATGAAGCTGGACGGCGAGGCGGTACGGCTCGCCGCGGGGGAATCACTTCTCGTGCCGATCGGCGTGCGTCATCGGCTGGTCAACCTGGGCGAGACCCCCGCAGAGGTGGTGTTCCACTTGTCACCACTGGCGCCCAGACCCGACCTCGGCCACGTGGACACCGAAGCGCCGGCACATCCGGATCAGGCGGGCCCTGACGTCGGAGCGGCCCGATGAAGAGGACGCCCGTCATCACCGGTATCGGCGTCGTGGCGCCGGGCGCGTTGGGCAGCATCGCGTACTGGGATCTCCTGTCCGGAGGACGGACCGCCACGCGCCCGATCTCCCTGTTCGACGCCGGTGGATTTCGTTCCCGGATCGCCGCGGAGGCGGACTTCGACCCGGCCGCGGCCGGACTGTCCGCCCAGGAGATCCGGAGGATGGACCGCGCCGCCCAGTTCGCGGTCGTGTCGGCCAGGGAGGCGGTGGAAGACAGCGGGTTGTCCTTGGCCGCGATCGAACCGGAACGGGTGGCTGTCGCCATCGGCAGTGCGGTCGGCTGCACGATGGGCTTGGAGGAGGAGTACGCCGTGCTGGCCGACGACGGCAGGCGGTGGCTGGTCGATCACACCTATGGCGTTCCTCATCTCTACGGCTACATGGTTCCGAGCACGCTCGCCGTCGAGGTCGCACAGGACGTGGCCGCCGAGGGACCTGTGGCACTGATCTCGACGGGGTGCACCTCGGGTCTCGACGCCGTCGGGCACGGAGCGGCGTTGATCCGGGAAGGCTCGGCGGACGTGGTGCTCGCGGGTGCCACCGACGCTCCGCTGTCACCGATCACGTCCGCTTGTTTCGACGCGATTCGTGCCACGTCGGCGAACAACGACGACCCTGCTCACGCCTCGCGCCCCTTCGACGCGCATCGGGACGGCTTCGTGCTCGGCGAGGGAGCAGCTGTACTGGTTCTTGAGGACAAGACCGAGGCCCGCCGCCGTGGAGCGCGAATCTATGCCGAGGTATCGGGTTTCGCCAGCCGCAGCAACGCTTTCCACATGACCGGGCTGAAACCCGACGGTGCCGAGATGGCTGAGGCGATCACTCATGCGCTCCGGCAGGCCGAAATCGACCCCACCGACGTCGGATATGTCAACGCGCACGGATCCGGCACGAAACAGAATGACCGCCACGAGACCGCCGCGTTCAAACGCAGTCTCGGCGCCCACGCGTATCGAGTCCCGGTGAGCTCTATCAAGTCGATGATCGGACATTCCCTCGGGGCCATCGGCTCTCTCGAATTGGCGGCATGCGCGCTGGCTTTGGACCATCAGGTCGTTCCTCCGACCGCGAACCTGCACAACGCCGACCCCGAATGCGACCTCGACTACGTGCCGAACACGGCGCGGGAGCACAAGATGGACGTGGTGCTGAGCGTGGGCAGCGGATTCGGAGGCTTCCAGAGCGCCGCCGTCCTGACCAAGGTGTGAAGGCCTCCCCTGAACGAGAACAAGTCGACACCGCGCTGCCACCGCACGGTGACTGCATCGCGGAGTGCGGCGACACTCGACTCGGTGACCGGACGCGGGCCGCGTCGACCACCACAACAGCCTTGCAGAACACCCCAATCGAAGTATCCGCGCCGCGCCATACATTGCTGCGTGAGGCTGGCTTGCCACCGCTCCCACTTTGGCAGGGCCGGCGAACATCGGCGATTAAGCCTGGATTCCAAGCCAGGCGCCTTATCGACACCAGTGTGGCGGACACGGCACACATAGCGGTCGCCCTGGGCACGCTCACGTTGAGCGACATTTTTCCAAGACCGGATGGTCACGGATCTACGCGAACCTGTGGCTCCAGCTCACCAGCGACGACACCACCGCAGGGAAAGGCAGACCGCATGGTGGCGGCGGTGCACGTCGCCTGTGGCGGTCCAGCGGAACAAGGCACATCTCACAATATCGATAACGATAGTCGTTTTCGTGTAGGTTCCGGGGTGGCCCGTCCGCCCCAGGATCCTGCCGAGCAAACTCGTGTACGCGCTCCTCGCGGGCTGGCCGCTCTCACCGACCGACCCGCGAGGAGCCGCAGACCGTGACCACGCCCACAGACGCTTCGATCGACGACGTACCGCCCGTCCTGACCCGCATCTGGGCCGAGCTTCTCGATCTCGGCGACCGGACGATCGACCCGGACACGACCTTCTTGCGGCTGGGTGGCGATTCGGTGCTCGCGGTGCGCATGGCGGCGCTCGTCCGCAAACAGCTCGGCGTGGTCCTGGCGCTGCAGGACATCGGGGTCGAGACGACGCTGAACGAGCTGGCGGAGCTGGTGCGCCGCCGGTCGGGAACCGGCGGAGCGACCCGCGCGCTGCCCGTCGAACTCCGCAAACGCGCGGATCCGCACGCCTCGTTCCCCCTGCGCCCGCTGCAACAGGGCTACTTCGTCGGTCAACAGGACGGCTGGGAGCTTTCGTACGAGTCGGCGCACTTCTACGTGGACGTCAGGCTGACCGACGTCGACGGTGACGAAGCCGAGGATTCGCTCGCCGACGCGCTACGCAGGCTGGCGGCGCACCAGTCGATGCTGCGCGCTCGTGTCACCGCGGAGGGCGAGCAGCACGTGTTGCCGCAGGAAGTTCCCGGCGCCGTGCCCGCCCCGACGGTGTACGACCTGCGCGAATCGGATCCCGGTACCGTCGAGTCCACATTGGACAAGGTGCGGGCGGAGATGCGGGCCACCGGTCCCGATCCCTTGCGTGGTCCCGGAATCGACGTCAGGCTCAGCCTGCTGCCGGACGGGGACGCGCGGTTGCACACGAGCATGAGCCTGCTCGTGTTCGACGGCTGGTCGTCCACGCTCCTCTTCCGGGAACTGGTGGCGCTGGCGGCGGACTGGAACGCCGTGCTGCCCCCGCTGGGCATGGACTTCGGCGATTACGTGGACTCCGTCGCGAACCTGCCCGACAGTGACGAGTGGAAAGCCGACCGTTCGTGGTGGTGGTCGCGACTCGACACGATGCCCGAGCCGCCCGCGCTGCCGCTGATCCGGGACCCGCGTGAAGTGCGGGCGAGCACCATGGGCACCCGGGAGGCCCATCTGCCGTCGAGCCGGTGGGTGGCGTTGCGTGATCGGTGCGCGGCACGGGACGTGACGCCGTCCACCGCCCTTTCCACCGCGTTCGCGGTGGTACTGGCCCGGTGGGCCGGACACCGGCGGATGTTGCTCAATTCCCTGCAGCTCAACCGCTTGCCGCTGCATCCCGACGTGCACCGCGTGGTGGGCGCGTTCTCCGCCACCATGCTTCTGCCCACCGAGCTCACCGCGGGAGCGACGTTCGCCGAACTCGCCTCGGCCGCGCAGAAACGGTTCGGCGAGTACTCGGCGCACAACCTCATCACCGGTGTCGAGGTGTCGCGGGAACTGGGCCGCAGGCGCGGCACCCACCGCCCCGTCGCGCCGGTGGTGTTCCAGAGCACTTTGAGCATGGACGCGGCGGTGGGCGAGGCCCACCCCGAGTCCGCGGGACCGCTCGGCGCGCTCGACTTCGGCGATTTCCACCACCAGCTGCGGACGCCTCAGGTGGCCTTGGAAGCCCGTGTCTACGAGCTTCGCTCGGAATTGGCGATCGTGTTCTCGCTCGTCGAGGAGTTGTTCGAGACCGAGCAGGTGGACGCGGCGTTCACCGAACTGGTCGAACTGGTCGGCACCTTGGCCGACGGCGACGGGTGGGACCGGGAGATGGACCTGCCTTCCCCCGCGGAGGCCACCGGTTCGGGGCTGCTGCTCGGCCGTTACGACGACACGGATCGCACTGTGGCCGAAGGACCGCTGTCGACGACGCTGGAAGAGGCCGTCGCCGAATTGTGGGAGGAGTTGCTGGGAGTGCCGGTGCTGGACCGCTCGGCCCGGTTCTTCGCACTGGGCGGGGACTCACTCCTGGCGGTGCGGGCGCTGGGACGGCTGGCCAAGAGTCTCGGGATCCCCGTGCCGGTACGGGAGTTCCTCGATGACCCGACGGTCGCCGGGCTGGCGGCGGCGCTGGCCGCGCACGGTGCGACGGCGTGAGCGGCGTGATCGGTGTCCTCGGCGGCGCGGGCACGGTGGGCCGGGTGGTCGTGGACCGGCTCTCGGCGGCCGGTCACACGGTGCGGGTCGGTGGCCGTGATCCGGACCGGGCGCGGGCCGTCCCCGGCGCCTCCGAGGCGGTCGCGGTCGATCTCGGCGAACCGGACGCCCTGACGGCCTTCAGCTCCGGGTGTTCGGTCGTCGTCAACTGCGCGGGTCCCTCGTATCGGGTGCTCGACGTCGTGGCGCGAGCGGCGCTGCGCGCGGGCGCCGGCTACGTGGACGCGGCCGGGGACGCGGTGGCTCTGGACGCGCTGATCACCGACGCGCCGCCGGAGCTTCAGGCTCTGCCCGCGGTCTTCTCGGCGGGCTTGATGCCCGGCCTGTCCGGGCTGCTGCCGAGAGTGCTGGCCGGGGCCGGACCGATCGGACGGCTGGACGTCTACGTCGGCGGTTCGGTCGAGATCAGCAGGCTTTCGGCGGTGGACACGCTGATGACCAGGGGTCCCCGGTTCGGGCAGGCGCTGGCTGTGTGGCGGGACGGAGCTGTCGTGGAGCACGCGCTGGCCCCGCTGCGGTCGGTGTCCCTGCCCGGCTTTCCAGGCCGGGTGCACGCCTGGCCGTTCCTGTCCACCGAGGCGGCCTCGCTGGCGGCCGCGCTGGACGTGGCCGAACTGCGTAACTACACCGTCTACGCGACGCAAAACCTGCCAGAGGTCCTGGCCGAGGCCTGGGCCGCGGAAGGGCCCGTGGAAGCGCAAGTGGACGCTGTCGTCGACGCGGGCCGGCGTGACGTGGCCGAATGCGGACGGCACTACGCCGTGCTGGCCCACGCGCGCCCACCGGCGGGCTCCGGCGGGATCAGCCGACGAGTGTTGTTGCGGACGACCGATTCCTACGAGCTCAGCGGTGTGGTCGCGGCATCGGCCGCCGTGGACTTGCTCGCGGGGCGGGTGCTCCCGGGCGCGCACCACGCCGCCGAAGTGCTCGACCCCCATCGAACGGCCGCCGTGCTGGCGGCCGACCCCCTGGTGACGACGCTGGAAATTCCCGAGGTGACCACCCGATGAGCCCTGAACCGATCATCACCGACGCCACCGGCGCCGAAGGGTATGCGGTCAACGCCCAGTACTACGACTTGATCTTCCCCACCGCGCAACGCGACGCCCTTCGTTCGGCCTTGACGACACTGCTCGTGGGCGTACGCCGCGTAGTGGAAATCGGCTCCGGAACGGGCCAGTTCACCGAAACCCTGCTGACGAACCTGCCCGAAGACGGCGAGGTCTACGCCGTCGAGCCGGCGGCGGTGATGCGCGCGGCCCTGACCACCAGGCTGGCGTCCCTGGACGCGCCACCGGTGACGGTGCTCCCCGAAGACGCGCTGCGAGCCGACGTCGATGGGAAAGTGGACGCGCTAATACTGCTGAACGTTCTGACGCACTTCTCCCCCTCGGATCGCCGGGCCCTGTGGGCTCGCTGGATTCCCCGGCTCTCCCCTGGTGGTCTCGTCGTGGTGGACGTGCCGATGCCGCAGGCCGCGGTGGCCGTACCCGCGAGCACGATCCCGGGCGGTGTGCTGGGGCGCCGCCGGTACGACACGGTGGCCGAAGCGACCGTGGACGGCGACGGTCTGTTGTGGACGATGACCTATCGGGTACACGAGGGTGACCGGCTGGTGTCGGAGGACGCTGTGTCGTTCCCCTCGTTCGTGGTGTCCGAAGAAATGCTGAACACCGAACTTCTCGGTGCGGGTTGCGAACCGGTGGACGGTCCGCCCGCGGGAGTACTGGCCTGGCGAAAAGGAGAACACTGATGTACGACGTGGTCGTGGTCGGTGGCGGACCGGCCGGACTCAGCGCGGCGCTGGTCTTCGGCAGGCAACGGCGCTCGGTCCTGGTGGTGGACGGCGGAAAGCCCCGCAACGAGCGGGCTTCCGAAATGCACATGTACCTCAGCCGGGACGGGTTCTCGCCTCAGCAGCTACTGGCATCGGGCCGCGAGGAACTCGCCGCCTACCCTGGCGTGGAGGTGCGGACCGACCTCGTGGTCGCCGCCCGTGGCACCAAAGAGGACTTCGAACTGGAGCTGGCCGGCCGGGGAACGGTGCGGGCCAGGCGGATCGTCCTGGCCACCGGGCAGGTCGACGAGCCCTTCGACATCCCCGGTCTCGCCGAACGGTTCGGGCGCAGCGTGTTCCACTGCCCGTTCTGCCACGGCTGGGAAGCAGGTGACAAATCACTGGCGGTGGTGGCCCACGAGCCCGCGCAGGCGATGCTCGCGCTCTACCTGGCCGACCGGTTCAGCGAGGACGTGGTGCTGTGCACCGACGGCGCCGCGCCGCTTCCCGAGCGGATCACCGTGACCGCGGCCGATCGGGGCATTCCCGTCGTGGACAAGAAGATCGCCGAGATCACCGGCACGCTCGACGACCTGACGATCCGCTTCGCCGACGGCGGCACCTTGCGCCGGGAAGCGATCTTCCACCGCGCGCCCAGCGGACGGCAGTCGACCTTGGCCGAGCAGCTGGGCTGCGAGATCCTGCCCGACGGCACGGTCAAGGTCGACGAAACCGGGCTGACGACCGTGCCGGGGGTCGCCGCGGCGGGCGACATGGCGAAGCTGCCGGGATTGCCCGACGCCACCACGCTGGTCGCGCTCGGTGCCGCCGACGGGGTCCGGGCCGCGGTGTGGATGGACGGCGATCTGTTCCGGTCCGGCCTCGGCCCCGCTTTCAGCTCCTGAGGCGTGGCGGTCCGCCCTCAGCGGGCAGGGCGGACCGCCGCGAACACCTGGACCCCGACCGCGTGCAGCGGATGCCCGGGCGCGGGCAGCGAGCCCAGCGGTTCGAATCCGGCGTCCACCAGTCGCGCGATCCATTCCGCTTCGGTGGGGAAGATCCGGTCGGTGCCGGCCCGGAAATCCCCCGAACCCGCCCGTTCCCGTCCGGGACGGGGTGACATCAGGAACTGCATCGAGGCCAGGATGTGCCGGATCTCGCGGCTCGTGTCGACGAAGACCAGCAGGCCACCGGGAACCAGCGACTCCCGGAACGACCGCAGGGTGGCGCCGAGGTCACGGGAGTTGTGCAGGACGTTCGCACCGAGCACGACGTCCAAGGTTCCCGGGGCCACGCCTTGGACGGCGGGGTCGCCGTCGATGTCGAACACGCCGAACCGCACTCCTTCCCCGTCGCCGAACCGCTCTTCGGCTTCGGCCAGGAAGAACCTGGACAGGTCGGTGAAAAGGTAGTCCTTCGGCCTGCCCGCCAAGGCGGCCAGCACGTCGGCGGTCGTTCCCCCGACACCCGCGCCGACCTCCAGCACCCGCACCGGACGGTCGGCCGCCGACGACGCGGCATGAGCCCGCACCAGATGTGCGACGGCACCGTTGGCGTAGCGGTTGACCGGGTTGTCCCGGTAGGCGCCCTCGGCCGTGTCCGTCTCTCCGTCGGCGAACAGCAGCGACTGCAACGCCACTTCGTCGCGCAGCAACTCGGGCAGATACCGGAGGGCGCTCTGATAGAACCGCGTCATCGCGGGCGGATAGCCCATCCCGTCCCGGACACGGTCGAGACCACCGATGGCTTCTTCCAGTTCCGCGCGCGTCACCGGAGCCGGCAGCCGGTAGCCGTGCTCGTCGTGGACCACCAGGCCTTCTTCGGTCAGTACGGCCAGCCACCGCCGCAGGATCCAGCGGTGCCGGGCAGCCACGCCGAGCGCGTCCGCGAACTCGTCGGCCGTTCCCTCCACTCGTGCCCTTCCCAGCGTGGCGGCCATGGCTTGCGACGCGATCCGGTCCAGCTCGCCCAGGAACGCCGGGACATTCGTGGCATCAGCGGAGTCGACGGCGGCGTCGGCCGCACGCGCCGCCGCGGCGAGCGGGCCGAGGTCGACGACGACAGCGGGCGCCGGAGTCTTCCGCCTGCGTGCGGCGCTTCGCACCAGTTCCCCGAGACGACGGGTCAGAAACCGGGTGAACGGTTCGTGCGCGGTGGCTCCCGCGGCCACTTCTTCCACCTGGACCGGTGCGGCGGAGGCCGGCGCGACGACCTCCAGCCGCGCCGGGTCCCGCGTGTCGAACAGCACCACGGCGTCCCGGTTCGCGAGCACGTCGGCCAGATCGCGGGCGGTGACACCGCCGGAGTCGTCGGAGAGCAACCGATTGGGGATGCCCGTCACGCGGACCGCGCGACCCGAGCCGACCACGGTCAGGAGATCGGCGATGCCCTGCCACGGGACGGATTCGGGGCGGGCGGGGGCCGCGGTACTCACCGAAAGGACCGCGTCGAAGCGGTACCGCGCCAGCTCGGTGTCTTCGGTCAGCTGTTTGGGGTGGACGGTGAGGCACACCGGGCGTCCCGCCTTCGCCGCGGCCTCGGCGAGGGTGGCCGGATCGAAGTTGAGCTCGTCGTCCCGCCGCGCACGGGCCGCGGCGCGCTCCGCCAGGGTGGCGGGGTCCGGATCGGCCAAGGCCTCGATCCGCCCGCAGTGCGCCTCCAGCAAGCGGGCGTCCCGGACGTCGCCCACCACGAGGATCCCGCCGGGAGACAGCAGCCGTAACGCGTCCACCACCACCGCGGTCAGGTAATCGACGTTGGGGAAATGCTGGGTCACCGAATTGAGCAGCACGCAATCCGGGCCTGTGGCGGGAAAGCCGGCGCGAGCCATCGCCGCGCGCACGGCCGGGGCGGCGACCTCGTGGGCCGCCGCCCGGATGTGGACGTGGCCTGGTCCCGCTTCCGCCGCCAACCGGTCGACGGCCGCCTGGGCGACATCGGTTCCGACATATCCTTCGATGTGCGGCCCCAGCTTCCGGGCCAGCAATCCGGTTCCACAGCCCAGTTCCAGCACGAAACGGGGACGGGCCGCCAGCACCAGATCCACGGTCCGGTCCACCCAGTCGGTCATGTGCTCGGTGGAGAAGGGTTCGCCGGTTTCCGAGGAGCTCCACCCGGAGAAGTCCGGTTCGTCGCTTCGCGGTCCCGAACCGGCCGTGTAGGTGAAGTCGTAGACCTCCCCCCAATGCTCCAGGTACTCCGAGATCAGCGGTCCCGGTTCGGGACGGACCGCCGTGGCGGCGCGGGCGGGCCGCAGCCGCACGGTGTCGCCCTCGGCCTCGGCGGCGTCGATCCAAGGGTGTTCGGCCAGCGAGGCGATCAGCTCGGCGGACATGGTGACTCCGTTCTCGATGTCGGTCACAGGAAGGGCTTGAGGGCGTCGTCGAGCAGACGCGCGACGACGTCCGCGCCCTGACCCCGCATGAGTGAGTAGTGGTCGGCGTCGATCCCCGTGACCACCGGAGGTGCCGCCAGATGTGCCGACCAGCCCAGGTCGCTCAGCCCGGCGGGGGTGTCATCGACCCCCATGCCGATGCCGCTGTTGCGCGTCGACCGCCGATCGGCGCGCACCAGGACGGTGCGGGTCGCGGGATCGCCGAGCGGGCGGGGGCGGTGGGCGGCCAGCCCCGCCAGATGACGTTCGAAGACCGCCACCCGGTCACCCAGGGCTTCGCGAGCGCCGAGGATCCGGCGTGCTCGCAACCATTCGGTGGCCTCCCGCAGACGGCTTTCCTGATCGAGGGCGAGGAACGCGTCCCGCCGTCCGGGGTCGCCGAAACCGAGATCGATGTCCAGGAACGCCTCCAGCGCACCGAGATGCCGGACGAGCACCTCACCTTCGACGTCACCGGTGACCGGGGTGATGTAGGTCGGGTCGTTGGAGTCGAGCATCACCAGCAGTTCGACATGGGCGCCCTGCTCGTGCAGGACGCGAGCCACTTCGTGGCCGAGACTGCCGCCCATGGACCAGCCACCGAGCAGATACGGCCCGGTGGGCTGGACCCGGCACAGCACCTCGGCGTAGCGGCGCGCCAGGACGGTGAGATCGGTGGGCGCGGTGTGCCCCATCAGGCCAGGGTCCATGATCCCCACGACCGTCAGCCGCTCGTCCAAGGCACGGGACAGTCCGCCGTAACACAGCACGTCCCCACCGGAAGGGTGGAGCAGGAACAGGGTTCTGCCGCCCGTTCCCTCCCGGAGCGTGATCGCCACGTCTTCCGTCGGCCACCCGTGCCAGGCGGCCGCATCGGTCAGTTCACGCAGGCGCCCGGTGTAAGCGGCGAACGCCCTGTCGACCTCGTCGGGCGGGAGCACCGGTTCCAGTGCGTCCCACTGGACGAGCAGTTCACCTCGCTGTTCGAGGACCTGGTGATCCAGCCACGTCTGCGGTGTCTGGCTCAGCGCGCCGACCTGCTCCCCCGCCCACTGCAGGTCTCGATTCCCGACGACGTCGGCCAGGCCGACCGCGCTGGTGAAGACCACCGGCACCGACGCGAGCGCCCCGGTCCGGGCGGCGCGTTCGGACAGGACCTCCAGCGCGGAGAACTCGCGATGATCGAGATCCGCGAACAGCGTGTCCTGCGTCCGGCGGGCGTGGGCGGCGAAATCGGCGCCCGGACGCTCGGACTCGTGCAGCAGCAAGGAAGTGAAGTCCCCGACCACGGAATCGACGGCCGGGTGGACGGCGGGCCGGTCGAACAGCGTGAGGGTCACCGCGAACCGGTCCTGGCCCGCCCAGTCACCGAGGGCTTCGGTGTAGGCGGCCAGCAGGGCCGCGGTGGGAGTGACGCCGTGCCGGGCGGCGGCGGCTTTGAACGCGGTCCACTCGGAACGGTCGAGACGGGCCGCCCGGCGGACGAACCGTGCCTGTCCGGCGACAGTGGTGTCCGCCGGCAAGGCCGGTGCCTCCGGGAGGGTGTCCAGCCGGGCCCGCCAGTAGTCCGCGGCGCGCTGCCCTTCACCCGTGTCCCGGCGGGCTTCCAGCGCGGCCACGCATTCGGCGAACGTGACGCCCACTTCCGGGAGTTCTGCGCCGGGATTCTCGTAGAAGTGCTGGAGTTCCCGGTCGATGATCCAGTAGCTGCCGGCGTCGCAGATCAAGACGTCGAAGCCGAGGAACAGCCGGGTCCGGCCGTCGGCCAGCTTGGCGGCGCGGACCTGGACCAGGGGCCAGCGGTCGGACGGACCCGGCTGCCGGAACACCTGCTCGCGCAACCGGGCCAGGCGCTCCTCACGTTTGCCGGGATCGACGGCGGTGAGATCGAGCGTCCGGACGCGGTAGCGCGGCACGTGGTCGAGCACCCGCATCCGGCCGTGGCGCGTGGTGATCGCCCGCAGCAGAGGATGCCGGTCGATGACCCGGTTCCACGCCGTCTCGTAGCGGTCCAGGTCGAGGTCCGGGCAGTCGTACTCCAGCGCGAAGTGACAGGCAGTCCCGCCGAGGGAGTAGCCGCCCTCACGCCCGACCCAGTAGGCGTGCTGCACCCGCGTCATGCCGAACGTGCCGTCGGCGTCGATACCGGCCCCCGCCGAGGTCGCGCAGAGGCTCGCGGCCGTACCGGCGTGCGCGGCGATCCGCGTCGCCAGGCCCTCCACGGTCGGCTCGGCCAGCAGGTCGCGCAGACCGAGCCGGACACCGTAGCGCTCACCCAACGCCGCCAGCATTCGTGTCGCCACCAGGGAGTGCCCGCCCAGCGCGAAGAAGTCCGCGTCCTTGGCTTCGACCGCTGATCCGAACAACTCCGACCACAGCTGGGCGACAACGGATTCGATCTGCTCCAGCCCACCGGCCTCCGCCTTGCCGTGGTGCGCGGCGGAGACGGCCGCACGACGCATCCGGCCCCGGAGGTCGGTGGTGGACACCGCGATCACCGGAGGGGCGTGACCCGCGCGGCAGGCGGTGAGAACACCGTCGAGGCCGGCCATGCCCGTCGTGGCGTCGAGGGCGAAGCCGAGGTTGACTTCGCGTTCCGTCCCCAGTGGACCGACCTTCCACGCGTCCCAGACCACGCTGACCCAACGGGGAACCTCGGCCTGGCGCGCTTCGGCCACGGCGTCGAGGAAACCGTTGCTCGCCGCATAAGGTCCCGTACCGATCCCGCCGACGAGCGTTCCGGCCGACGACATCAGGAGAACCGTCTGCGGCCTCGCTTCCACCGGGAGCGCGTCGATCGCGGCGCGCAGGGCGAGCACCCCCGCCACCTTGGCGTGCAGGTGGCCGTCCAGGTGTTCCGGTCCGATCGCGCGCAAGGGGCGGAGGTCGGCCGAGGCCACGACACCGGCGGCGAACACCACCAGGTTGGGGCGGATCTCGGCCAGCAGCGCCCGGGTCGCCCGTTCGTCGGCGGCGTCGGCCACCCGCACGGAGACGTCGTGGCCGCCGGCGATCAAGCTCCGCACCGGGGCGAGGCGGTCCGGATCGTCTCCGGACCGTGAGGTGAGCACGACGCGGGACCCGTGCCGGGCGAAATGCTGCGCGATCGTGGTTCCCACATCCCCGAGGCCGCCGATGATGAGGACGGTTTCGGCCGACGGCGCTTCGGGAGTCACCGGGAACGGCGCGAAGGTCCGCAGGAAGCGCCTTCCGGTCCGCAGGGCCACTTCAGCACCGGGTCGCGCGTCCGGGGTGAGCAGGTCGGCCAGTTCCGCGACCACGCCGGACGCGTCGGCGGCGCTGTCCGCGACGTCCACCGTGCGCCAGCGCAAGCCTGGTGTTTCCTGGGCCATCACCCGGGGAAGGGTTCGGGCGGCGGAGCTCGCGGGAGCGGGCCGGTCCGCCTCGCCGATCCGGCAGGCTCCGGTGGTGACCTGCAGGAAGACCTCGGGGCGCGGCTCCATCGCGGCGACCGCGGCGTGCTCGAAGACGGCTGCCCGGAGGTCTTCGGGCTCGTGGCCCGCCGGAACCAGGTTGACGACTCCGCGCAGGGGCCCGCCGTCGGCCTCGGTCACCACGCGCGCACCAGCGTGAGTGAGTGCTTCGGTGACGGGCTCGTGGCCGTCGCCGGTGACCAGCCAGGTGCCGTCCACCCGTCCGGACGCGAGCGGGGCTTGCTGATGCCACACGGGTACCTGGAGGAGCTCTCCGGCGGATTCATCGGCACCCGGCCTGGCGGGCTCGATCCAGTGCCTGCGCCGCTGGAAGGCGTATCCGGGCGCGACGACCCGGCGGCGCCCCGGCCGGTGCATGGCCGCGAAGTCGACGTCCCCTCCGTGAGCCCACAGCTCGCCCAGCGCCGATCGGCACGCGACGAGGTCCGCACCGCCGTTGTCGGCGTCGAACGTGGTCAGTGTGGCGGTCAGCTGCGCGGCACCGCGTCCGCGAGCCAGCGCGGCGAGTGTGGCACCGGGACCGACCTGGACGAGGACCGTGCGCCGGGAATCGGCCAGGACGGTGCCGAGGGCCGCGGAAAACCGCACCGGCTCGCGCAGCTGCCGCACCCAGTGCTCCGGATCGGCGAACTCCCCGTCGACGGGGGCCGCGGTGAGCGAACTGACCACCGGCAGCCGGGGAACGTCCGCCGTCAAACCCCGCACCGCGTCACGCATCGCGCCGAGCGCGGGTTCGATGAGCCTGGAATGGGCCGCGGAATCCAGCCGAAGCCGCGTCGGCCTGATCCCTTCAGCGGACAGCGAAGAAGCCAGGGCGTCGACGGCGGTGGCCGGGCCGGAGACCACACACGCCTCGGGAGCGTTGACGACGGCGAGATCGACTTCAGGGTGCCGCGAGAGGATTCCGGTGAGCCGTTCCTCGCCCAGCGGGACGGCCAGCATCGCCCCGCCGCCCGCCGCCCGGGCCATGGCGGTGGAGCGCGCCGCGACCAGCCGTGCCGCCTCGGGCAAGGCCAGCGCACCGGACACGACGGCCGCCGCGTACTCGCCGAGGCTGTGCCCGAGCACCGTGTCGGGCCGGACTCCCCAGGATTCGAGCAGGCGCGCGGTCGCCACGGAGACGGCGAACAGCGCGGGCAACCCGGTCGCGGCGGCCACCGCGGCCGTCTGGTCACCGCCGAGCACCACCGAACGGATGTCGGTACCCGGATGTCCGGAGAAGAGCGCGGCGCACTCGTCCACGCAGCGGGCGAAAACGGGTTCCGCGGCGTAGATGTCCGCCCCCATGCCCGCGCGCTGACTCCCTCCACCGGGGAAGGCGAACACCACCCGAGGTGGCCCGTCGGCGACGGCGGGGGCACCGAACCGGACGGCGCCGTCGTCGAGCGTCACGGCGGCCACCCGGTGCTTCAGCCGGGGCCTGCCCGCCTGGAGCGTGTGCGCGACGTCCGCCCACTCCTTTTCCTGGTCCACGCTCGTGGGAAGAGCGGCCTTCTCGTGTGCGGAGAACACCAGTACCTGGGGACGCGGATCCGGTTCGGGAGCGGGACGATCGGGCGCGGGACCGAGCAGGACATGGGCGTTCGTGCCGCCGATGCCGAACGAGCTGACCCCCGCGTACGGCGGGGTGTCCCACGGCCGGGTCTCGGTGACGACGTCGAACGGCGATCCGGCCAGGTCCAGCCGGTCGTTGAGCGGCCGCGCGTGAAGCGTGGCGGGCAGGGTGCGTTCCTGGAGCGCGAGCACGGTCTTGATGAAGGACGCGATCCCGGCGGCCGAGTTGGCGTGGCCGATGTTGCTCTTCACCGAGCCGAGGCCGCACCACGCGGGTCCCTGGTGACCGAAAGCCTTGCGCAGGGCGGTGATCTCGATCGGATCGCCGAGCCGGGTGGCGGTGCCGTGCGCCTCCACGTGACCGACCTCGTGCGGGTCGATGCCCGAAACCGCGAGCGCCTCGGCGATCACCCTCGCCTGGCCGCGCACGGAAGGCGCGGCGAACCCGGCTTTGCCCGCCCCGTCGTTGTTGACCGCGCTGCCGTGCACCACCGCCGCGATCGGGTCGCCGTCGGCGAGGGCGTCCTCCAGTCTGCGCAGGACCACCGCACCGACGCCTTGGGAATAGACGATTCCGGTGCCCTCGGCGGAGAAAGCCCGCACCCGCCCGTCGGCGGAGAAGATCCCTTCCGGCACGTACCGATAACCGTGCCCCTGCGGCACGATCAGCGACACACCGCCCGCCACCGCCATGTCGCACTCCCCCGCCTGGAGCGCCTGTGCGGCCAGGTGCACGGCGACCAAGGACGTCGAACAGGTGGTGTTGACGCTGATCGCCGGCCCGGTGAGGTCGAGCCGATAGGCCGTCTGCAACGGCAGGTAGTCCGTCTGCGTGGCCATCGCGGTCTGGAAACTGCCGAGAGGATCGGCCCCGCCGCCCGTGGGATCCCAGCGTCCCGCGAGATTCGCTGTCAGATACGCGCTGTGCGCCGCTCCGGCGAAGACGCCGACCGAACCCACGCCTGTCCCGCCGCCGTGCCCGGACCGCTCCAGCGCCTGCCACACGCATTCCAGGAACAGCCGTTGCTGCGGGTCCATCAGGGCCGCTTCGGCGTCGGTGAGGCCGAAGGGCAGCGGGTCGAACAACTCCTGTCCCTCGATGATCCCGCCGACGGGGACGTAGTCGGGGTGGCGTCGCAGTGCGGCCGGAACGCCCCGGGCGTCGAGCTCGTCCTCGGTGAACCGGCGAAGTCCCTCGCGACCGTCGCGCAGCAACTCCCAGAACCGCGTCGTGTCGGGCGCGCCGGGGAAACGGCACGCGACGGCGGTGACGGCGATGAGGCTCATCGGACCACCTCGGCGGCGAGCGCCCGCGCGGCCCGCCTGCGAGACGCGGCGTCGCCCTCGTTCCCTGTGCCGACCGCGGGAGGAGCATCAGGCGCCGTGTCACCCTGCCGACGGCGGCTGATGAACAGGGCCAGATCGTGCACGGTCGGATGGGCGAACAGGTCGACCACCGTCAATCCGGGCGCCAGGTCCGCGGCGATGCGACGATGTGCCAGCACCAGGGTCAGCGAGGTCGCGCCGAGCTCGAGGAAGGGAACACGACTGTCCACAGTGGTCTTGAGCAGATCTTCGAGCACCTCGGTCACCGCTCGCTCGACGGCGGGATCCGGCGAGTCCGCAACGGTCTCGACGAGTGCGGCGCGCGGTTCCGCGGCGATCCAGGACCGGCCGAGGTCGATCGCCAGCACACCGGATTCCGGCAGCCGCTCGACCAGCTCGAAACCCCTCCCGGCGGCCCGCTCGCGCGCCTCCGAAGCCCAGTCCGCCGCGGCCGCGAGTGCCTCGGCCGGGCTCAGCCTGCCGGCGTCGACCGTGATCGTCACCCCGAGGCCGCGCTCGCCCGCCGATTCCACCAGTGCACCGAGACCGCCGGCTGTCGCTTCGGCACGCGACAGCGAGATCTCCGACGGTGGTTCCACCACCGGGGCCGCGGGCACGGGGACCACCGCACGACGGTACGGATTGCCCAACGCGGCGTAGTCCACCTTTCCGTTGCCGGTGACCGGGAATTCGGCGAGGTGCACGAAACGGCCCGGCACCATGAACTCCGGCACCGAGGTGCGCAGCAGCGCGATCAGGTCCTCGTCGGCCGGCGGGGAGGCCGGGTCGGCGGGAGCGACGAAGGCGACCAGGCGTGGCCGGCCATCCGGTCCGGGCACGGCCTTCGCGACCGACTTGCGCACCCCGGGAGTGCGGTCGAGGACGGATTCGACCTCGCCGAGTTCGATCCGGTGCCCACGGATCTTGACCTGCCGGTCGACCCGGCCCAGGAACTCGATCGTGCCGTCGGGACGCCAGCGGCCGAGGTCGCCGGTGCGATAGAGCCTCCGTCCGAGGATGTCGTGATGCGCGAAGCGCTGCGAGGTCTGCACAGGATCACCGATGTACTCCCTGGCCAGCCCGCCGCCGCCGATGTTCAGCTCACCTTCGATCCCGACGGGACACGGCAGGCCCGCCGAGTCGAGGATGTGGAAGGACTGGCCGGTCAGTGCCCGTCCGTAGGGAATGCTCGGCCAGGCGGGGTCGACGTCGCCGATCGGATGACAGATCGACCAGATGGAGCCCTCAGTCGCTCCCCCGAGCGAGACGACTTGCGCTTCGGGCGCAAGTGCGCGCAACCGGTCCGGCAAGGTGACGGGAATCCAGTCTCCGGAAAGGAACACCAGGCGCAGGCTCGCGACCGCGGACCTGGCCGCCTCCGGATCGATTTCGGCGTACTCGACGAGCATCTCCAGCAAGGCGGGGGCGGTATTCCACACCGTCACCCGATGTTCGGCCATGAGCTCCAGCCAGTGGCCCGGGTCGCGCTGACGTCCGAGGTCGGGCAGGACCACCGCACCGCCGGCGCCCAGGACCGAGAAGACGTCGTAAACGGAGAGATCGAAGCTGAAGGCGGACAAGCCGAGCACCCGGTCGTCGGAGCGCAGGGGGAACCGCTCGGCGAGGTCGTCGAGGGTGGTGCGCACGGCACGGTGTTCGATCGCGACGCCCTTGGGAGTCCCGGTCGATCCGGACGTGAAGATGGCGTACGCCAGATCAGACGGCTCGGCGACGCGAGGCTCACCGTACGGGCCGGACAGGACGCCCTCCCCCGTGAGCCGGTGCACGGTCGTCCCTTCGGGCCACCGCGTTCCGGTTCCCGGAGTGACCACGGCGTGCCCGATAGAAGCGCGCTCGCACACCGCGGCGACCCGGGCGTCGGGCCAGCCTGGCTCGACGGGAACGTAACCGGCGCCGCTGCGGTCGACCCCGAGCATCGCCACGATCTGATCGACGCCTTTGTCGGCCGCGACGGCGACGAGAGCACCGGGTCCCAGCCCGGCTCCTGCCAGCGCCGCGCCGACACGCTCGGCACGATCGGCCAGTTCGCGGTGGGACAGGGTCCGGCCAGGGGCGAGGATCGCAGGCGCGTCGGCATGCCGCAGGGCGACCGCTCGGACGGGATCGCCCAGCAGGGGGCCCGCGTCGGGATACGGGACCGCGGTGAGCGGCGGCGAGGGCAGGAAAGCGGGGTCCCAGCCGAGGGCGCGATCGGTCCACGCGTCGTCGTCCCTGGCCAGCAGGCGCAGCAGCCGTACATGGGCGTCGCGCATCCCGTCCGCGACGTCCGGAGCCAGTGCCCCGTCCACGATGTCCCAGGCGATCTTCAGTCGTCCCGCCTCGTCGTAGACGATGTGATCCACCAGGATCTGCGGTGTCTGGGAGACTCCGAACACCTCGCGCCCCAGCCAGTCCGCGGGTGCCGGTCCCTCGCCCGACAAGCCGACGCCGCTTGTGAAGACCACGGGATGACGGGGTGCGGCGGTCAGCTCGTCCGGCTGGTGCGCGAGCTCCGGAGCGGACACCGATCGATGCTCCAGATCGGACCAGAACCGCCGGTTGACCGCGGCCGCGTAACCCGCGAATCCCTGCCACGAAGCCAGATTCGGCACTGCCGTCTCGACAAGGACGGTGGTGGTGAAGTCTCCGATGACGTCTTCGGATCCGGGAGTGTCGTCGGCGGCGAACGAATCGAAGAGCGTGGTGTTCAGGCTGAACGGCTCAGTGGCGCCCCACCGGTCGAGGACCAGGGCGAAGGCGGCCAGGAGCACACCGGTCGGGCTCATGCCGCGGGAGGCGGCACGTTCGCGCAGCGCCGCCCACTCGGTCTCGTCGAGCCATCCCTGTCTGCGCGTGAATCGCGGGACGCCGAGTTCGGCCGCCGAAGCCAGCCACGGCAAGGCCGGGCCGGGTGGCAGCGCGCGTTCCGTCCAATAGCGACGGTCGGCCTCGGACCGCTCCCGTTCGGCGGGATCCTCGGCACGCCGTCGCAGGAGCTCGGCGAAAGTCGTCGTCTGCGCGGGCAAGACGGCGTCCGGGTCGGTGACGAAGGCACCCCACTCGCGCATGAGCCGGAACCAGCCTCCCAGGTCCGCGGTGAGGACGTCGATGCCGACGTGGAGCCGGGTGCGGCCACCGGGCAGCAAAGTCGCGCGGATGTCGAACAGCGGCCACCGGTCCGCCGGGCGCACCTGATGCGAATGTTCGGTGCGCAGCTCGATCAGCGCGGCCTCCGGGTCGGCCGAGGTGCGCAGATCGACCAGTTCGAACCGGTACTCGGGTACCTCGGACAGCACGCGCTGCCGCCCGTCGGGCGTGACGACCATGCGCAGCATGGGATGCCGGGCCACCACCCGGTTCCACGCCGTCTCCAGCGCGGCCAAGTCGGCCTCCGGTGCTTCGGCCACCCGGTCGTATTCGTGGTAGAAGAACGTCGCCACCCCGCCGAGCGGGAACAGCGGTTCGCGTCCCACCAGATAGGCGGACTGGATGGGGGTGAGCGGAAAGGCTTCGTCCGCGCTCTGGCCGGGGTCTCGATCGCCTCGCGCCACGCTGCGCACGGTCGCCCTTCCCAGGAACGCGGTCAGCGGCAGATCGAGCTCCAGCTCCGTGAGCAGCCTGCGGCGCAGACGCACGGCCGTGAAGGACTCCAGCCCGAGCTCGCTGAGCAGCGCGTCGGCGTCCACTTCGTCGTCGGACAGACCGAGCACTTCCGCCACGTGCTCGGCAACGGCGGCGAGGTTCGCGGACACGGGCGTGGAACTCATTCGTTTCCTCCGAGGCGGTGACTTTAAGGCGGTATCCCCGGTTCTAACAGAGAACGATAATCATTTCCATAAATTGTGAAGGTTGCTACTCACGCAGCGAACGCCTCCAGGGCAAGGAACGGGCTTCGCGAGGCGACATTGCTCCCCGTGTTCGGAACATCACTAATCGCGACTGTTCTCCCCATCGCAGTCGGTGCGGCACTCACCAGGACGATTTGTCCAACGGCGACCTTGGCCGCCACACCAAGCCCGGAGACCGCAAGTGCTTGAACACCACATCGCCCGCGACGCGCTTCGCACCACGTGGTCAGACTGATCGGCTGTGGCCGAGATGTGTATCTTCCAGCCCTGCTCCGGAATGACCCCGTCGACCGACGACATCCCGCGCCCCGGGTCCACGAGCGCCAGCCCTCCGGTACCGGCACCGCGAACTCATCGTCGACACGCGTTCCGCCGTCGATCTGGTCCGCCGCGTCGAGACAACGATGGATACCGTGACCGAAGGCGATGGTCCCCGTCGTGTCCCGGCCGGGCACGAGCCGGTCCGGATCCCGGTTGGCGGCGCCGACCGAGAGCGTGACCGAGTCGCCCCGCGTGATCCGGGTGCCACCGATTTCGAGATCTTCGGTCGCGAACCGCAGTGAGGCGTTGAGGGCGGGCGACGGACATGACCACGATCCCCGGCCGCGCTCGTTACTGAAGATACTGCTGGACGTCGTCCTGACTCGCCCCCGACGCTCGGTGGCCCGCGACCGCGGCACCACCATGGTCGAGGTCACCCAAGCCCTCGGTGACACCGACCGGCGCATACCACCGGTGGTGCGGCCGGACTCCCGGAACTTTTCGAACCGGCGCTTGATCCGCCGCGAGGTGTCCGCGACCTCGCTCCGCAGAATAAACAGATCGTCGGGGTTGGAGATGTCCCGCGTGCCGTGCGCGGACATGATCTTGAACCCGTCCATGGCGAGCTCGACCGGCTTTTCCAGGTCCTTGGGTTCGCGGAAAGCCGGTCGAGGTGCCACACGCACAGACCGTCCACCGCTTCGGTCCGGATGCACTCTAGGAGCTTTCCCACCCCCGGGCGGCGGACGCCTTCCTTCCACGCGAAAAGCCCGTCATCCAGGGTTCACCCACCACCGCACCGCGACGCCTGATGGCAGCGGCGTTATCTTCGTGCTGGATTTCGATCTTCTCTAGCTCGTCCGTCTCCGGTACCCGCGACAAACGCGCGTAGGAGTTCCAGAACGGGGCCCTTCCGTTGCGAGAGGTGGGCGTGGCGTCATCAAGGGTAGCCATGACCTGGCGGTATGCCTAGAAAACCCGACTCCCCATATTGGGCGCGCTCAACTCGACAACACGGCGTCACCAGCAGGACGCAAAGGGGCCCATCACCGTGTCAGACGCAGCGAAAGTTCCCTTCAGGCCAGTCGACGAACACGTCACCTTTGCCTACCTCTCAATAAGTCGACTGCGGACGGTGAACAGGCTTGCGCCTGACAGAAAGTTCCTGGGATGTCAACCAGGCCTGTCGACAGAAGGGAAAAAAGGGCAACTGCCCCCATCGAACGCCTCGGTTTCAACTCTGCCCTATTGTGCATTTCCCCTTGAAAAATCACGTTATGGGGGTCTTGAACGAGTTCCTGGTCACACAAGCCAAGGGGTTGATCACTGTGGACAGCACGACGACAACCCCTTCACCGACTCGATCACTGTCACCGGTCCCATCCGCATCGACGGAGGGGCCGGGTTCGGAGCGGATCACCCTTGACTGGCGACTTGGAAACGTCCCTGTCACCGGCGAGTGGATCCCGGCCGAGTCCTACCGGGACATCGTGGAGCGGATGCCGCTGGTCTGTGTCGACACCCTCGTCGTCCGGGGCGGCTTCGCCCTGCTGACCCGGCGTCGCCAGGAGCCGCAGGCCGGTTCGCTGTGGCTGCAGGGCGGACGAATGCGGAAGGGCGAGACCCTGGAGAGCGCGGCGCTGCGGACGGCGGAGCAGGAATGCGGTCTGCGGTTGACGTTGTCCGTACCGCTGGGCACCTTTTCCACCGTGTTCGACGCTTCCGCCCACGGCGGCGCGACGACGCACACGGTCAACATGACCTTTCTCGCCCACGCATGGTCAGGCGACGACCCCAGTATCGACGCCGCACACGAGGACTTCACCTGGTGGTCTCTCCGACGAGCCACTGGGAACGCCTATCTCGACCAGGTTTTCAAGCTCGCCCGTACTCACCTCAAGATCGGGGAAAGCTGATGCGACAGGCCTTTTGGGACGGTAAGAGGGTTTTGGTCACCGGTGGTTGTTCCTTCATCGGCTCTCATCTGGTGGAGTACCTGATCGACGCCGGCGCGACGGTACGGGTCGTGGACGACCTCAGTTCTGGCAAACTGTCCAACCTGGACGACGCGCCCGCGGGCTGGGAGTTCGTTCACGCGGATCTCCGTGATCCTCAGGTCGCGGCCGCGGCGATGGACGGTATCGAGATCGTCTTCCATCTCGCCGCGGTCCACGGTGGGCGTGGCTTCATCGATCTGCATCAGACAGCCTGCTCCAGCAACTTCGTCCTGGACGGAGTCGTCTCGCAGGCCGCGATGGTGGCCGGCGTGGACAACTTCGTCTACGCGTCGTCCGGCTGTGTCTATCCGGTCGAGCTTCAAGGCGACGTCACCGAGGACGTGCGGCTCACCGAGCCGCAGGTCGGTCCGCCCTACGAAGCCGACGGTCTGTACGGGTGGGCCAAGCTCATGATGGAACTGCGGCTCGCGGCGATGCACGCCGAAGCAGGATTCCCCTCCGTTTCCTGCCGCTTGTTCACGGTCTACGGGGAACGCTGCCCGGAAAGCCACGCCCTGACCGCGATGGTCGGCCGTGCCTTTCTGCGGCAGGCGCCGTTCGAAATCTGGGGCGACGGCACGCAAGTGCGAAACTGGACCTACGTCACCGACATCGTCCGCGGACTGGTGCTGGCCGCCGAGCATGTTCGTGACGGCAGCGCGATCAACCTCGGCACCGAGGAAGGCATCCAGGTCCGCGAGGCGGCACAGCTCATCCTCGACATCACCGGCCTCGACTCGCGGATCAAGCCGCTTCCCGACATGCCTACCGGGCCGTACAACCGGGTCGCGTCCGCCGCCATGGCGCGGGAGAGGCTCGGCTGGGTGCCGGAGATGCCTTTTCACACCGGGTTGAAGCGACTCGCGAACTGGTACTTCGAGACGCGGTCCAAGGATTCGATGTCCTCGTCGGAGTTCGCCGACAAACTGATCACGAGGTAGTCCGCAGAACCCGGCTGGAGGCGTAGGCCATGGCTGTTCCACGTACCACCTCGGCAGGCCGTCGGCAGACCTCATGGGAGAACTGGAGCGGAACGGTCCGAGGTATCCCGGAGCGGCTCGAGATCGTCGACGGCGAGGATGAGATCTGCGAAATCGTGCGCGACCGCGGGAATCGGGCCCAGGGGATCGGTGTCGCCGGAGCCGGGCATTCGTACGCCGGTCTGGTCTCGCCTGCCGGTCGTACCCTGCTCGATCTGATACGCCACAAGGGAATCGTCTCCATCGACCGGGCACGGATGACGGTCACCGTGAAGGCCGGGACCTCGCTGCGGGCGTTGAACCGGCACCTGGCGGCCGAAGGGCTCGCGCTGCCGAACCAGAGTGCGATCGACGAACAGACCGTCGCGGGCGCGGTCGCCACCGCGACCCACGGTAGTGGCCCCGCGATGGGGACCCTTTCCAGCCATCTCCGGTCCGTCCGGCTGGTGACGGCGGACGGCGCCGTCCGCACCGTCACGGACGACGAACCCGAGTTCGACGCCGTTCGCGTGCATCTCGGCTGTCTTGGCGTGGTCACCGCACTGACCCTCGACGTCGTCCCCGCGCACACACTGCGCAAGACGATCGCCCGGACGCCGCTGAAGGAGATCCTGGGTGATTTGGACGAACTCCGCACGGCCCGGTACGGCGGGTTCTGGTGGTATCCGCACACTTCGCAGGCGGTGGTTTGGCGGGCCGATCCGACCGGCGAGACCATGCCCCCGGTCCTTTCCGGTTCCCGCGGGCTGCCCCTGGACTTCACCAACAACCGGCTCAGTCCGGCCGCGGCTCGACTGGTTCACTCCTTGGCCGCCCGCATCGAAGGCCGAGCCCGGTCCAGTGTCTTGCGTTGCGACGAGGCCCTGCTCGGTTCGGTGCCATCCCGTCTGCAAGGGTTCGAGTACGGAATTCCGGTAGCCAGGGCCGCGGAAGCCATCACCGAACTCGCCGACACCGTGACCCGGCACGGGCTGCGGATCAACGCACCGGTGGACGTCCGGTTCACCGGTGCCGACAGCGCGTGGCTGAGTCCGAGCTACCAGCGGGACACCTGTTACCTCGGGGTGACGTGCGCCTTGCCTGCCCGCCGGATGTCCGACACCTGGTCCCAGCCGTTCTCCGTCATCGACAACCTGCTGGCACGCCACGAAGGACGACCGCACTGGGCGAAGGTACATTTCCGCGAACCCGCCGACCTGGCCGCACGATACCCGCGCTGGCGCGACTTCATCGAACTCCGCCGACGCTGGGATCCGGACGGTGTGTTCCTCGGCGACTACCTCCGGGCTGCTTTCCAGTGATCCCACCGGCCGAACCCTGCCGCACGAACGTCCGGCCGTTGGCCGTCCTCGTCGCCGGCGCGTTCTTCATGGAGATGTTCGATGGCACCGCCATCATCCCCGCCCTGCCCGCGATCGCCGAATCGTTCGGCGTCAGCCCCGTCGACGCCGGTCTCGGTGTCACGGCCTACCTGCTGACGGCCACCGCGATGATCCCGCTCAGCGGGTGGCTGGCAGACCGCTACGGGGTCCGGAAGGTGTTCTGTGCCGCGATCGCCGGATTCGTCCTCGCCTCGGTGCTCTGTGTGGTGGCGCTGACGTTATGGCAGTTCGTCGCGTCCCGGGTCGTACAGGGCTTCGCCGGGGCGATGATGGTGCCGGTGGGCCGCACGCTGGTCCTGCGGATCGCGCCGAAGGCGGATCTGATGGCGGCCACCGCCATCTTCACCTGGCCGGGACTGGTGGCGCCCGTTCTCGGCCCGCCGATCGGCGGTTTGGTGACCACCTATGCGTCGTGGCGGTGGGTCTTCCTGATCAACGTGCCGCTCGGGCTGGTCGCCTTCGTGTTCGCACTGCGCATGGTCGAAGAGTCGCCAACCGAGCGCCGACCGTTCGACGGCACGGGTTTCGCGCTCGGCACCGTCGCGATCGCCACTCTGATGTACGGCCTCGAGTCCACCAGCGGCGGGCACGCCCAGTGGTCCCTCGCCGGCGGGCTGATCGTGACCGGACTGGCGATCGGCGCGCTCGCCGTGCGACACGCTCGCCGCCACCCGACACCGTTGATCGACCTCTCACCGCTACGGATCGCCACCTATGCCGCGTGCACCTGGCAGGGAGGCCTGCTGCGACTGGCGATCAACATGGTGCCGTTCTTGCTGCCCTTGCTGTTCCAGGTCGTATTCGGGATGAGCGCGGCCGTGTCCGGCCTGCTCGTGCTGACCGTCTTCGCCGGCAATCTCCTGGCGAAGACCGTCACGACACCGATCATGCGGCGTTTCGGGTTCCGTCCGATCCTCGTTGTCGCCGGCCTGCTCTCCGCGGTCTCGCTGGCCGCCTGTGCGCTGTTCGACCCATCGACGCCGGACGCGACGATCGCGGCCATCTGTTTCCTGGGCGGTGTCTTCCGATCACTGGCCTTCACCGCGACCAACACTCTCGCCTTCGCGGATGTGCCACCGGCGACGATGAACGCGGCAAGCACCCTGTACGCCACCACCACGCAACTTTCCATCGGTTTGGGCGTCGCCGTGGCCGCGACCACGGTACGCCTGGCCGCGGACGGCTCGGCACCGACCGCGGCCGACTTCCGCGCCGGGTTTCTCGCCGGTGCGGTGATCGCGCTGGCCGGCGCCTTGCTCTTCCTTCGTATCGCTCCCTCCGCCGGTGCCGAGGTCAGCGCCGGACGGAATCCCACTCGCCAAAGGAGAGCCGCATCATGACGATCAAGTTCGGTTACCACACGTGGTCCTACTCCGGCTTCGGTGCCTGGGTTCCCTCCTACACCTTGGACGAGACGATCAAACGTCTCGGGAAGATCGGGTTCGACGGGATCGAGATCGGCGCGGCCGCCCCGCACGCTTACCCGCCGGATCTCACCTCCGCGCGGCGCCGGGAGATCCGTTGCCTGCTCGACGACCACGGCTTGGAGCTGGCGGGAATCGGAGCGGCCCCCGGAGGCGGGCCCGGCTACAACCCGGCTTCCCCCAGCCTTGAGGAGCGGCGGGCGACCGCGGAGCATTACAAGGAGCTTTCCGAACTGTGCGCCGAATGGGGCGGCCGGACGGTACTCTACGTACCTGGCTGGACCGTCTTCGGCACTCGGCGGAGGCAAGCCAGGGCTTGGTCGCTCGAGTGTCTGACGGAGATCGCCGTCGACGCCGCGCAATACGACGTGACGGTCGTCATCGAACCCCTCGCGCAGCATTCGAACCTGATCGACGACGGCGAGGACGCCATGGAGCTCCTTGAGGATGTCGGGCTGCCGAACGTCAAGGTCATGTTCGACTGCAACCACGTGTCGCATCGGCAGGAGTTGTTCGGCGACTATGTCCACCTCATGGGTGGGCAACTGCATCAAGTACACATCTCCGATTCGACCGCGACGGAGGTCCGGTTGCCGGCGGGCAAGGGCGACGGTGACTGGGAAGGACTCGTCGACGCGCTGATCGAGACCGGGTTCGACGGCTATCTCACGGCGGAGACCGGATTCCTCCGCCGCGGGATCAGCCCGGACCAGGATGCTCGCGACGGTCTCCGCTTCCTCAAAACCTTGGTCGAGCGGAAGCTGGCCGAACATACGTGCCCATCGAGCTGATTGCCGATTGCGTTGGAGTGCACTCCAGCGCCTAAGCCGGTAGAGGTGCGCCCAGCGACCCGGCCGAGGGCAGCCAGAAAGTCGGCAGTGAACTCTCGATACTGATGGAGGCGTGGCTGGCGGCACCGGCCTACGTGATCAACCGCACCATGGACGTCCTCGCCGAGCAGGGTGACCTTCCTCGACCCCGCAGTACGCGGTTTCTACGTGGACTGGGAACGAACAGCGCACTCGCGATCTCCTTCGTCGTAGTGGATCTTCTGTCCACTACGACGACGCAGTCCCGCGAAATGTGAGCTTTGTGACGGGTCAGACCGCGGTGGCGATGAGAAGGTTCAGGTCCACCGGCATCGCGATGACCTGATCGACACGGAAACCCGATCCGTACAGGAGTTTTTCGTACTCCGTCCGCTCGCGCTCGCGGCCACCGGTGACCGCGAGCATCTGCAGATCCCAGGGTTCGGCGAGATCGACCGGCCGGCTCGACGAGCCGCCCGGAAGCAGGCGCTCCACCACGAGAAGCCTGGCGCCGGCATCGCAAGCACGGCGACAGTTGTGCAGGATGCGGTCGCAATCCTCGTCGTCCCAGTCGTGCAGCACCCGGGACAGCAGATACGTCTGCGCACCCGCGGGTACTTCCTCGAAGAAGTCGCCTGCCTCGAAGCGCACCCTACCGCCAGGTTCGGCCACCGCCGATCCGATGACGTGCGCTCGATCGAACACCACGCCCGACACGCCGGGATGCTCGTCCACGATCGTGCGTAGCAGTGTGCCATTGCCACCCCCGATGTCGACCACGGTCGTTTCGGCGGGGAAAGGACAGGAGTGACTGAGCTCCTCCGCGACGAGGCGGGTGACGGCCTGCATGGCGCGGTCGAAGGTCCGGGACGATTCCGGGGCGGTGGCGAAATAGTCGAAATGCTCCACCCCATAGTGATGGCTGAAGGCCGTACGGCCCGTTCGCAGGGCCGCGGCGAGATCGTTCCAGGCGTCGTAGAACTCGTTACCGTAGAGCCGGGTCAAGTCGCTGAAGGGGTTGTCCGCACGGAGAAGCCTTCCCCTCTCCGTCGTCTCGTAGCAACCGTTCGCTCGCTGCCGGACCACGCCCACCCGCACGAGGAATCGCAGAAAACGTGCGGTGGCGCGGGCATCACATCCGATACGGCGTGCCACTTCAGCTGGCTCGAGCGCTTCGTCGCCGACCGCGTCCGGGATCCCCAGCTCGACGGACACGTGGAGAGCACGTGCCGACCAGTGGCCGGCAAGGAGCGACAGGAGAGCGGTGTGCTCGTCGGGCATCGACACCGGTTCCCCCACGTGCGCGGCGAGAACCTCCGCGTGGTGTCCTCGCGCGGTCAGTTCGAACCGGGGGCGGTACTCCTTGTCGCCTGCCGGAGCCTTGAAGTACACCACCGACCGGCCGCCCGTACCGGTGTCTTCATGGGGATTGTGGCCACCACCATCGGGTTCCATCCCGAGGGCGTCCCGGCAGGTCCGCCGGGTTCGCTCGAGTTGCCCCTCCGCGACCAGCCAACCGGTGTGGGACTCTTCCTCCCTCGCGCGCTCACGCTCGATGAGCCCCGGCGCGACCCTCTCGGCCGAGCCGCGTGGGAGGACGAAGATCTCCAGGTCGCCACCTAGGCCCGTGATCGGCGACGCGTGGACGATGGTGACGTCCAGATCATCCTCGGCGACACGATGGCGCTCGGCGAGCCTGGACCGGACCACCCGGCTCGGCACGGAAGGCCCCGTCTCGAAGCCTGCCTCGGCGAGGAAATCGCGGACGTCCGTCTCGGAATCCGGAAAGACGAGGACCGCGACGTGATCGAACTCGACTCGATCGTCGATGTCAGCGGCGGCAGGATTCCCGAGAAGGCGGGCCAGGGCACCTGGGGCGGTCGACCGGGCGGCCAGCGAGGCCGCCCTGTACAACCGGAGTTCGTCTTGACTGCTCAGCACTTTCGGTCCTTCCGATTCGACCAAAGCCGTCTCAGTGGTGGGCGAAGTCGCCCCGGATCACGGTCTTGCTTCGCATCAGGAACTCCGCCAGGTGCCCGTCGTGCGGCAGGCCAGGTCGCATCTCGTGGGTCGGCCGGTCACCGATGTGAAGGTTGCCGATGGTGGTTTCCTCGATCAACGACGCCAACAGTTCTTCGTCGCCGGTGATGGCGGTGACGGTCAGGCTGTGGCGAAGTGGCGTGATCCCGTCCGCGGGCGACCACGGGGCGACCCATACGCACGGGAACGGAAGCTCGATACCGAGCCGCGACGGATCCGGACGGTCGAGCAGGACGACAGCCGGTCGCAGGACCGCACCGCCACCGGGCAACGGTTCGAGAAGCTCACCGCCGGACAGCAGCTCGCCACCGTCCAGCTCGCTCCGCAGGTAGGTCTCGAGTTCCCGTGCGCGTTCCAACGGGAACGCGGGGAGAACAGCCGCTTCGCTCGCCGGTGGCACCACGGCGACTGCGGCCAGCCGGCGGGCGAGCTCTTTCGCGAAAGCGGCCGCTTCGCCGTCGACCAGGACCGCGGAGGCGTTCACGCAGGCGGTGCCACCGAAGCCGGCCACGGAGGACACCACGGTGTCGACATGCTCGGCCCAGTCGCCGTCGGCGATCAAGACCTTGGAGCGGCCCGGTCCCTGCACGAGTACATCCCCCCGGTCCCGATACCTGGCCACGGCGTCGCTTCCGCCATAGACCAAGGCCAGATCCGCGGTATCGACGAACTCCCGGGCCACGGTGTGGTCCGTGGGCAGGAAAGTCACCTGCTCAGCGCCGAATCCGCTCATTCGGAGAGCCTGGACCAGGCGATACGGGGTGAACGGTTCCCGTCGCGACGGCCGTACGGCGACCCGGTATCCCAACGCGAGCGCCTCGAGCCAAGCGGCGTGGGTCGCGGGATGATTTCCCGGTGCCTGCACCGCGAGCACGTCACCTCGGCGCGTCCAGACCGCTCCCGTCGAAGACACCTCGTGCCAATCGTCACCGGTTCCGAGCGGGCGCGCGCGCCGCACCGACTCCCCCACCGCCGCGGCGCTGCGCACGATGGCCTGGGATGCCTCTCTGACCACGGACAACGCCACGCCGGACGCTTGCGACACCTGTCGCTCGTGTTCGTCCAGCGAGACCCCGTCGACCGTTCGCAAGAACCGTGCCCCAGCGGCCGCGATCCGGTCGATCCGTACCGACAAGGGCATCGGACGCGCCTTCCGCATCTTCGCGATACTGCGCTTCACGTAGAGACCGGGCGCCAAGCTGAGCTCCGCAAGCGCGGTCCCGTCCACACCGGTCACCTCGTCGACACGGTGTGACCGGAAGGTGTTCGAAGGGCCGAGCGTGTCCAGGCGCGGAATGACGGCCATCAGTAGACACCTTCGATGACCTGAGCCTCTTCGAAGACGGCGACGGGTGTGACGTCGGCGACCGAGACACCCAAGGCTCCGGCCGGCGCGGCGACCCTGGTGGCGAGGTCCCGCTCCAGGTTGTTCGGCAGCAACAAGGACTTGCTGACGTGATGCATGACGACCTGCCCACGCTCGCCCTCGGCGACCTCCTTCAACGAGTCGGGATCGACGACCGAAAACGTCGTGTAGGGCGAGAAAGAATCGAACACGCATTGTCCCGCCGGCTTACCGGAACCTGCGCGCTCCATGCTCCCGCCCAAGATCATGGTGCTCCCGTACTGGCCGCAAAGCCGTACCTTCGGGAAGACCTCTCCCTGCAGGACCGCGCGAGTGTCGGCGTCCAGATGCGCCCCGCCCCACATGATCACCGACACCTTTTCGTTGACGAGGTCGACCAGGCGGTCGGACTCGGCCATCCGGACGAGCAAGGGCGGCGTCACCACGAGAACGCCGATGTCCTGTTGTTCGAGGATCGAGTGCGCCTGGTCCACCACATGGTCGGCGTACCTGCTCGCCTCTTCGGTGCGTCCCAGCGCCAGCGATTTGCGTACCCAACGCGGATCGAGGTCGATCGTGAAACAGATGCCGCCTCGCATCCGGGTCACTTCGGCCATCAACCTGCCGAAGATATGCGGTCCGCTCGGCGCGATCGTCAGCCAGTTGGCGTCGAACGGGAATCCCAGGTCGTCCATGCGCAGCGACTTCCACGTCAAGGAATGCCGCATCCAGTCCGACATCAGCAGGACGCGCTTCGGCGCGCCTGTGGTGCCACCGCTGTCGAAGGCGCCGATCACATCCGGTCGGTCACCGTATCCCCGCGGTATCAGGGCTTCGACCGGAACGTTCCGCAGTTCGCCGACCACATTCGGGAACCGGCGCAGATCGGCGTGGGTACGGACGTCCCGGCGCGGATCGAACCCGAGGGAGTCCGCCTTGGACAGCCAGAACGGCGACCCTGTCTCCGGACCGAAGTGCCATTCCATCGCCGCCGAATAGAAGTCACCCTCGGCAGCCGCCAATTCATGGTCCCACTCGAGAAAAGAAAGACTAACGGACATCGACCTTTACCTGCCGATCCAGAAATCGCCTCAGACGGGAAACTCTCCAGTGTCCGAGGTCATCGGAGCGCAACACCGAAAGATGTACCCAGTCACGTACCGTTACGGCAACAATGCAACCCTTGATACACTCCAAAAGACCATCACGCGAGGACTTTCGGACAGCGGGTCTGCCCCAAGAACCTGCGCGCGGGGTGACGGTGACCGGCGGCCGCGGCAGGCAACCGGGAAATCCGCGACGACATCCACAAAGGCTTCCTCACCCTCGGCCGCGCCATCACCTGCCGGGGTCGCCCATCCCGTAGTCAACGGGGTCTCCGCGAACCGGATGATCGGTCGTCCAACGCCCCTGCCCGAAAGGGCAACCCGCCCCGATCATGAGCCGGTCGACCGCAGGTGAACTTCACGCGCACCCCGGTACCGGTGACAAAAGGGCTACCCCGCGCACTGTTCGGGCACTTTTCGCCTTCTGTCGTGAGGTCGGCCGATACCGTCCGGAAATCGAAAGCTTCCGCACATTTCCTGGCGCGACAGAAAACAGAAGCCGGACAGAAGGTGAGCCGAACGATGGACCTCGGACAGACTGAAGTCGGACTGGTTCCCGGGCAAGGAGCGTACCGGCCAGGCACGTTGGCCGTTCCCTGGGCACGCGGTGACGAATCGGTGCACGAAGTGTTCGAAACCATCGACGAGGTGTATCGCGCCCGGACCGGCCGCACCGTCAGTTCGGTGGTGTTCGCGGCCGAGGCACCCTCGCTCGAAGAAATGCTCACCCGGCATCCGGACGAACTCCAGCTGGCGATCTACGGCGCCTCCGTCACCGCGTACCGGATTCTCGCCGCCCGCGGCACAATCCTCGATCTGGTGGTGGGGCACAGCTTCGGGGAGATCGCGGCCCTGGTGATCGGCGGGGCGTTCTCCATCGCGGACGGTGCTTCCCTCGTCTGTGACCGCAACGAAGTCCTGCGTGCCCACGCTCCCGAGGGCGGCCTGCTCGCACTGCGGTGCGGCCGGGCCCGCAGCGAGCTTCTGCTCTCGCTCGCGGAACTGCCCGGCCTGGCCTTCGCGGTCGACAACGCCGACGAACAAAGCGTGCTGTCGGGTCCCGCGGCGCAGTTGGCCACGGTACGCACGGTGGCGGAAACGCTCGGAATCGGCACTGGCGCGGTCTCTTCGCCTTACGGGTTCCACAATCACGCTCTCGTTCCGGCGGGGCGGGAACTGGCCGCGAAGGCCGCCGAGTACAAAGCGGGCGGCTTCGCCGTCCCGGTGTACTCCCCGATCCTCGGGCGCCGGTATCACGATGGCGACGACTTGGCCGCCCTGCTGGGCCTTCATCTGTCCCAGCCGGTTCAGTTCCGGGAAACGCTTTCCGGCCTCTACGCCGAAGGAAGGCGGTCGTTCACCGAGCTGGGTGCGGGTGAGACGCTCACCAAACTCGTCCGTGCCGCCTTCCCGCTCGCCTCCGCGGTGGGCGCCCTCACGCAGACCGGGCAACCCACACCTGCCCCCCGAACACGGCAGGCGGTCGCCGTCCCGGCTCCCGCCGCGCCCCCGGTACAGGAGACGGTGCCGGCTCCGGCCCTGGTCGCCGCCGGCTCGATTCCGGCGCGGGGGGAAGTGTTCTCCCAGTTGCGGGAACTGTACGCCGAAGCGCTGGAATACCCGGTCGAGGTGCTGACCGAGGACGCGGCGCTGGAGGCGGACCTCGGCGTCGACTCGATGCGCCAGACGGAACTGCTGACGAAGGCCCGGCAGATCTTCGATCTTCCCGCGCCCGCGCCGGGTTTCCGCAGTACCGACCTGGACACGCTCGCCAAGGTCACCGACTATGTGATCGGCAGTCGCGGGTGAACCCGGCGACCGGGGAACTGGAAGGCCGTGTCGCGCTGGTGACCGGTGGCGCGGGCGGCGTCGGTTCCGCGGTGGTGGAACTGCTCGCCCGCCGCGGGGCGGTCGTCTACCTCAACTGCTTCCACTCCTTCCAGCGAGGCAAGGAGATCGCCGGGCGCTTGTCCGCCGAAGGGCTGGACGTCCGGCTCGCGCGCGGTTCGGTCGCCAAGGACGAGCACGTCGAACGGATCATGGGGCAGATCGGGGAGGCCGAGGGCAGACTGGACATCCTGGTCAACAACGCCGCACTCGGGATCTTCGGCACCGCCGCCGGGATCAGCGAGGACGAGCTCGACCGGGCGCTGGCGACGAACCTCAAGGCACCGTTGCGCTGCGTGCAACGGGCCCGGCCGCTGCTGGCCGCGAGCGGTCAGGCCAGTGTGGTCAACGTGTCCTCGGTGGGGGCGCGCTCGGTGCTGAAGGACTACCTTGCCATCGGCGTCACCAAGGCGGCGCTCGAGGCGATGACGCGGTATCTCGCGGTGGAGCTGGGCCCGGCGGGGATCCGGGTCAACACCGCCTCCGGCGGGCTGCTGGACACCGCGGGCGGTCGCATGTTCCCCGGTTACGCCGACTTCGCCTCGATGATGCGGGACCGGACGCCATTGGGTCGCAGGCTGGGCGAGGTCGACGAGTTCGCCGAGCTGGTCGCTTTCCTCGCCTCGTCCCGCTCCCGCTGGATCACCGGGCAGACGGTCAGCGCGGACGGCGGTGTCGACCTGATGTGCGGGAATCTTCCCGAGCAGGAAACGAAGTCCGCCCCCGAACCCGTGGTTGCGACGCGCCGGATCGAGAACCCCCGCGCGGTGCGGGAAGTCGCTCCACCACCGGCACCCGAGTCCACTCCGCCCGCGGAGCCCGACACCGAAGATCCGATCGTCGTCGTGGGGATGGGCATGGCGGTTCCCGGCGCGTCCAGCCCGGAAGAGTTCTGGGACGTGCTGGTCGACGGACCGAACCTGTTCACCGAGGCCACCCCCGATCGTTGGGTGACCGCCGCGTTCACCCCGAACCGCACCGACGTGCCGGACAAGGGATCGCAGCCGGTTTCCGGCCTCATCACCGGTTTCCGTCCGCATCCCCGGCTCGCGGCGGAAGCACCGGCGGACGTCGACTTCAGCACCCTGTGGCTGCGGCACAGCCTGTATCAGGCGCTCGAGAACACCAGTGTGGGCGCGCGCGACCGGGTCGCCTTCTGCGTCGGGCTCACCGCCGACGGCAGCCAGCACCTTTCCGAGGCCCAGGTGGTGGCCGCGGTACGCGAAGCGCTCGACGGACCACACGCGCAGGGCATGAGCGGTGAGGAGAAACATCAGGTCGAGCAGCGCGTCCTGGCCCGTTTCCCGCGCGGCACGGGCGATACCGCCCGGTCGTTGCCGCACGCGATCGCGTCGGACGCCATCGCGGGGATCCTCCCCGGTGATTCCGCCGTGCACGTGGTGGACACGGCTTGTTCGTCCTCGCTGTACGCACTGGACCGGGGCATCCGCGAACTGAATTCCGGCCGCTGCGACGTCGCCGTATGCGGTGGCTCGGCGGTCATGCAGGTCACCTACATGGTGGCGTTCGCCAAAATGGGCGGCCTGTCCCCCACCGGCGAAGTCCGATCGCTGGACGAGGGCGCCAACGGCGTGCTGTTCGCCGACGGCGCGGGACTCGTGGTGCTGAAGAAGCTGTCCCGGGCGCTGGCGGACGGCGACACCGTGCTCGGCATCGTCCGTGGAGTCGGTCTGTCGGCGGACGGTAAGGGCAAGGCCATCAACGCGCCCGCCACCACCGGCCAGGTGATGGCGGCGCGACGGGCGCTGGCCAAGGCCGGAACCAGCCCGCGGGACATCGACCTCGTCATCGCGCACGCGACCGGCACCCCCACGGGCGACACCGCCGAACTGCTCGGTATCGCCGAGGTCTACGCGCCGGACCGCCCGGTCACCGTGGTGTCCAACAAATCCGTCATCGGGCACACCGGGTGGCCGGCGGGAGTGGTGTCCCTGATCCACCTCCTGCTGTGTCTGCGCCACGACCGGATCCCGCCCCAGCACCGGTTCGCACGCCTGCCCGCGCGGGTCACGGAGCAGACCACGAACATCGAGGTGCCACGCCGGACCACGGACTGGCGGCGAAGTGCCCGTGATCGAGCGCGGACCGGCGCGGTGGCCGCGTTCGGCTTCGGCGGCACGAACGCGACAGCCGTGGTGTCGGAGTATCTTCCCGAGCTGCATCCGAGGACGTCCGAGGAGCCGCGTGGGGCCGCCCCGGTCGCCGTCCGGTCCCGGCCGCTGGTGATCGTCGGCTGGTCGGCCTGCGAGCCGGACGACGGCGCGGCATCCTTCGGTGCGGTCTACCCGGTCCACCGGATCGACGGGGTCGCTTTGCCACCGCCGATGATGCGCCGGATCGACAGGGCACAGCTACTGGCCCTCGAATGCATGGCGCGGCTTCCCGCCCCGGTGCGGAAACAGTGCGAGACCCACCGCGACACCACGGGCGTCCTGTTCGGGGTGACCGGCCAGACCGGCGCGATGCACGGCGCCCAGCTGCGGGTGCATTTCGACGACATCCGGGCCGCGGTGGGCGGGAATCCCACCCCCGCCGTGGCGGACTTCCTCGACCGGCTGTGGTCCGAGGTGGCAGGCACCTGGCCCGCGATCAACCCGGACACCCAGCCCGGGGTGATGCCGAACGTCATCGCCTCCAGGATCGCCAACCACTTCGACCTCCGAGGGCTGAACTTGGTGGTGGACGCCGGGAACGCGGCTCTGCTCGAATCCTTCGAGACCGCGGCCCGTTTCCTCGAAGAAGGCGATCTCGACCTGGCCCTGGTGGGCGGGATGAGCGCCAACCCGTACCCCGCCTGGGTCCGGTCGCTACGGGAGAAACCGTCCGGTGACTCCGTCGACGCCGAAGGCGCTTACCTCTTCGCGGTCACTTCGGCGGAGAAGGCCGAGGAATGGTCCCTACCCGTGCTCGCGCACATCGAACCCTGACGCACACTGCTTTGGAGTTGTCATGAGCATTCCGGATGGCGTCGATTCACCGCATCTCTTCGGCGCCGAGGGAGCGCGGGAACTGCTGGAAGTGCTGACCGGCAAGGTGCCCGATCAGGTCGTGGCCCGCGAGTCGAACGGCCGGACGGCCCGGTTGCGGGTCAAGACCCCGGCCTCGCCCACGACCGTGCTGCAACGGTACGAACTGTCCTGGCAGCGGGAAAAGCGCGTCCCTGTGCTCCCTGCCGCACCGCTGTTCCCAGCCGACACGTTGGTGGTGCTCGCTGATGGCGCTTCGGTGCCGGAGGGGCTGTCGGACGACGCGACCGTCCTTCGGTTCGATGACGCGGGCTGGCGGCTCGGCGGCCGGCGGGTGAGCGACGACGAGGAACTGCTCGCGATGCTGGCCGAACGGCCCTACCGGCATATACGCGTGCTCGCGACCCTTGATCCTTGGCACGACTGGCTGGACCGCGTTTCGGCCCCGGCCGACGTACTCCGGCTGCATGACGCCTGTTTTCTCGTCGCGAAGGCCGCCAGGGAGCTGGAAACCTACGGAATCGCCCTTTCCGGCGGCGCACGCGAAGACGGAGCGGTCCACCCCTACGCGGGATTGTTCACCGGACTGGTCAAGGTGCTGGAGCTGGAACCGGTGGTCGCCAACGCCCGGTTCTGCGTGGTCCTGACCGCTGCGGACGATCAAGCGGCTCCCGCGCAGCTCACCGAAGAGATGCGGGTCCGGCACGCCCTGCCGGGAGTCGTACTGGGAGGCGGTGAGCGCTGGGTACGGCGCGCGCGGCCCGCCCCCGTGCCGCCGGCGCGGGGACCGGTACTGGCCGAGGGCTCCGTCGTCCTCGGTGCGGGCACGAGCCGGGGCATCGGAATGCTCACCCTGCTCGGCTTGGCGGAGAACTGCCGTCCCGTCGTCCACATCCTCGGCACCAACGACCTTTCCGCCTACGACCACGAAGAACTGGTCGAGGACGAGGAAGCCCATCGGCTTCGTCGCCGGACGGCCCTGGTGGCGGCCGCCCGTGAAGCCGGCGGTGTACCGATGGCCAACGCCAGGCTGCGAAAACTCGCCCAAGCCCGGGAAGTGCACGCCGATCTCGCCCGGCTCACCGCGCTTTGCGGCGAGGGCAAGGTGCACTACCACGTGTGTGACACGCGTGATCCGGACGAGGTCCGGCGGGTGTGCGCGGAGGTGGTGGCGGCGCACGACGGGAGGCCCGTAGATCTGTTGCTGAACTTCTCCGGGCTGACCCGCTCCGCGGAACTGCCCGCGAAACCGCTGAAGAACTTCCGCGCCGTGCGTGACATCAAGGTCGACACCTATCACGCGCTCAAACACGCCTTCGCCGCAAACCCGCCGCGGCGCTGGGTCAACGCGGGTTCGCTGGCCGGGCTCTTCGGTATCCAAGGCGAGACCGACTATGCCGCGGCCAACGACTTCCTGTACACCGCCGCGGACGCGGCGACGGATTCGACCGAAACCACCTTCGGCTGGGGACTGTGGGACGGCACGACCCGCTCCACCGAGCCACTGGTGGCCGAGGTGCTGGACCGGCATCTGTCGCGGATGCCCGCCGCCGAGGGCATCGCGCACTTCCTCGCCGAGCTGAGCAGGCCGGGCGCTGCTCCCACCCTCGGCTATTTCGGCGCGGTCGAACGGCGCATCATGAGCGAGCGGCATCCGCAGCGGACCGCGGTCTGGACCCCCGGCCCCGAGCCGAAGGCGGAACCGCTGCTCGGCGAAGTCACCGAAGCGGGTGCGGGCAGGTTGGTCGCCCACCGGGAATTCAGCGTCGACCGTGACGGCTACCTGCGGCACCATCTCGTCGGCGGGCATCCCACCGTCCCCGGGATGCTCGTCGTCGAGATCGCCGCACAGGCGGCGAAAGCGCTGGTGCCCGGCCGGGTGCCGGTCGGCGTACGCGACCTCTCCCTCGACCGCTTCGTCCGCGTCTTCCGGGAATCCGCCCGGCCCCAGCGGAAGAAGATCGTGGCGGAGGTCGTCGAAGACACGCCTGGCGAGTACGGCGAAACCGTGGTGCGAGTGCGGATCCTGACCGATGTGGTCGCGCCGGACGGGACGGTGCTGGCCACCGACCGGGAGCACGGCCGGATGTCGGTGGTCCTGCGTGACCGGCAGGTCGAGTGCCCGCGGCCGCGACCGGATCGGCTTCCCGTCACCGCCGGCTCCGTGGAGCTGGCGAACCCTTATCAACTGCCGAACCCGTTCGTCGCGCTGTCCGGGATCTTCGCGGCGGCAGAACGGGTCCACTTCGGTCACGAGGGCAAACTGGCCACGCTGACACTCGACCGCGTCGAGGTGACGCGCTGGTTCGAGGACGCGGTGTTCCCCGCCGTCGTCTGTGACGCGCTGGCGCAAGTGATGGCGGTGGCCGCCGAAGACGGGTGGAGCCCGATCGCGGTGCCGCGGACGGTACGCAGGATCGACTTCTACGGCGGACTCGACGACGTCGCGCTGGCCGGGGAGGAACTGACGCTGAGGGCCACCTCCGGACCGGAGACCGGTGACTGGGGCGGGGTCTTCACCTCGGACGGACGGCTCGTGCTGCGGATGACCGGCGCGACCGGCGAACCGCTGGGTTACGTCCATCAGGAAAGCGGACAGGTGCGGACGGTCGACGAGCAGCGTGCGGCACATCCTCTGACGGTCTCCCCGCCGGCGGTGCGGGCACCCGCGGACGGCGCGGAAAACGAACCGGCCGTGCGCCCGCAGCTTCTCGCCTACGACAGTTCCTCCTTCTCGAGGCCGGTGCAGCGTTGGGTGGCCGAGCCGGTGCCGCGTCCGGCGGAGCCCGCTCCGGGTGGGCTCCTGGACCGGCGGGTGCTGGTGCTGGGCGCGCACGGACCCACCACGGAAGCGGTGGCGGAACAGCTCGCCGCACGAGGCGCTGTCGTCGTCACGGCGGATTCCCCGGCGCGTGTCGCGGAACTGACGGCCGAGTGGGATGTCATCGCGGATCTCACGCTCACCGGTCTCACCGACTACGAGCTGGGTGATCAGGCCTGGCGTGAAGCTCTCCAGACCACCACCGCGGCACTCCAGGCGGTGTACGACCACTGGCTCGAATCGGCGGAAGCGGACCGCTTCCAGTATCTGACGGTCGGCCATGGCGACGGGCTGTTCGGTCGCTCCGGTGGTCCCGTCCCCCAACCGTTGAGCGGGGCCTGGGTCGCACTGGCGAAGAACCTGATGGTCGAACTTCCCGGGGTCCGCACCAGGAGCATCGACCTCGACCGCGGTGATGCCGCCACGATCGCCAGGGTGCTCGACACCGAAGCCGGACTGCCCGGCGATCAGGAGGTCGGCTACCGCGACGGGGTACGCCACGTTCAGCGTGTCCGGATCACCTCCGCACCATCGGACCCGGCCTCGGCATCGCCGGTGGGCCCCGAAGACTGCGTACTCGTCTCCGGTGGCGGGCGGGGAGTCGGTTTCGCCCTCGCGCGGCGACTCGCCGCCCTCGGCGCGGAGGTGGTGGTCACCGGAAGACGCCCTCTGACCGGACCCGGTGCGGAGCCGGACGACGCCACCTTCACCGACTGGCGCAAGAGGCGGCTCATCGACGCGGCCGGTGAACCCGGCGGAGTCGCCGAAGGCCGTCGCGCCGTCGAGGACGCCGAATTCGTACGAACCGCGCTGGCCAACCTCGCCGCCGCGGCCGATAACGGCCTGCGGATCCGTTACGAGCCTTGCGATGTCACCGACCGGGCTCAGGTCGAACGACTTCTGTCCTCTCTGGACGCCGGCCCGACCGTGCTGGTGCACAACGCCGCCACTTACCGCGGTGTCCGGTTCTCCCGGCTGACGCCGGAGGAAGTGGTGCGGGCGGTCGACGTGAAGGTCACCGGCTTCGCGACCCTGTTCGACGCGGTCTCCGCGCGGGCGTCGGTGGACCGGCCCTTGCGCTTCGTCTCCTGCGCGGGGTCCATGTCCGCGAGCGGCGGGATGGTCGGTCACACCGCCTACGCGGCGGGCAGCGGCGCGCTGAGCAGGCTCGGACTGTGGACAGCGCGGCGTAGTGGCGTGCCTGTGCACACGATCAACTGGCCGACTTGGGAACGCACCGGCAACATCGTGCACTACGTCGGTGCCGCCCGTTACGGTTCCACGATGTCACCCGCGGACGGCGTCGCGAACTGGCTCTCGGAAATGGCCGCACTGACCGCGAACCCAGACCATAGCGGGGAATCCGGCTACTTCGGCAGGCTCGGCGTGATGGCCCGGCCGCATCATCTGCGCAGCACGGCGTGGCCCGCCGGGAGCCCGGACCGGAGACGAGTGGACACCGGCCGGCTGTTCCTCGGCGAGGTCAGCCGGTTCTTCGAGCACGAGCGATTCCGCACTCGGCACCGATGGACCCTCGCCGAGGACCCCCACCTGCGCGAATCCACCGGCGTGCTCTCCGTGCCGATGTTGCTCGAATACGTCCTCGCCGCCGGTGACTGGGTACGCCCGGAAGGACATCCGCGCCAGCACCTGGAGTCGATCTCCGAGGTGGACATCCACCTCGACAGGCTTCGGCATGACGGGAACTCTCTCGCTCTGGAGTTCGACGCGGCCGGCGGCTGGAACGGTGAGGTCTGGCGAGTACGGGTGACGGTGAACGACGACACCGGCACGGTGGCGACGGCGGTGGTGAACTACGGCGAGCACCCGCCCGAGGCGCCCGAGGCCCCGGTCGGCGGGCTCGTCGGGGTGCGCGCCCACGCGGACGAGGACCTCTGGTGCGGTACGCCGACGCCTGCCGCCTGCCTGCCGCATCCGGCGCTGGCCGCCATCCTGGCGCCGGCGGAGTCCGCCGGGGGGCAGATGAAGATCGCGCGGATCGTCGCCCTTCCAGGGGCCAGGGGCGCCACGGCCGTGCACATCGAGCCGGGCGGAGGACTCGCGATGGCGGACGGACGTGTGGTACTGCGGGTCGACGGCGGGTGAGGCGAATGCGGCGTAGCCGAGCCGCTGTCGTGAGTGGCGATTCGGGTTCTATTCAGGAGTAAGGCAAACGTGTCGTGCTCGTGGGCGGGGCGGGCGGCGGGGTGAAGGCTCCCTTCGTCGCGTCTGATGCGGTGATGGGAGCCTTCGGCCCTGGTCGTGCGCTGGTCGTGAGTGGCGTTTCGGCTTAGAACCCGAAACGCCAGAT
>NZ_CP150484.1:6245760-6322810 GCF_037997115.1 Amycolatopsis coloradensis
TCCGATCTCCTTCCCTACTCTCAAGGTAGGGAAGGAGGCCTTCACGGACACGCCGTGGTCGACTTACCCGTCAAGGAGCGGGCTCACCCGTCGGCCGGTCCGCGACCACGCCGTGCTCCTCCACACTTCACAAAAGAAAGGACTTACGCCAGAAGTACATGCCGGGTTTGCCGACCAGACCCGAATCCAGCAGGAACGGCATGACCTTCTCCCCCGCCCAGCGGATGGTCTCGTGCCAGTTCGGGTTGCTCCATGCCGCTTTGGCTCCGTCACGGGGCCGGATCCCGACGGCCGCGAAGAAGTTCGGGTTGACCAACGCGCGAACCACGAGGAACGAAATCTGTGCGGCCATGGCCTGCTGGTAGAGCAATTCCGCCTTGGACAGCTGGGCCATCCCGCGGGTGAGCTCTTCGCGGGCGAAGGTGACGTGACGGGCTTCTTCGAGCACGTGGATCCGGTTGACCATCCGCACCAGGGGCTGGATGTCCGGGTTGTTCATCTGTTCACGCCCGATGCGGTCGAGTACCTCCTCCGCGACCAGGATCGCGGCATAACGCGCGGGCCCGTAGCTGAGGGTGGGCAGGAGCTTCCCCAGCTGGCGCATCCACGGTACGGGGCCGTAGACCGGGCAATCCATCCAGACGGTCAGCCGCGCGAACATGGTCGAGTGGCGGCATTCGTCCGCGATCTCGGTCAGCGCGTATTGGGCGTGCGAGCTGATCGGATCCCCCGTGTAGAGCTCTTTGAGGAGCATCTGCATCACGAGGTTTTCGAACCATAATCCCAAACCCGCGACGTTGGCCATCTCGTGTTTGCTGAGCTCGATGCGTTGCTCATTCGAAAGCGTGTCCCACAGCTTCGTGCCGTAGAGCGAAGAGCGGTGAGGAAGCATGAAGGACTTCCCCTCGACCAGTGGAGCGTTCCAGTCGATGTCGACTTCGGGGTCGTAGAATTTCCCGGCGGACGACTTGAGCAGCCGCTCGGCGGTCTTCTCACGGTTCGTTTCCTTTGTCACAGGCGACATGGCACCTTCATCTCCACTAGTTCGGCGAATAGAGCCAAGCGGGATCGTCACGTCCGGCGAAGGCATACCGGCAGGCTTTGCACCCCGTACATCTGCAGCCCCGGGTGATAGGGCAGTTCGCTTTCCGGAACGGCGAGGCTGAGTTCGGGCAGCAGCGGCAGCAGTTCCCGCACCGCCACCTCCGCCTCCAGTTGTGCCAGCTGCGCACCGATGCAGAAGTGGATGCCGAGACCGAAACCGAGGTGACCGGCGGTGTCCCGGGCCGGGAGGAATTCGTCCGCCTGCTCGAACTTCGCCGGATCACGGTTGGCCGAGAGCAACGAGACCAGCACCGCGTCCCCGCGGCGAATCACCACGTCGCCCATCTCGATGTCTTCGGCGGCGAAGCGGACCAGCGAGGTCAGCGCCGGGCTGTCGAATCGGATGATCTCTCTGATGGTGGCGGGGATCAGCGACGGGTCCTCGCGCAGTTCCCGGACCAGTTCGGGCCTGTGCAGCAGGCTGAACAGGATGTTGCCGATCAGCCGGACGGCGGGCTCGTGCCCGGTGAGCAGCAGCGACGACGCCATCGAGATCAGTTCATGGCCGTCGAGTTTGTCGTCTCCGGTGTCCTTGATCAGGGCGCTCAGGAGATCGTCCTGCGGATCGTCGCGCTTGCGGGCGATGAGCCTGGCGAAGTACTTGGTGATCGAGACGAACAGGTCGTTGTCCGCCTGCCCCGGCACGGTGACGGTGAAGAACGTGTCCGCCCACCCTTGGAAGGTGTCCCGGTCGGCAGCGGGTATGCCGAGCAGATCGCAGATCGTGGCGGTGGTCAGACCGCCGGCGAACTCGGTGACCAGATCGAAGGTTTCGTGCCGCACCATGGTCTCGCGCAGTTCCCGGGCGGCCTTCTCGATGCCCGGCCGCATCGCCTCGACGCGGCGCTTCGTGAACGGACGGGCCACGAGCTTGCGCAGCCGGGTGTGGTTCGGCGGGTCGTTGCTGGCCAGATCCTTCGACCAGAGCTGGGACGTTTCCGTCCCGGGCTGCCAGCCCGCGGGCAGACCGACCGCGGTCGGATCCTTCACCAGCCGAGGGTCGGTGAGCGCGGCGGCCCCCTCCGCGTGCCGGGTGATCAGCCAGATCGGGGCCGCGCCGGGCGGTTCGCACCGGTGCACCGGCCCGCTCTCCCGCAGTTCGCCGAGCAGGTCGAACGGATTCGCCGCGAACTCCGGTGTCCTGAGCTTGCTGTGCAAAGAGGTGTCGACGGGGCACCGTCGCTCTTGGACGGTGTGGGCGGTCGAAAGGTCATCCACCGAAGTTCCTCCGCTAATCCCGCTGGCTTCGTTGGGGGGTCGAGAGAAGCATCTCGACCACGAGGTTCACGGTCGGGTACTTCCACAGCGTGTCGACGCCAAGCACGATCCCGAATTCGTCCTCGAGGTCGACGGCGAGGGCGACCGCGCTCACCGAATCCAAGCCGTACTGGGACAGCGGCGTGTCGGCGTCGATCTCGGCGTCGTCCAACTTCGCGTACTTGGCGGCCCGGGAGACCAGCCACTCACGCAGCTTTTCTTCGTCGATCTGCTGCAGACCGTTCTGCTCGATGCTCATTTCCTGCTCTCCTGTCCTCGAGTTCAGCGGGTGTACTGATAGACCGGCTGCAGCGAGCCGGCCAGATAGCGTTCGCGCATTTCGACGCGTTTCACCTTCCCGCTGGTGGTCCGCTGTACGCCGCCCGGGCGGAGGAACGACACCCCGGCGACCTGGGCACCGAACTCGCGAGCCACCAGGTGCACGACCTTCTGCGCCAGTTCCGCCAGGTGTTCGGCCGATGCTTCGCGGACCTCGTGCGTGATGACGACCCGGTCCGGTTCGTCCTCGGGTCCAGGAAGGCGGAAGGCCGCGGTGATCCCCGGCAGTTCCGGGAATTCCGCCCGCAAGGCGGACTCGATGTCCTGCGGGTAGATCTTCAGCCCCCGCACGACGATGACCTCCTTGATCCGCCCGGTCACATAAAGCTCACCGTCGTGGCGGAACCCGAGATCGCCGGTCCGGAGATACGGTCCGTCGCCCTGGGCCGTGGTCGCGTGGAACAACTGCCTGGTCTGTTCGTCCTTGCCCCAGTACCCCTTGGCGACGCTGCGTCCGCGCAGCCAGATCTCACCGACCTGGTCCTCGCCGAGAGGCTCCAGAGTGTCCGGATCGACGAGTTCCAGATCGATCTCGTGCGGGAACCCGCAGCTGATGATCTGCTTGCCGGTCTCGGGCGGATCCGCGACCTCGAAGGCCCCGCCGTCGAGCGCGTTCCGGTCCGCGTCGAGGACCCGCAGGGTGGACGAACGACGGCTCGCCACGATCAGCGTGGCCTCCGCCAGGCCGTAAGCCGGGCACATTTCGGCCTTGAACCCGGCGGGGGCGAACTTGTCCGCGAAGCCGCGCATGGTGGACAGGTTGAGCCAGTCGGCACCATTGGTCGCCATCTTCCAGGTCGACAGGTCGAGCCGGGAGACCTCCTCGTCGGAGATCCGGTCGACACAAAGGCCGAAGGCGAAGTCGGGGGCCGCCGAAACCGTGGCGCGGTACCGGTCGATGGTGCGCAGCCAGGAATAGGGACGCCGGACGAAGGTGCCGGGATCGAGGAGATACGAGGTTCCACCGAACAACAGCGGGCTCAGCAGCTGGCCGATCAACCCCATGTCGTGGTAGAGCGGGAGCCAGCAGACCAGGCGGATCTCTTCCGGCGGCAGATCAGTGATCTCGAACAGGATCCGGGAGTTGGTCAGGATGTTGTCGTGGGTCAGCACGACACCTTTGGCGTCACCCGTGGATCCGGAGGTGTACTGCAGGAAGGCGGCGGCGTCGGGTCCGCGCTCCCGCGCGGAGAAGTCCGCCGCCGGAGCGGGGTCCACGGTGTCGGTGAACACGGGAACCAGATCGTCGAGCCCTTCCGAGGACACCCAGTCCAGTACGACGCCGCGGTCGCCCGAGTGGGCCAGCACCACCGAGACACCGGCGTCCTCCGCGATGGCCGTCAATCGCCGCTTCTGTTGTTTCGAGCGCACGGGCAACGGCGCCGGAACAGCGATCAGTCCACTGTAGAGACAGCCGAGGAAGGCCGCGGCGAAATGCGGTCCGGACGGATAGGTCAGCAGGATCCGGTCTCCCGGCCGGGCCAGTCGTTCGAGATGTGCCGCGACGGCGCTCGCCTCGTCGTGCAGCCGTCGATAACTCCAGGACACGGTGGAGTCCGGGTCGTCCGGGTCTCGAACGAAGGCCACGGCCTCCCGCTCACCGTGCTCCCGGACCCGCTCCTGGAAGACCCGCGCCACACCTGGGGCTGTGGTCACACCGGTCACGTCCCCCTCCTTTCCTGGCCGACTCCGTGGTCGGCTGTCGCTCTGCTGAGCACCGGTGGCGCAGCACGGACACCGCTGAACGCGACTACGAGACTTTCCGGCCCACGCAAACTCGGGGTCGCCTTGTAGGTGAGCCGATCGGTCAGCACCTTCGGCTCGATCACGCGGCAGGCGAACGCCGCGAACGCGGCGGCTCCTTCGATCCGGGCGAGCCCGCTGCCGAGGCAGAAATGCGGACCCGACGCGAAAGCGAGGTGCTGCCCGGCTCCCGTCCGGCCGATGTCGAACTCGTCCGGCCCGGTGAAGACGGCGGGATCGCGATTGGCCGCACCCAGCAGGAGGACCAGGAGATCCCCTGCCGCGATCCGCAGTCCACCGACGGTCAGGTCGGCGACGGCCACTCTCGTGGTGATCTGTGCGGGCGAGTCGTATCGCAGCACCTCGTCCACCACCGCGGGCGCCAGGTCCGGATCCCCGGCGAGACGCCGCAACTGTTCCGGATGCTCCAGCAGTGCCCGGACGCCGTTTCCGACGAGATCGACCGTCGTCTCGTAGCCGGCGTTGATCAGCAGCGCGCAGATACCGAGGACTTCGCTTTCACTCAGCCCGCTTCCCTCGTCTCCGGTGTTCAGCAGGGCGTCGAGGACGGGACCGTGCGGCGCCGAACGTGGTTCCGCGAGCAGCTTCTTGAAGTAGACGAGCAGGCGCCCGCCCGCCCGCGCCGCGTCGCCGGTCGCCTCCTGGTCCACCGATCCCAGCGGAAGCGGGTACAGCCCGCGGGAAAGCGTCCTGGACCAGTCGCCGACCCGTTCGTGGTCCGCGGCGGGAACACCCAGCTGGATACAGACCGTCGACAATGCCAGCGGCGAAGCGAAGTCCTTGATGACATCGAAAGGACCGTCCGGGGGTACCGCGTCGAGGAGGTCGTGCACCGTCGCGCTGATCCGCGGCAGCAGCGGCGCGAGGGCGCGCCCGGTGAAGGCCTTGGACACCAGGCGGCGGAGGCGGGTGTGGTCCGGCGGATCGAGGTCGACGAGCTTCCGGCTCGCCGGGCGGACGTCCTCGTGGAAGATGCGGGCCCGGCTCCTGTCGCTACTGACGCGTGGGTCGCGCAGGATCGCCGAACAGTGTTCGTGTTTCGCCACCACGACGACGCCGTCCGAAGCGGGATACGGCGAGGATTCCCGCAGGTGGGCGAGAACCGGGTAGGGCTCCCGCTCACGCAGGACCTCCGGTAAGCGGGTGAAGACCTCTCCGAGGTCGGTGGTCATCGGCCGGCCTCGGAGCGATAGAGCGCGCCCTCCGACCAGATGTAGCGGACCTTTCCCCAGCGGGCGGCGGAGGCGACGTCCGGGAAGAACCCGGAGCCGTTGAAGTTCGCGCTGGTGTTGCACAACACCGGTACCCCGGTCCGGCGCCGGTAGGCGGTCAGCAGTTCGTACGTCACCGGGTTCTCCGCACCGACGGTCTGCAGCCGGGCGCTGCCGTCGACGTGCACCACGGCCGGGACCCGCGCACGCCATTCCGGACGGACCTGGTGCTCGAACAACATGTACGGATCCCGGGTGCCCGGCGAGAACACGTCGGGAGCCGCGTCCTCCAGGCAGATCGGTGCCACCGGCCGGTAGGACGCGCGCTGCTTGAGCTCGTTCAGCCGGTCCAGCATCCCGGCGTCGATCGCCGGGGCGATGATGCTCCGGTGCCCGAGCGCGCGGGGACCGATCTCGGCCCGGCCGGTCAGTACGATCACCGGTTCGCCTTCGACGGCGAGCAGTTCGGCCAGTTCGTCCAGCGTGCACGGCGTCGACGTCCAGCCCTCCGGCACTTCGGTGCCGGGAACGACCTCCGGCCCCGCGAAGGCGGACCAGTGCAGGGCACTCTTCCCGGTGCGGTCGATCATCTCCGCACAGGCCGCGCCGATGGCCGAACCCGCGTCGTTGGGGAACGGCGGTACCCACACCTCGGAGAACAGGCCGGAGTCACGCACGCGGGCGTTCCACTTGATGTTCAAGGCACATCCACCGGACAACGCGAGCGGCGTGCCGCGGAACTCTTCGTGCTCGGTCACGAACCGGCGGAGCGCCTCGACCAGCAGTCCCCCAAGGTATTCCTGCATCGACGCCATCAGGGTGGCGTCGGAAAGCTTCTTCGGCGCCAGGTCGCGCAGGACGGAGCGGCTCCACAGATACATGGGCACGACGTCGTTGGGCCGGTGCCTGCTCGAAGCGGCCGCCATGGCGGCCAGGGCGTCGTCGTCCGGTCTCCCCAATGCCGCGTAGGCCATCGCTTTGCCGGAGACCGGCAGGATCACCGTCTCCAGTTTCCGGGCATCGGTGTCGAGGGCGCCGTCCCCGGTACGGAAGGGTTCGAGGTGGGTGGCGAAGATGGGGTACAGGCCACCCAAGACGTCCAACAGCCAGCGCAGCGGCCGCAAGGACCGGCGGACCGGGTCGTAGTGATACAGACAGGGCGCCATGCCGCCGTCCCACACCACGATGAGCGCGGATTCACCTCGCTGGGCGAACGGACTGCTGCAGTAGCCCGCCAGCGCGTGGCCGGTCGCGTGGCTGAAACTGCGAAACTTCACCAGGCCGTCACCGAACAGTTCGGCCGTTTCGAACGGACGGCTGAGCGGGTCGATGCCGGTGCCGGGCGAGTCACGATAGGAGGCGACCGGTACCGGGCGCCGGACGCCCGCGTCGTCGATCACGTGGACCTGGTGGGTGTCCTCCCCCGCGGTTCGTCCCCAGCCGTCCACCGCGATCGAAGTCAGCTCTTCCGGGCGCAGCCCCCGCCCGTCGAGCACGGCGACGAGGTCGCGCCACTTGTTCAGCGCCGAGTACCGGGCCCGGTTCTCCAGTTTCTCGGCCTCGATCGAGAAGAGCAGTCGATCGTCTTCGATCGCGGCCAGGGAGCCGTCGTGGGTGAGCTTCAATCCGCAGAAGATCTCGCTCATGGTGGTGCCCCTTACCCGGAGTCGATTTCCCGCTTCGCGGAAGTCAGCTGAACAGAAGAATTCCGGCCCCATCTTCGGTATGTGGAATAAAAATGTCCAACACGACCGGACGGACCTGGACTTCCCGCATAGGATCGTTGCCTCTTCGGACACTTTCCGGATGCGACCGCCCGACCTCGGTGTACGCGGTGTAAGCCGAGGGGGAATCAGGGCAACCCGGGCCGATATTCGGGCAGTTCGGGTCGCATCTCATAGAATGCCTGCTCGCCGGACAACGCCAGCACAGGCCGGACCTCCACGCGATCCGGACGCAGCTAGACGCGAGGTCGTGGTCGACTTCGGCCAGTTCCGCAACCGGCGACGCGCCTGAGTTCGTTCGTGCCGTCTCTACGCGGGTGCCCCCATGGTCGCTGCGGGCACAGCTTCGGTTGGGTCTGTCCCGTGATCGGTGTTTCCGGCGTTGTCGATCAGTAGGTTTCGGCTCCCGGCCAGCGGTCACCGAACGTGATGGCGAAGGCGTTGATCACTGGTTTCCAGCGCATCGTCCATCGGGCGCGGCCTGCCCCGGTCGGGTCCAGGCTGCGGGTCACAAGATACAGGCATTTCATCGCCGCCTGCTCGGTCGGGAAATGCCAGCGAGCGCGGATCGCCCGTCGGTAGCGGGCGTTCAGCGATTCGATCGCGTTCGTGGAGCAGATCATGCGCCTGATCTCGATGTCGTAGTCCAGGAACGGCACGAACTCGTCCCAGGCGTTGCGCCGGACACTGCCTGCGGCGGCAAGTCCCGAAGAGTCCACGACGAGCGGGCCAGCTGCTGCGGCAGGTACTCACCTCTGGTCAACAGGTCCCGGGTGCCCGCGGGACAGCGGCGTAGTCGTCGCGCCTCCAGGCGGGGCCGGGCAAATGGTCGCCTATTCCTTTTGAGTCCCGGCTCGCATACTCATCACCAGTCAAGCACTGGGAAAGCGAGACGAGTACCGCAGTCTTTCGAAGAAAAGTTGAAGGAGATTCAGCCCCGATCTCGTGCCGCAGGCAATGGGCGGGCCCTCCGGCTGTCACGCTTTGCCTGTTCCTCGACTGCCTGGTCGCCGGTTCGCGAGGAACGAGAAGGGAAGCTGTGAAGGAGAACGCAAAAGGGAAGAGCGAACTCGACCCGACACTCACCGAATTCGATATCAGGCCGGCACAGGAAAACCAGCTGCCCGAGATCAGCGTCATCATTACGGCCGCCACCCAGGCCGACAATGTCGCCTTCATCGTGCGGCGGCTTTCCCAGAAGCAACCAGGGCCGTCAATGGAGATCCTCCTCGTCGATGAGAGCGACGACGGAGCCGGACATGCCGTGCTTTCCCTTGACGGGCGGTCACGCGTCCCGGTGCGACTGTTCCACCGTGCGCCCGGCGAGCGGCATGGCGGGCTCGGTGGCGCGGTGCTCGCCTGCCTGACGCAGGCGCGTGGCGCGTGGGCCGTGTTGATGGACGGCGACCGTCGCTATCCGCCGGCGCTGGCGCCATGGCTCACGGAGATCGGCCGAGCACGAGACATGGACGTGGTGATCGCCAGCAGGTTCGCCGGACAGGACGGCGTCTCACGGCACTGGGCGTCCTTGCTGTCCACGACGGCCGCCAAGGCCTTCTTCCCACACCTGCTCGGCCGGCCGAGTGACCCGCTGAGCGGCTTCTTCGCCGTCCGTCGCGCGGCGCTCAACCTCGACCGGTTGCGGCTGGACGGGTTCAAGCCCCTGCTGGAAATCCTCGTCCGGCATCCGGGCCTGCGAGTGGCCGAGGTCCCGCTGAGGACGCAGCCACGGTCGGCTGGGCGCAGGCAGGTCTCACCGCGTGCGGGCGTGACGCTCGTGCGGCAATTGGTGCGGCTGCGGACCGCACCCCCGGGCCGGCATGCCCTTTCGCCGAACAACCGGCTGATGCGGGCCGGCGCGTTCGGGCTGGTCGGACTGTCCGGGCTGGTGGTCAACACGGCCGTGTTGTGGCTGCTGCACGGCCACTTGCTTGGCCTGCACTATCTGCTGGCCGCCATTCTGGCCACCGAGGCGTCCACGACGTGGCTGTTCGTCCTCACCGAAATGCTCGTCTACCGCGGCGCGAAATCGAGTTCGACGGTATCTCGCGCCGTTCGGTTCTTCCTGCTCAACCACGCGTTGCTGGTGCTGCGGTTGCCGATGCTCGCCCTGCTGGTCGACGCGATCGGGCTGGGCGTGCTGTCGGCCAACGCCTTCACTCTCGGCCTGTTGTTCCTGGTGCGGTTCGGGGTGACTGACATGGCGATCTACGGTCGCGGCGAACCGTCGGCGACCACGCCCACGCGCGATCCGATCAGGCTCATCGTCGATGCCACTCCCACCCGGAGCCCGGCGGGAGGCGCCCCGAACCGGTCCCCCGGCTTGGCGCGGTACCTGCCGTATCGGTACTGCATCCCGAATGTCGCGACGATCGGCTCGCAGGTTCGGCTGGCGGAACTCGATTATTTCCGTGCGCAGTGGCTCGGCCAGGACACCGAGATCCAGATCCGCGTCGGCCCGGTCGGCAGCCGCCGCCCACTGCCACGCGCGGTCGTCACCCAGTTCGCCTGGCCGCCCGCGATCGAATACTCCGAGCATCTCGGCCGGTTCGGGGCGAACTTCCGGGTCTCTCTCGGCAGCCCGATCGAGGTGATCGTCTCCCCCGGTCTCGGCCGGTCACCCCATGTGGTCTACACGAACATCCTCGAGGCACTGTTGCGGTTCGTCGCGGTATCGCGCGGCGTGATGCTGCTGCATTCGGCCTGTGTGGAGCTCGACGGCTTCGGCGTGCTGATCTCCGCGCGAACCGACACGGGCAAGACCGGCACGGTGCTGCGACTGGTCCGCGAACGCGGTGCGAAGTTCCTCTCCGACGACATGATCGTGCTGTGTGGTGACGGCAGGGTGGGCTGCTTTCCCAAGCCGCTGACGATCAGCCACCACACGCTGCGGGCGGCGCGGTCCGAGGAACTGAGCCGCCGGGAGTGGCGACGCCTGTGGCTGCAGAGTCTGCTGCACTCCCGGCAAGGCCGTCAGCTGGGACTGTCCCTCAGCCACCTCAACGTGCCGATCATGGCCACGAACGCGCTCACCCAGCGGATCGTGCCGCCGCCCAAGTACGCGGTGGACCGGCTGCTGCCGTGCGAGATCGCAGCGGAGGCCAGGGTGACCGAGCTGTTCGTGATCGAGCGGGGCCCCTATGCCGTCGCCGATATGCGCCCGGAGGACACGGCGAGCACGCTCCTGGCCAACACCGAGGACGCCTACCAGTTCCCGCCGTTCAGCCACTTCACACCGTCCATTGTGATCGGCGAAGACGACCATCGGGCGTTGCGGGAGAAGGAACGCGACATCCTGTCCGCCGCCGTCCGCGGGATGAGGGCGCGCTCGCTGGCCGTGCCCGACTTCAGCTGGGCGGACGAGATCCCCAAACTGCTGATCACCGGCACGACTGGCGAGCGGCCCGCGCCCCGCCGGTCTGCGTGATGGGTGTACCGGCGGCGCCGGACATGACGGCCGGTACCGCCACCGGTGCGCGGCACCGATGGACGGCGCGGGTGTTCGCGCGCGGCGGCGTGGTGCCGGCGATGACGCTCATCGTGGGAGCCGGTGGTTTCCTGCGGGTGTGGGCCCTGGGCGAGATCGGCTTCAACAGCGACGAGGCGGTCTACGCCGGGCAAGCCGCCGCGCTGGCTGGAGATCCCGCGCTGTCCGGGCTGTTCCCGATCTTCCGGGCACACCCCTTGCTGTTTCAGGCGATCCTGTCGCTCGGGTTCTCCGGCGGCATGGGCGACACCGGCGCGCGGCTGATGTCCGTCACTTTCGGACTGTCCACAGTGGTGGCCGTGTACTTGCTCGGCAAGCTGCTGTACGGCCCGAAAACCGGGCTGGTGGCGGCGTTCTTCATCGCGATCATGCCCTACCACGTCGTGGTCACCCGCCAGGTACTGCTCGATGGGCCGGAGACCTTCTTCGCGGTTGTCACCCTGTACTGCGTCGCGCGGTTCTGCTCCGAGCGGACCCCCGGGTGGCTCTACTCCGCGGCCGGTGTCATGGGACTCACCTTGCTGACCAAGGAGAGCGCGGCCATCCTGGTGCTCGCGGTGTTCATGTTCTTCGTGCTCCACCGCGAGTTCCGTATCCGGCCGCGTGACCTGCTGGTCGTGCTCGCGATCACGAGCGCGGTCTTCGTCGCGTACCCGCTGTCACTCAGCCTGTCCGATCGAGCCAGCACGGGGCAGAACTACCTGGTCTGGCAACTGTTCCGGCGCGCGAACCATGAGATCACATTCTACGGCGAGACGGCGGCCCCGGCGGTCGGGCCGGCGGTGCTCCTGCTCGCAGCCGGTGGCTTCTGGCTGCTACGTGAGCAGAACACGTGGCGGGAATGGCTACTGGTGTGCTGGATGTGCGTACCGCTGGTGTTCTTCCATCTATGGCCGGTAAAAGGATACCAGTACCTGTTGCCGATCGTGCCCGCCGTCGCGGCCCTGGCCGCACGAACCGGGGTTCACGCCGCGGTGCCCTGGTTGTCGGGCCGCCGTCCCGCAGTGGCCCGATGGGTCCGGGCCCTGTTGGTTCTCACCGTCGGCGCAAGCCTGCTGGCACCGGCCTGGAAGGCCGTGAACCCGGACCCGGACACCACATTCCTTGCCGGTTCCGGTGGCGTGCCAGGAGGCAGGGAGGCGGGCAGATGGATCAAGGCCGGCCTGCCCGAGGGCAGCCGGTTGATGACGATCGGGCCGTCGATGGCGAACCTGGTGCGGTTCTACGGGCACCGTAGCGCATTCGCGCTTTCCGTGAGCCCCAACCCGCTGTCCCGCAACCCATCCTATGAACCGATCGACAACCCGGACCGGGAACTGCGCAGCGGCAACCTCCAGTACGTGGTGTGGGACGCGTTCTCGGCTGCCCGCGCGCCGTTCTTCGGCGAGCGGGTGATGCGTTACGTGCACAAGTACGGCGGCGTGGCCATCCACACCGAAGCAGTCGAGGTGACCACACCCGACGGCCGGACCGCACCGGTACCCGTGATCATCATCTACGAGGTGCGGTCATGACCATGCGCCTGACAAGCGTGCTGATGGTCCTCCTCGTTCTCGCCGCGCTGGTGCCCTTGCCCGCCGGCGCCGAGCCGGCGCGCACCACGAGCACGCCGATCAAGCACTTCGTGACGCTCATGCAGGCCAACCACTCCTTCGACAACTACTTCGGTACTTATCCCGGCGCGGACGGCATCCCCGCCGACACATGCATGCCGCTTCGCAAAGACAAACCGGCCGACTGCGTCCGTCCGTTCCGGCTGGGTGATCAGTCGCCGGACCACCTCGATCACGGCCCGGCCACTCACCGGGCCCAGTACGCGGACGGAAGGATGGACGGTTTCGTCTCCACGTACCGGGAAAGAGGCCTCGACGGCGCCAAGGCAATGGGCTACTACGACGCGAACGACCTTCCCTACTACTGGAACGTCGCCGAAAAGTACACGCTGTTCGACCGGTTCTTCAGCTCCGCGACCACCGGCAACCGCCGCAACCGTTTCTACTGGATCGCCGGTGTGCCCACGCCCGGCGGCGGTGAACGCGTGCCCCCGGGCGGCTACGGCGACATCCCGACGATCTTCGACCGGCTCGAACAGGCCGGTGTCCCCTGGAAGTTCTACGTCGAAAACTACGACCCGAAGATCACCTTCCGCACGCCGGGCACCGGTCCGCGGGCGGGGCAGACGACCAGGGTCCCGCTGCTGAACTTCGCCCGGTTCCTCGACGATCCCACACTGTCCGGCAAAATCGTCGACCTGAACCAGTACTACAAGGACCTGCGCGCCGGCACGCTGCCGGCGGTAGCCTACGTCGCGGCATCGGGGTCGAGTGAAAACCCACCGAGCCGCGTCCAGACAGGACAAGCCTTCGTTCGCGAGATGATCGCGGGACTGGCGAAGAGCCGTTACTGGTCGAGTTCGGCGTTCATGTGGGCCTACGACACCTGGGGCGGCTGGTTCGATCACGTCCCACCGCCGAAATCAGACGGTGGTGGTCTCGGATTCCGGGTGCCCGCCCTGCTGGTCAGCGCCTACTCCCGGCGTGGGCACATCGAGCACACGCGACTCGATCACACCGCCGTGCTGAAATTCGTCGAGGACAACTGGCGCGTGGCACCGCTGGGCGAACGGGACGCCCGTTCGCCTGGGATCACCGGAGCGTTCGACTTCACCGCGCCACCCAGGCCACCCGAGCTGCTGGGCACCGGTCGCGCCACCGCCCCGGCGCCGCCCCACCTCGCATCGATCGTCTACCTCACGTATGGCGGCGCGGTGGTTCTCGCGATCCTGAGCTGCTTCGGCGCCACTCCGATCGGCCGGCGGCTCAAGAACTGGCGACACACCACGGGAAAGGCTGTCCGATGAGGAGGTTCAGGTGGATCGGTGTCGCCGTGCTCGCGGTCGTCCTCATGGCCGGATTCCCGTCGACTGTCTCAGCGGCGCGACCGCCGGGGCAGAACGTTCTCAAAGTGGTCACCGTGCCGCCGTTGCCGTCCGCGAAATTCGCTGTGGACGGCAAGCCACTCGTGACCGACGGCAAAGGTGTGGCGTACGCCGCTGTGGAGCGCAGCAGGGAGAAGCACCGGTTGCAAGTTCTCACGCCGCACCTGGACCTGCCCGGCGGATCCGCCGACTTCGTCCGGTGGGCGGGGCGCGGTGATACCGTTCAAGGATTCACCCCGGAGCTGCTCAGCCTCGTGATCGGGCGCACCACCCGGATCCAGGCGACGTTCCAGACCACTCGGACCGTTCGTTACGACTTCGTCGACCAGGCACGCAGACCGGTCACGCCGGACCGGATCACCTCGATGAGCATCCGCAGCGACTCCGGTCGCCAGCTGACACTGGAAGGTGTCAAACCGGTCCGCCTGACCGCCGTGCGGCCGGTGCTGGAAGCCGGTTCCGCGGTCGCCAAAGAGGTGACGTACTCCCTGCAGAGTGTCGTGATCGACGGCACGAACGTCGTCAACGCCGGGGAGCAGCGGTTGATCCCCAACCGGACCGGTGACGTCAAGTTCGTCGTCCTGTTGCGCTCAGTGCGGTTCCAGATCCGTGACTGGTTGTCGCGCGACCCGGTCGCCGGAGGCATCGAACTGACCTATCCGGACGGCCGTACCGAAAGGATGACAGCCGGTCCGGACGGTGACGTGCCGGTGGAGAACCTGGCCCGGGGCACCTACCGGGTAAAGGTCACCGGGGCCGGCTACTCACCGGCCCAGCAGATCATGTTGTCGCGTAGCCGGTATGCCGAGCTTCCCGTGATGACCTATGCGGACATCGCCATTTTCGCCGTCGCCGCACTGGCTACGCTGATCGTGCTTGTCGTGGTAGGCAGACGACGACTCCGCAAACGGCCGGGGACGGTCACGTGAGGCGAACGTTCACCGTCCTGATCGCGGCCCTGATCGCGATCCTGCCGGTCTCCCCGGCAGTAGCCGGTCCGCGGGCCGGGCTTCCGGTGCTGGCGTACTACTACATCTGGTACACCGAGGGTTCCTGGGATCGGGCGAAGACGGATTACCCAAGCCTGGGCCGCTATTCCAGCGACGACTCCGGCGTGATGCGCCGGCACATACGGGCGGCCAAGCGTTCCGGCATCACCGGGTTCATCGTCAGTTGGAAGTCCACTCCCGTCCTGGATCGTCGGCTGGCGACGTTGGCCGACGTGGCCCGGGAGGAGGGCTTCACACTCTCCATCATCTATCAGGGGCTGGACTTCCACCGCAACCCCTTGCCTGTCGATCGGGTGGCGGCCGACCTGGCGCGATTCGAGGAGCGCTACGCGGCTGACCCGGCGTTCTCCGTGTTCAGCAAGCCGCTCGTGATCTGGTCGGGGACGTGGAAGTTCTCGCTCGAGAACATCGCTCGTGCCGCCGGCCCCGTACGCGAGCGGCTACTTGTCCTCGGATCGGAGAAGAACACCGCCGGCTACGAGCGCATCGCTTCCGCTGTGGACGGTAACGCATACTACTGGTCCTCCGTCGATCCCCACCGTGACAAGGGTACGGCGGCCAAACTGGCGGCCATGGGCACTGCGGTGCATCGGCACAAGGGGCTATGGATCGCGCCGTTCGCGCCGGGCTTCAACGCACGGAAGATCGGGGGCAGGCGGGTGGTCGACCGGAGAGACGGTGAAACGCTGCGGCGCCAGCACACGGCCGCGATCACCTCGTCTCCGGACGCTCTCGGTCTGATCAGCTGGAACGAGTTCAGCGAGAACTCCCATGTCGAGCCCAGCGTCCGGTATGGCGACCGCTACCTGGCCGTACTGCGAGACATCACAGGCACACCCGCGCCACGCCTGAGCCCACTGGCGGAAGACTCCAGCGGTACGGGCGCTTCAGGCAGGTCCCCGACCGGACCGGCCGTAGCGGGCGGAACGATGCTGCTGCTCTGCGTCCTGCTCGTCCTGACGGTCCGGCGGCGGCGCCGACCCGAGTGATCATTTCAGATCTGCTAAACCAGCGCCGAACCTGAAGCGGTCAAGCCGCTCGACGTTCCCTTCCCGGAAATCGACTGGCCGATTTCCGTACATCTCCACGGTCATCTTGATCTGCGAAAAATACCTGTCGCACGCGGCAGCACAAGCACGACCATATGCTCGAGCCCACGACACGTTCACCCGGTCAGCCAACGAATTTCAGGCTGAGGACGCTGGAGGTGCCGGTTCGTTGAAGAGCAAGCTCATAGATCTGGCCGTGTTCACCGGCACGCTGCTGGGCAGCGGCTTCTTGCTGGTGTCGGGCGCGCCACCACGAGAGACACCCCCCGAAGATCTCAGCACCCATCAATGGCTCAGCGGCCGGGAGCCGCTCCAGATCGAGCTCAACAACACGCTCGTCGAAGCACGGCAACTGGTCACCCCCTTCACCCGGGCGACGACCATCTGCCAGAAACTGGAGCGGGTGTCGCGGCAGTTACTGCATGGCAGGCGCGCGCCGAGCCCACAGCTGGGCACAGCCGCCAACATAGGCATCGCACAGTTCGCCCAGGCCGCCCAGGCATGCCTGGCAGGCGAACTTCCCCTCATGCGGCGTCACATCGACGCCGGAACGACACTACGCGCGGACGCCCAGAACACCCTCGACCAGATCCTGCACGGAGGTCTCAGTGGCCACTAAATCCCGGATCGCGGCCATCTACGGTTCCCTTCTCATATTGGTCCTGGCGACCGTCGTAGCCACACCGAACGCGGCCGCGACCACCCCGTCCCCAGGCGACCCGGTGGTCGTCGCGGTGGGCGACATCGCCTGCGCACCAACCGATCCGGAATTCAACAACGGCCTCGGCACACCAGGACACTGCCGTATGAAGACCACATCGGACCTCGCCACCCAGATCTCCCCGACGTCCGTGTTCATGCTCGGGGACGCCCAGTACAACAGCGGTTCCCTCGCCGACTTCAACACCAGCTACGCGCGGTCGTGGGGACGGTTGAAGCCGATCACGCGCCCGGCGATCGGCAACCACGAGTACGGCACGCACGGCGGCGGAGGGTACTTCAGCTACTTCGGTGACGCGGGAACCCCGCAGCAACCAGGATGTGTGAAGCAGTGCAACGGCTGGTACAGCTTCAACGTAGGCGACTGGCACGTGGTCGTGCTGAACTCCGAATGCACAAGGATCAGCGGCGGCACCGGATGCGCCGTCGGATCACCGCAGCAGCAATGGCTGGCCGCCGACCTCGCCGCGTATCCGGCCAAGTGCACCGCGGTACTGCAACACCGGCCACGGTGGAGTTCCAACAGCTTCGCCTACGCGGACGTGGCGCCCCTGGTGGACACCATGTATCGCGGCGGTGTGGATCTCCTGCTGGCCGGGCACTCCCACAGCTATGAGCGATTCGCGCCGCAGAACCCGTCCGGGGCCCGGGATGACGCCAACGGGATCCGCCAGATCGTGGTCGGCACCGGCGGCTCGTTCTACAGTGGATTCTCCACAGTCATGCCGAACAGCCTGGTCCGCAAGTCCCAGATCTTCGGCGTCCTCAAGCTCACCCTGCGACCCACCAGCTACGACTGGGCCTTCGTGGCGGCGCCGGAGACACCGTTCACCGACTCCGGCACGGGGACCTGCCATTGAGCCAGGCTTGGTCGTAGCATTCGCGTGATCTGACGGAGAAGGCCCGCGCCGCACGGTCAAGGGCCTTCTCCGTCACCTGGCTTCATTCTTATGCCGGTGTCAGCCCAGCGCCGCTGGGGAATCGCCCTCGGCGATCACCAGCCGTGGCGTTCCGGAGCCGTCGGCGGGTACCGACCAGATATCGGAATGACCTACGCCGCGAGGGATCGCATAGGCGACAGTGTGATCATCGAGCCACGCCGCCTGGTCGTCGACACTGCGTGTTTCCGCAAGCTGGGTCACGGCGGATGTGGACAGGTCGAGCGCCGACAGTCGCCACCCCTTGTCCGGGTCACCGTCTACTGGGGACTTGAACGCGATACGGGTTCCGTCGGGCGAAAGCGACGGACATTCGACGTCGTCACGCACTGCGCGGACGGAGCGCGTGACGAAGTCACCCTCGACGAGATACCGGTGACCGCCGGTCGACATGGTGGCGAAGAACCGGTTGTCGTCCTTGGCGAAGGTAACACCCCAGAAATTCGAGTCGGCCGCCACCTGGGGCCGGCCGTTCACCGTCACCGTGTAGTCCTCCAGCGTGCTCGTGAGCTCGCCGGTCGCGGTGTCCAGGATGCCCACGCGGGTCGAGAATCCACCCACGTTGTAGGAATCCCCGGTGACGAACACCGTCCAGGTGACCATCCGGCCGCTCGGCGAAACCCTGGCACGGCTGGCCACCCCGAACAGTGGAACCGCTCGCCGCTCCTTGAGCTGCTCGTCGAGGACGCTCAGATGTGTCGTGAAATCATTGTCGGGCTGCAGGCAAATCCCTGTGCCACCCGCGGCATAGACCCGTGTACAGGACATCTGCGACACTGCGCGTGGACCATCGAGGTCGGCCGTGGAAACGGTGAACAAATGCCCGCGATCGGTGTCCGCGGTGCTCCGGACGAGCAGTCTCGGACCGGGGATGAGGTTCACCGTGCCGGCAGAGCCGGCCGCGGCCATGTCCCGGTTGCCTGCGGCAGCCAGTCCCACATAGACGATGGCGGCCGCCGCAAGCCCCACGACGCCGGCGACGGCGATCAGTATCCGAGTGCGGATCTTCATCGGCGTGCTTCTTTCTCTGATGCGAGCGGAACCAAGAGCACCAGGGTGATGGCTATCGCGAGCAGGGCCGCCCCTGCGGCCAATCCAGTCGCCATGCCAGCGCCCCAGACCTGCCAGGCAAGACCGAAGAGGACCGACGAGAAGAGATAGGCGAGCGCTTGTCCGGTTTGGATGAGCGAGATCCCGGTGGCGAGCAACGGCTCCGGGAGCATCCGGCTCGCCAACGCCATCAGCACACCGTCAGTGGCGGCGTAGAAGGCGCCGTACAATCCGAGCGTGATCACCAGCAATGGCCAGCCCGTCACCGGGCTCGCGAGCAGCAGGTAGACGACGGCCAGGGCGCCGTACCCGCAGAGCGTGACCGTGAGCCGGCCGACCCGATCGGCCACCGCACCGAGTGGCGCGCCCAGCAAAAGGTAAGCCAGGTTGCCACCCACGGCGAGCAGCGGAAACCACCCGGTCGCTATGTCTTCCCGACGCTGCAACAACAAGTACACGAACCCGTCACCGATGGTCGCGATGCCGAGCACACAGGCGGCGAGAAACAGCCGACGCACCTCGGCGGCGCGCACGAGAGAAAGGGCCGCGCTCAGTGACACGCTGCCGGCGACCGGGCGTACTTCCCCGTGGTCGCGCACGAACAGCACGAGCAAGAGCACGCCGACCGCGGCGATGCAGAAACCGGTGAAGAACACCGCGTTGAACGCGTCGGCGCCGGCGGACGAGCCGACCACAGCGAGCACCCCAAGTGCGACAAGGGGGCCGGTGAACGCACCCGCGCTGTCCATCGTGCGATGCACGCCGAAGGCGTGGCCGCGCATGGATTCCGGCACCGACAGGGTGATCAGCGCGTCACGCGGCGCCGTCCGCAGTCCTTTCCCGATCCGATCGACAGCGATGACGACGCCGATCGCGGCGGCAGATGCACCGGCCACGACCAAGCCCAGCTTCGCGGCCGCGGAGAGCGCGTAGCCGATGCCCGCGACGGTCTTGCGCTTACCCACACGGTCGGCAAGATAGCCACCGGCCAACCGGAGCAGCGCGGTTGCTCCGGCGTATGAACCGTCGACCAGCCCATAGACCACGGGGCTCAGGTGCAGGCCGAGAACCAGGTACACCGGCAGGATCGCGGAGACCATCTCAGCAGAGATATCAGTGACCAGGCTGACGGTTCCCAGCGCGACGACATTCGAACCGACCGTACCGAAGGTGTACCTGGACACCGTGCCGCTGCGCCCTCGACGACCGACACCGGACAGATACACGTGACTCCTCCTCGTGTGTCAGGCGGTCTCGAGAACGGGCACAATTCGATGCCGGACCATGGATCCTCCTGACACTGGATACGCCGCGTCAGCCCCCGGAACCGGAGGTGAACAGGAAAGCACCTCATGATGACCACAAAAAATAGATGTCGCGTGCATCGTTCACGTCCAGCCCGTGAGCTGAACGTAAACAACAGGGACGGGAATACCAATCTCGAGGCAAATTTCTGCCATTGGCCAGTATTGGCCACGGCAAGAATATCGCCCGCCCGCGCTCGACGAATATACTGAACCGATTTCTTGACCGACTGGCTTTACTGGCGCTGCTCGACGCAGGAGAGGGCGACTTCGATGACCGATGCGCACACGATCGGCGACATCTCATCCGGCCAACTCGAAGGCCGCCTGGCCGCTCTGACCGACAGGCTGGCCCGTAGCTATCCGGCAGTGCCGCCCGACACAGTGATCCGGCTGGTGCTGAACGAGTCCGGCCGTTTCACTTACGCGCGCGTGCGTTCGTTCGTTCACATCCTGGTCGAACGGGCAGCACGGAAACAGCTCGATCAGCGGCTGACCCGTTCATGATGTTGTTCACCAGTGGCGTGGCCGTCTGACACCGACACAAACGGCAGCCATCGGACAGCTCCGCCCCGGGCCGTGAATCCAGCGGACGACGTGGTCGTCTACCAAACCCTTCTCGCCGTACCCTGCGCACCAGCCCAGCAGGTCGGTCATTCGCCGCACACGTGGAGACGCGAGCGGTATCGCGCGCCAACGCTATCGCTACTTGCCGACGTGCGGGCCGCACCCATTGACAGGCACAGGTCGCGACGGTCAACTCAGCCAATCCGGCTCACGACCATGGGGCGGCATCACTGAGGCGATCAAACAACGCGTCGCGGAGCCGCTTTCCTGTCCACCTGACTCTCGGGGCCGCATCAACGGCCCCTTTTCCGGAGAGGTGTCCTCAAGGCACAGTTTACTGCAGGATCCCTCGGCGGCAAGAAATACAAGGCTCCGCGTTCGAGTCGCCGAGGGAATCCACCACTCTCCGACTGGGTTTCCATTCATTGAAGTTGTTGAAACCCGACAAAGTTGTTGTAACCTGACAAAGGAGAACCTTGTGAAACGCATTATTTCCGCTCTTGCCGTGGCGGCCAGTTCCGGCGCGCTGATGCTGGGGGCTTCCACCACCGCGACCGCGGCGGAGACAGCGGTCCAGCAGCAGGTGCCCGTCGTCTACATCAGCGAGGTCGCCACCCGCGGCACCGGTCCCGCCGGGGCTTCGCAGGACTTCATCGAGATCGCGAATCCCAGCTTCGCACGGGTGCCCATCGGAGGCCTGCAACTGCAGGCGATGGTCGGGCAGCAGGTCGTGACGATCCCGATCCCCACGGGCGTCGTCTTGGGGCCGCGGCAGGTGTACACGATCGCCAACGCCGCGTTCACCGGCTGCGTGCCTGACCAGGTCTTCACCGAGAACCTCTCCGGCAACAGGCCTCTCAAGCTGGTACTGGGCACGCCAGGAGGTGCTCGGGTGGACGCCGCGACGACACGTCCGCACCCGGCCAGGTTGTCGCTTCACCGGGTCGCGTTCACCGGAACTCCCAACGACTTCACCCCGGCGCCGCGGACTCCGTGCGTCCTCGACGCGAACACACCCTCCGCCCAGTGACGGACGGGTTGACCAACATCGTGAAGATCTTCATCGCCGCTTCATAATCACTCCGGGTCGCTTGACGACCGGTGAAGCTCGGGGTCGCCAACGNCACGTCGGGCCTGAGCGGGCCGGCGATGACGAACGTGCAGGCGCTGGCGAGCCGAGCTTTGCTCATTGAGACCCGACGCCCACCGGCAACCTTGTCGCGTTCGCTTCCCTCCACCTTGCCGCCCGTTGGTCCCCCCGTTACCTTTTTCGTGACTCCTGGTTGAGGGGCTCGTGGTCGCCAGGCCCGGCATGACTTATGCCCCCAGTCGCGTTCATGATCCGGGGGTGGTGTCACTGGGTTTGGTGGCATCGAGGGACCGCTGATAGGGACACGGCCGCCTCAAGGTAGGTCTCGTCGCAGGCGTGGCCGCCGGCCTTTGATGCTCGACTGGTGACCGTGCTCGACGGACGGAAGATACCTTCGATGACGGCCCCCATGACCGCGCACTGCTGGCCGCGGACAGATGATTCTTGCATTCTGATGTCAGGTTGCCGACGAAGGAGTTCGCAATGTCTCTGTCGCGTCGAACACTGCTCGGCTCAGCCCTCGCCGCACCCGCTTTCGGCTTGCTGCCCGCCACCGCCCAAACCGCCTATCCACTCGGTGACGTCGTCGGCAAGGTTACTGTCGGCTATCAGGGTTGGTTCGCCTGCCGGGGTGATCACTCTCCCATCGATGGCTGGTGGCATTGGAGCGACGACTGGAGTCGACCGCCATCTCCATCCCTCAGTTCGGTCAAGTCGTGGCCCGACGTGCGCGACTACGTCGACACCTATCAGACCGCGTTCCCGAACCTGGGCGATGGCCGGCCCGCCACGCTGTTCTCCAACTATGACAGCCAAACCGTGGATATCCACTTCCAATGGATGCGTGAAAACGGCTGCGACACGGCGGCTCTTCAACGCTTCAACCCGACCGGAGGTGAGGGCCCCATCCGGGATGCCGTCACCGCGCACGTACGGTCGGCCGCCGAGACCACGGGTCGAATGTTCTACATCATGTATGACGTGACCAACTGGACGAACATGCAGTCGGAGATCAAGACCGACTGGCTGACGAAGATGTCGGCCTACACCTCGTCCTCGGCTTACGCGCAGCAGAACGGCAAGCCGGTCGTCGGCATCTGGGGATTCGGGTTCAACGATCCCGCCCGCCCGTGGGGGCCTGAACCCTGCCAGGACGTCGTGAACTGGTTCAGGGCGCGAGGCTGCTACGTGATGGGCGGTGTACCGACACACTGGCGCACCGAGATCGAGGATTCCCGGCCCGGTTTCGGCGGTGTCTACCGGTCGTTCGACATGCTGTCGCCGTGGATGGTCGGCCGGATCGGCACAGTCGCCGATTCGGACCGTTTCCACACCGCCGTGAACGTGCCTGACCAGGCCGAATGCGATGCCCACGGCATCGACTACCAGCCGTGTGTGCTGCCCGGCGATCTCAATCAGCGCCAGCGCGTACACGGTGACTTCATGTGGCGCCAGTTCTACAACATGGTCCGGCTCGGAGCGCAAGGCATCTACATCTCGATGTTCGACGAGTACAACGAGGGCAACCAAATCGCCAAGACCGCGGAGACTTCGGCTGACGTTCCCGCGGGTTCGGGTTATCTCGCTCTCGACGAAGACGGGACTCGCTGCTCCGCCGACTACTACCTGCGGCTCACCGCGGACGGCGGCCGCATGCTCAAGGGACAACACCCCTTGAGCCCCACCAGGCCGACACTTCCGACGGCCGAGTCGCAATCGTCGTTCGGCCCGGCGTAGATCAGCATCGACGGCACTACCCTCCGCCCGGTTTGTTCGCCGCTACACGGCGCGCGCCTCGTCCCGGAGAGCACGGCGCAAGCAAGCACGGCGATCCCGGAGGGCTGCTGTCGTCGATCACCTAGATGTTGCGGCCTGCGTGGTCCACGGGACATTCGGCAGCGCCTCTAGTACCCCAAACACGAAGAAGCCCAGGCAGCGTGGCCTGGGCTTCTGCTCCCCTAATTGGATTCGAACCGAGAACCCGCCACCAGAACCCAACGACAAGGATCACGAGACGACGCTGGGCCGGCCAGCGCTGGTGGCGCGAACAGCCCCAGGCCCGCTGACAGACCGGGGCATCGGGAAGGTCCCGGAGGGGGCGTTTAGGCTCATGGGAGCGTCGAACGCCCCCTTCGCCATACCAGCTGTTTGTGCTGGTGAGGACCGGTTGCGACCGAACGTCCAGCGGTCCGGGAGCGGCCCAGAAAATCCACGATGGACAGTCCGACGGCCGGTTGACGACCCGAGCTGAACTGCTCAAACGAGAGTCTGGCTCTCACCAACTGCCGGTCATGGCGATGCGATGGTTTACCTGCGGCAGATGTGGGGCGGAGAACCCTCGCTGGGACAGCGGTGGCGTTTCCACGCTTCCACGGCCGTCGCATCGGTGTAGTCGATGTCGACCGGGGCCGGATCCGTGAACACAGTGCGCAACCGAGCGATCGTCGACCTGTCGGGCGCGAGTGAAATACCGATTCGGAAGTGGTTCGCAAACGAAGCCGCGAGAGCGGGACCGGCGTGAAGCGCACCCCCAGCGCGTTTCACGCCGCCCTCGCCCTCCCTGCCGGTCGGCGGCACCGGCCGAGGAGTTCAGGATGCCTGTCGACGTGAACGAGAGACATCCGGAGCACTGCCTACATCGCCACCGGCCATGACCAACGCGTCGGCGACGCCTGCTCGGGATGTGACGCCGAGCTTGGCGATGATGTGCTCGACATGGTGCTCGACGGTCCGGGTACTCAGGTACAGATTCGCGGCGATCTGCCTGCTGGTCATCCCCGTGACCAGCAGGTTGGCGACCTCTTTCTCCCGGGGGGTCAGCGCGGCCGGCCCGACGGCATCGCGAGGATTACGTTGTCCGGTAACGCCGCGTGGCACCCGACGACCCAGCCTGCGCAGTTCGCGAACGGCTCGCTCCCGCAGTCCGCCTGCGCCGCAGCGGGCGAACAAGACGCGAGCCTGTTCCAGTTCGTCCAGGGCGCGGGACCGTTCTCCAGCGGCGGCGGTCGCTGTGCCGGCGACCAGCCAGGCTCGGCCCGCGTCGAGCGGATTACCGCCCTTGGTGAATTCCGCGGCAGCCGTCCGGGCCGTCGTGCTGGCGCGTGCCGGGTCGCTGCAGGCGTACAGCACTCTGGCGCGGGCCAGTCGCGCGAACGCCCTGCGACCCGGCAGCGCTACCAGGCTGGTGGCCGCTGCTTCGGCGCGCTCCGCCCATTGTCCGCCCTCCGCCGTACGCCCCAAGGCCAGGGCGGCGGTTGTGAAGAACTCGAACCAGGCTGGCCGACGCGCCGGATCCACCAACGATAGCTCCGGGCTGCTACCGGCGATGTCCAGAATGGACGAACACCCGCCGGGGTCGCCGGCCATCAAGTGGGCGTGTGCGAGGAACTTGGCAGTCCACAGTGACAGCCAGTCGCCAGGTGGTTCGGCGAGGCGGCACGCTTCGCGCCCCGAACGCAGGGCCTGCTCGACCTCTCCAGTCAACGCCATCACCCGGCACCGCATCGCGAGCGCGAACGCGCGCAACCACGGGCTACGCACCAACAATGCCGCTTCTTCAGCGTCGACGAAACAGTCTTTCGCCTGCGTCAACAGCCCCTGCGATAGCAACACATTGCCACAACCGACGAGCAGCCCGGTCAGCAGAGAGTTTTGACCGGTGGCCCGGGCCAGCGCGAGGCCGCGTTCGATATGCCGCCTTGCCGTGTCACAGCGTTCCAGATCGCACTCCGCCCAACCGAGCCATGCCACGCTGTCCAGCCGCTGCGCCAGCTCGCCGTCGGTCAGTCCGTCGACCAGCAGAGCCGCATAGTCAAGATGCTCCAGCGCAGCTGGAATGTCCTCAGCGAGATAGTCGGCATAGGCCCCGAAACTGGCGGCGGTCGCCCGTGCGGGGCGATCTTCATGGCGACAGGCGAGCATGTGAGCGGTGCCCGCCCACCTACGAGCATCGGCGACGTCGCCACGGCGGAGGCTCGCCTCCGCCAGTCCGAGCTTCAGCGCCGTCGCGGCGCCATCCTCTACCTGTGGCAACCCGCGAAGCTCCGCCAGCAGCAGAGCTCGTGCCTCGGCGTGCCGACCCAGGAGGTGTTCGAGCGCGGCGCAGAACGAGACCGCCCGGACCCGCCGATCCGCCGCCGTGCGCGGCAGCAGCCGCAACACCTCATGCAGGACATCCCGAGCCGCCAGCAACTGGCCGCTGATCCCCAGGAACCTCGCCATGTCCATGGTCAACTCCAGGCGACGCATGTCGCCCTCGCCCTCATCGGGCAACAACCTCAGCGCCACGGACAGCCAATGCGCGGCATCGGCCGGTGCCCGGCCGGCTACCGCCGTGGCGGCAGCCACCAACACCGCGATCGCCTTGTCATTCCCGGGAAGCGCCGCATGCTCGACATGGGGCGCACGCCGTACCACCGAAGCCGCCCGCTCCTCCAGGGTGTTCCACACCCTGGCATGAGCTTGTACCAGCCAACCAGCGCCGGCGTCCTCGTATGCGGCAGCGCGCACTATCGGATGGCGGTATGAAAAACGGCCCGGGTCAGCCGATTGGACGAGATCACGGGCGACCAGTTCGTCTAGAGCCAGGCCGGCCTCCTGACGACTCAGTCCCGCGACCGCGGCCACGAGATCAGGCTCGAAGGGATCACCGGCCACAGCGGACGCGTGGGCCATCAAGCGGACCCGTTCAGGCAACATCGCCAGTTCGGCTTGCAGACTCGCGCGAACGACGGAGGGAACACCATCGAGCGACAACACACTGCTTCGTGATCGGGCAGTCGGCGGAGCACTCGGCCGCTGCTTCGTCCCCGCCACCGAAGGCAACCACTCCTTGGGCGCACGGGCCAGCGCTTCCAAGTAGAACGGGTTGCCGCCACTGGCCTGGTGCAGGACCTGGCACCGGGCCAGGTCGACATCGGGACCGAGGAAGTCGACGACTTCGTCAAGGCTGAGCGGACGGACCTCGATCCGGCGAACCACCCCACCCCGCGTGGCTTGAGTGAGCACGGCGGCGAGCCGGGCAGGTCGTTGTCGGGGACGGTAGGCAAGTACCAGCACTACGGGCCCGCATGGCGGGTGGCGCAGCAGATATCCCAGCAGCTCGAACGATGCGGCATCTCCCCAATGCAGATCGTCGAGGGCGAGGACCAGCCCGGACGGAGACGCCAGATGCTCCAGCAGGGCCCGTATCGCCAAGTGCAACCTGTGACGCTCGACCCCGAGGACCATGCGCTCGTGCCCGGCCTCCCCGCAGTCCCGCGGCACTGAAACATCCGGAAACACCATCGCGAGTTCACGCACCAGTTCCGTCCCGAGCCCAGCGAGCTCCGATGGGTCAAGCGAGGCCACACGGTCACCCAACGCATCCAGAAATACCCCGAAGGAATTGTGGCGTTCCAGTTCCGTGGCATGACCGGCCAGCACCATCCAACCCTGACGCCCCGCCTCCGCCCGCACCTCACCCAACAGCCTGGACTTGCCGATACCCGGCTCGCCCACGAGCTCGATCACTCGGGCCACCTTGTCGCGCGAACGATCAAGCACGTGCTCGAGCAGCCTTAGCTCTCGCTCCCGCCCCACCAGACGACGGGCACTGTCCCCGGGTACTACGCCATAACCACGCATGCCCTTCCCCGATTCTTTGTCGAGAGCGATCCTTGCTCGCTCCAGCTGTGATCGCCTCGCAGTTCAATCCCCCTGAGCTGTGGCTCGGCTGCACGACGGCTGCGAGCCGTGCAACCGAGCCACAGCCAGTTGCTGTTCCCATGACGGCAAACAGCTCGGACCACTCCTCCGAGTCCTGCCTGTGAAGGACCATTCCCGCAAAAGGAACACGATCGTGTCTGCTGTCACCGCGCCGACTCTGGCGCTTTCCCATCGCGAACTGGCCATGCTCCGCGCCGTCGCCGCAGGCCGCGCCGAAATGACCGCCAGCCGGGAACCCGATCTCTTCGTCGACGGACTGTCGTGCTGCGATCAGAGCGCATCCCGTCAACTCGCGCATACCGGCCTCATACGCGCCGCCACACCGACCGGACCGGGCCGCCGTGTTCCGGCCGAACTCACCGAGCCAGGTCGCATTCTCCTGATCGGAATGAACGACACTCGAAGCAACCACCTGGCAGCTCATGATCAGTGACACTGCGAAGTGAGCTCAGCATGGAATAGCGTCTGTTCAGGGCGACGCGGGCATTTCGCCCCTACCAGACGGTATTGGAGATTGGCATGGAGTCCCGGTAGATGAGTTCTCGCCCGCAAGATCCATGACCTGCGCGGATGACATTTTCGGCAAGCGCAGGCCTCCAACATAGAGACATCATCGGCGCCTCCGGCAACGCAAAAGCCTGCGCCATTGGCGAGTTTGTGCCATTGTCGGCGACTTCACGACATCTTGCCTCGCTATTGAATCGACTTTCAGTTCATCTTGACCCAAGAATTTCCGATAGTGTGGAGATCTCCGGGACAGCTGGACTGCCGGATTCTGGGGCTAGCCGTGTGGAGCGCGTGATGTCAGCGAATATTGATATTCGGCTGTTGGGGCCGCTGGAGATGGCTGCGTCGCGTGTTCCGGTGGTGCTGCACGGGCCTGTTCAACGCACCCTGGTGGCTCGGCTGGGGATACGGCCTGGTGAGACTGTGTCGCGGGAGGCGCTGGTCGACGCCCTGTGGGGGGAGTCGCCTCCGCCGACGTCCACGAAGACACTGCACAGCCACCTCGCACGCTTGCGGCATCAGTTGCAGAACGCGGGTTTGGCCGGGTTGATCGCCGCCCGGGGGCCTGGCTATGCGCTGCTCGCCCCGGCCGAGGCGGCCGACGTGGTTCGTTTCGAGGCTATGGTCTATCGGGGTCGGGATACGCTGGCAAGGGGTGCGACGGAGACCGCCGTGGAGTTGCTGCGCCAGGCGTTGGCGCTGTGGCGGGGTGACCCGTTGGTCGAGTGTCGGCAGGGAGAGTGGGTGCGTGCCGAAACGGCCCACCTGACCGAGGCCCGGCTGGGCGCCACCGAATACTTGATCAGTGCCCGGCTGACACTGGGTGAGCATGTCCAACTCGTTGGCGAGTTGGAGCCGTTAGTGATCCGGTACCCGTTCCGGGAGCAGTTGTGGGAACTGCTCATGCTGGCGCTGTATCGGTCGGGTCGCCAAGCTGACGCACTCGCGGCCTTTCAACGTGCCCGGACCGCGTTAGTCGACGAATTAGGGATCGAACCGGGGCGTGAGTTGCGTCGGCTGGAGGCGGCGATACTGGCGGCCGATCCCACTCTTGATCTCGAGGCCTCTCAGCGGACGACAACCGATGCGCCGGTCTGGCGCCGGTTGCCGGTGCCGCTGACCAGCCTGATCGACCGTGAGGCGGACAAGGCCGCGCTGGGGCGACTCCTGGCTGGGCGACGCCTCGTGACGCTCATCGGCCCAGGTGGCTGTGGCAAGACGCGTCTGGCCACAGCCGTGGCCGCAGAACACCCTGATCCGGTGTGTTTCGTTGACCTGACCCCGCTTACCGAGCCGGAGCTCGTGCCGCAGGCGGTCGCCGACGCCTTCGGCCTGCGCGCACAGCCTGCTGGCCGTGGCGCGGTGGAGAGCATTGTCGATCAGCTGCGCGATCATGCCCTGCTGTTGGTCCTGGACAACTGTGAGCATCTGGTCGATGCCTGCGCACACCTGGTCGATGCACTGCTGCCCGCTTGTCCCGGGATGCGGGTGCTGGCCACCAGCCGGGAGACGCTGCGCTTGCCCGGGGAAACGGTACACACGCTGCAGCCTTTGGCCACTCCCGACCCCGAAGCCGTCCCCGCGTACAACAAGCTTCTCCGCTATGACTCGGTACGGCTCTTCGTGGAGCGTACGCGGGACGCCGGTGGCCAGATCGGTACCGACGTGGCTACCGCGCGCGCTGGCCACGATCTGCGCTCAATTGGACGGGCTGCCGCTCGCCCTCGAACTAGCCGCCGCCCGCACCGCGGCACTGCCGGTGCCGCGGATCGCCGAGCAACTCAAGGACTGCTTCCCCGCGCTCTGCTCGGGCAGTCGCACCGCCCGACCACAGCATCGCGCCCTGCGCACGGCGATCCAGTGGAGCTACGACCTGCTCGACCGTGACGAGCGTGCCCTCTTCCGGCGGCTGGCCACGTTCGTCGGCGGGTTCAATCTGCCCGGCGTCGAGGCACTGTGGCCCCACCCCGACGCGGTCGAACTGCTGGGACGGCTGGTCGACAAGTCACTGGTGGTCAGGGAGCGCGGAAGTGCCCGTTACCGCATGTTGGACACGATCCACCGGTTCGCGACGGAGCAATTCGCCGACGACGAGAAGTGCGCCGACGGGCAGCAGCGGCATGCAGAGTTTCACTTGGCACTGGCCGAGCAGGCGCAGGAACACCTCGACGGGGCCGACGCCGTGGAATGGCTTGATCGGCTGGCTGCGGAACATGAGAACTTCCGGGCAGCGATGGCGTGGGCCGTCGCCCAGCCCGACTCGACCCTGGCCCTGCGATTGTCCGGCGCCCTGACCCGCTACTGCCAACTCCGCGGGCATTACCGGGACGGGCGAAGATGGCTGGCCGCGGCGCTGGCCCGAGGTGCGCACGCCCGCATGACACTGCGGGGCAACGCGTTGTACGGCTCGGCAGCGCTCACCTTTCTGCAGTGCGACTACGACGCGGCGGTGCCGCAGGCCAAGCAGGCGATGGCCGTGTACGAGTCGCTGAACGACCTGGAAGGCGTGGCGCGCACCCGCTCGCTGCTCGGTTCCATCTGCCGAGAGCAAGCCGATTACCCACGGGCACTGGAATTCCACCGCTGCGCGCTGGACACCTTCCGCAAGGCAGGCGACGCCCGCGGCATCGCCAAGGCCTTGCAGCTGTCCGCCTTCTCCGCCTGGCTGCAGGGCGATTTCGACCCAGCCCAACTGTGGGCGCAAGAAAGCCTGCACCGAATGCGGCACTTGGGCGACGAAGAAGGCACCGCCAGCGCACTCCTGCACCTGGGCGCGGTCGCCCACTACCGAGGTGACCAGGCGCGGGCGCTCCGGCTGCTGAGCAAAGCCCGTCAGACGTCCGAACGGACCGGCTGTCAGGAGGTCATCGCGTGGGCACTCAACCTGCTGGGCCTGGTTCACCATGCAACCGACCCGGCCGGCGCCACCGCGCTACTCCAGGAGAGCCTCGCCGTACACCGAAAGCTGGGCGACCGCTGGCGGATGGCCAGCGTGCTGGAAGCGCTCGCCGCGATCGCGTGCGACGAGCGCCACTGGGAGCACGCAACCCAACTGCTGGACGAGGCCGCTGCCCTGCGGGCGGCGATCAACGGCCCGGTGCCGCCGTGCGAACGCCCCAGCCACGAACGCACCCACGCCACGCTCGCCGCCGCAGAGCAGATCGACGCGTCTCCGCCGCTGACCCGAACATCGAACTCGAGCGGGGCAGGCATCAGGACCCGGCGGGGCGTAGTGGAACCGGGTGCTGCCGTGCGTTGTGGTCAGACAACGAGTTCGAGGGCGGCCTTGAAACCCAGGTCTTCGAGTTGATGGACGTGGTGCGTTTCTCATGTTCGGGCGTCACGCGCAGGGTGCAGAAGTCCGAGCCGAGGTCGGCGAAGCGGGCACCGGGGATCCGACAGCCCGATCGTGCGACACGCGTTTGATCGAGGACCCCGAACATGACCACCCGAGACCTGCTCTTATAGCCGTCTTACGAAATCTTGTACGAGCTGGCCTTGTTGTTCATGCCGTAGACACCCAGGTTGGCACTGGAATCGATCCAGGGCGTACGGTGTCCCGTGAAGTCGATTCCGTCATAGAGCCTGAAGTCGCATCCGGCCGCGGTGATCAGCGAGGAAACCCGATTGTTCCAGTCGCTGTCTCTGAGATCGCTGTCAGAGTGGTCGACGTCGTTGTTGGCGTGCGAACACACGCGAGACGCAAAGAAGATCAGATATCCCCCACGAGGATCCATGTTGACTCTGTCGAACCAGGTGCCGAGCCGAACCCGCATAACGTCGGCCGACATCGCGGTCTGCAGCCCAGACTCCGTCGAGAAGCACGACATCGCGTCAGTTTCGACGTTGAGGGCGCAGTAGTCGTGCCGGGGCAAGCCGGCGAACGAGGTTCCCGGAATGGAAACAGTCAAACCCGTCACGCAAGCCATCATCGCCAAAAGAGAAGTTCTCGGTTTACGCATGTTGTCCACCTGAATCATTCAACTTCCTTGCTTGCCATTTCCCCTGCCCGATGCAGATTTCCCCGCCGCGAAGCATGAAGGAGACAAGATTACGATTTCAGTGCATGACTGAAGCGTACGACCGAAACGCTCGCGGGGTAAGGGGCCGTGGTTGGCCACAACGCGTCGAAGGCACACGCGTGCCAACTGGTGAAGTGGCCACGCGCCGGGGAGGCCCGCTGTCCGGCTCCGGCATCGAGACCACTACGCCCTGCTGGCTGAGCGAGCGGAGCGGGAGTAGCCGGGCCGACGAGCTGGCCTGCTTCGCCTGACTCCAGCGTGAGCACGCCAACCTGCGGACCGCACTGGAATTCTGCTTGACCGAACCCGGGCAGGCGCTGGTGGGGTTGGAGATCGCGGCCTCGCCGTGGAACTACTGGACACGCTCAGGCTGGTTCACCGAGCCCCGTCACAGACACCATCCGGTATGTGGGCGGCGCGAACCTCATCCGTCCCCGGACTGTAGGGGGTTCTACCGATGTTCTGCCCCTCATCGCTACCTAATGTTCTCAGGTAGCAGCTTTCCGAGCGACGCTGGCCGATCCGAAGATCGTCGACTGTCAGTGACGCGAGGTCAACTGGTTCGATTTCAAGGGAGGTTTTCCATGCATGAGCGGATCGCCGTCCAGTTTCCGACAAATATCTCCTGATGAGGTATGCGGCAACGGTACGACTCTTTAAATGCCCGTATCCAAGAAAGGACGGGCCCCAGTGGGCTCGCCATCTACACCACATATGAAAGAGGTGGACATGTACAACCGTGCATGGAAAGTGTGCGCCCGGACGGCGGTGGCGATCGCTGTCAGCGCCATGGCCTTGGTCGCGGGAGGAACCGTAGCTTCCGCCAGCCCGGTCGGCGCCGTCGACGTGTCACGCTCGTCCACAATCGATGTGACCCACCGCCAGTTCGACCTCATCCTTCCCGATGCTCGGGCCGGACGCCCCACCGGGGCACTGGCGGCCGCCGACGAGGTCACCGCGTTCCACGGTTTCAGCACCTTCCGGAGCATCAAGATCCAGTCCGTAGGTTTCGATCTTGAAGGGCGCATTCAGGGTAAGCTTCGGAGCCACAATTTCAAGAGCCTGTGGCAGGTCTACAATCTTCCGTCGTCGTCCAGCTGGAAGGTGTGGGTGGCCAGCTTCAAGCGGGACACCAGCCAGAGCGTCCTGAAGGAGACACTCCGCGACGAGCAGCTGATCGATATCAATATCGACATCAAGTTCAAAGTCTCGGCTGCCGCGTTGCAGGGCGTGTCCACCCTGCGCATCGGTTTCGAGACGTTGAGGCTGAACTCCAACGGAACGACCAAGGACTTCACGGTTGTCAATGGGGCGTCCGGCGGCGCCAAGGACCAGAACAACAACGACGTCCCGGTGGACTTCGAGCCGGTCTGACCGAGAATTCTCGGCCGGCCGATGATGCGTTGACGATGGCGGCGAGTGGTGCCGGGCAGATACCGCACCAGTCGCCGCCGGGTTCTTGCAAGGGTGGCCCGTGGCGCGTGGAATGTCCCATGAACCGGCCTGTCCGCCCCAGAGCAAACCTGTGAGTACTTCGGTCACCATGGGCGGCCGCGGCAAGCTCGGGAACGAGCCACCTTTCCTATCCATATTGATACCGAAAGGGGTCAGCATGCTTTCCACCAGGAAAACTCCTGTGTTGATCACCAGGCGGCAGCCGGGCGATCAACACAGGACCCGCAGATCGTTGGGGGCGGCACGGCAGGTTCTGGCGAAATTCGCCGCGGCCGCCGCGACAACCATGGCGGTCCTCGCAGCGCTCCTGGTCGGCGGCTCCAGCGCCGCTTTGGCGGCTGGTGGGCACTTCGTGCCGGGGGCCACCGAAGCCAGCTGGGACGGCGTCGTCGCCACCGTCTCGTTCCGGGAGGTGGATGTGGAGGTGGAGGGCGGCGTGACCACGATCTCCGTCAAGGTAACCGCCGACGTAAATGTCGTTTGCACACAGGGCGAGTCGACTCTCAACATTCGCAGGTCCGCGACCGCCTTGGATGTGACGGACTATTCGATCAGTGACGACGGCGCCGTCGCAGGTACCGCCAGGTTGCCACTCGAAGTGAGAGGATTGCTGGTCCCCGGCTATTCGTGCGTGACACGGCACTTGTCGGTCACCGCCGTCCTGGAGGACTTCTGGACCGGCGCGACCCTGGTCCACAGGGCCTGATCCGTCAGCGCCGGCCCTGGCGTGAGCCGCGGCGGCAGAACAGGCCCGCACCGGCGACCACGTGCTGTCCGGCCGATCCGGACGCCGCGCGACTCGCGGGGTCCGGCCGTCGAGTCCGGTCAGGCGTGCCAGCCGGAGTAGCGTGCCGCGAGCGCCGAGGATTCATCGAGCTCGTAGGGCGGCCACTGCGTGTCCACTTCGAGGCGTGTGGTCCGTGTGTCCGGCCACGTGGACTACTACCAGACCCTGCAGCCGCAAACGCCTGGTGATCACCGGGGCTCCAGGAGCGGGTAAGACCGTGCTCGCGCCGGAGCTGCTGCTGGGGCTGCTGGAGACCCGTAGCCCCGAGCAGCCGGTGCCCGTGCGGATTCCGGCCCCCGCCTGGGACACCAGCCACCCGTTAAGCGACTGGCTCGTCCACCACCTGGTGACCGCCTACGTCGCCACCACCGCCTGGACCGACAACCACCCCGACGCCGTTCCCGCGTTCCAGCGAGCCCTGCACAAAGTCGCCAAAGACCTCACGGAAGCCCTGGGCGCACGGGAGGACCTCGCGGTGCGCCACCTGTACATCGCACCGGACACCGCCACCCGCATGGACTTCCCCGTCTATCCGACCAGCGGGCCCTCGGTCTCCCAGCTGCAACGCGTCCAGAACCTGATGCACCGCTCCGCATCCTCGCCGAGCGATACTGGGTCACGCGGCTGGTCGTGGCCGACAGCAACTGACCCTGAAGCATGGCCGCATCGCGCCATCGACCATCAGGAAACATCGCGATCTTCACGATTCCACAAACAACCCAGCCTCCTCACCTGCGGAAAGTGACCTTGCCCCACCGACGGGCAAGTCAACCCATGTTGACGTCCCGGCGGGTTTCTGCACCAACAGCAGAGCCGCCGGAGAGCTCATCGTTGTCGGAGAGGGAGTCGGTGCCAAGGCAGTCTGCGCGACTTGTGTGCCTCCCGGACCGCGAAGAAAGCCCAGAACAGGAGTGATCCCACACAGAAGGCGGCGAACAGCCAGAACGACCGTAGGACATCCCCCCACGTCGTCCCGCTCCGCCAGTGGATGAGCACCACGGTGAACAGGATTAAGACCGTCGCATACACGGCCAGCCAGATGCGGCGGTTCCACTGGCGCAGGATCGCGCCGTGTAGGAACCGCACCGGCACCAGGCCGATGACCAATGTTTCCAGGCTCAGCACGACGATCTGCGACAGCAGGGTGTCGAGCGCGACCAGCGCCGCGGGTGCACCCGGCTTCTCGGCGGCGGCCCGGACACCGAACTGCCAGAACAGCCACGCGCACGCGGCAAGTGCCACCAGCACGACCACACCACGCAGCACGGCCTCCGCCTTCACCCGGACGTGCCAGGTACCTCGGGCCCGCACGATGGTGTATCCCAGAAGCAGTCCATACACGTAACCCGGTTGAAATGAAAAGAATCGCGACACCGCCGCGCAGACGATGGCGATCACGAGAGCCATACCGATGACCCGCAGCCGGGCCGCGTCGCCGCCGAAGGCGCTCCGCAGCCGCTGCTCGATCGCGTACTCGTAGGCCAGCACCACCAACGGAATCGCGATGAAATAGCCGAACGCGACGGGGGCGAACTGCCGCGGCGACGTGACGTTCACCTGGACCGTGGTCATCAGGAGCGCTGCGACTCCCGCGAAGGCGACCACGACCGGCCACGAGGTTGCGCGCGCCGGGCGTTCCTTCGGCAGGAACGGCAGCCATCGACGGATGGTGCTCTCGTTCTCACGGTAGGTGGTGTTGAACAGCTCGGCGGGCCATCCGATCAGGAACCATCCCAGCAGCGGAACGATAACCAACGCGAGTGCGCCACCGCTCGTCAGGAATTCCCACACTTGCCCAGGTGTGGGGATCGCGTCGAGAAACCCGGGCCGCTGCCATGGTTCTTCGGATTCGTCCTCGGCCTTGGTCATGCCTTCTTCGCCCTGTGCCGACTGCCGACCATCGACACCGGGTCCAGGAGTTGAAGGCGAGGCCGAAGGTGCGGGCGGCCGGCTGGAATCGACCGGTGGCGTGGACGGCGGACCGGAGCTGGCCGGTGGTATGAAAGGCGTCCCTCCGGGCTGCTGCTGTTGGCCCCTGGCCACGTCAGTCGGCGGTGTCGTGGTCGTGCTGCCCACCGCTGGTACTACGGAGAACGTCGCGCGCGCCCACTCACCACCGTCCACACAGCGCCCGTAGACCAGGTGCTCACCGCCGGCAGCGTCGGCAGGAACCGGCAACGGCGCGGTGAACGTGCCGTTCGCGCCGATCGGCACCGACACCCCGGTGCCGTACCCGTCCCACAACACGTCCGCGCGCCGCGTGCCGTGGTCGGGACACGTGTCGAACCCGCGGCCCCGCACCGTGACCTTGCTGCCCGGCGCACCGGTCGTTGATGACAGGGTCACCGCAAGTGAGACCGGAGCGGTCACCTTGACCACCGCCCGAGCCCAGTCGCCGCCGTCCTGGCATTGCCCGTACACCCAATGGTCTCCGACCGGCGTGCCAGCGGGAACGACGAACGACGTGCTGAACGTGCCGCTGGAGCTGATCGGCGCCGACACTCCCGTGTCTTGTCCGTTCCACAACACGTTGACGGTGCGGTTGCCGTAGTCCGGGCAGGCCCCGTATCCGTCTCCCCGCAAGGTGACCGCGGTGCCGGGCAGGCTCCGCGCCGGGTTCGGTCGTATCGAGAGGCCTTGCAGAGTCGAGTTCTGTTCCGCTGCTGTGGGCGTGCCCCACAGCAGTATTCCAGCCATGACAAAGAGCAGGGCGACCAGTCCACGCGCCATACAGACTCCCAAGTGAAGACTCGACAAGACGAGTCTGGTTGGGCCGGGTGGCGTGGCGCGTCATGGAAAACCAGGATGTTTAAGTGTCCGCTCTGAAGTGGTCGCGGAGCATCAGCTCGCGGCGGTTGCGCACACCCACCTTGGTATAGATTCGTCTGAGGTGGGTCTCCACGGTGGTCACCGCGACTGTCAGGATCGAGGCGATCTCGGCGTTGCTGTGCCCCGCCGCAGCTAGGTCGGCCACGCGCCGTTCCGCGGGCGTCAGCTCCGAGGGCGGCCGGCTACGGCGCCGGCCACCCGCCTTCGACAACTGGTGCCTCGCGCGTCGGGCCAACCACGGCGACCCGAACCGCTCCGCAATGTTCAGGGCTTCGGCGAATTGGGCGCGTGCTCGCCGCGGCCGCCCCGCCCGGGACGACCACTCACCGTCAGCCAGCAACGCCTCGACGAGCTCCAACGGCTGCCCGGACTGTTGAAGCGATGCGACAGCCCGGTCCAACCAGGGTTCCGCGGCCTCGGCGCTGGACGCCGTCACCGCCCTGCCGAGGTCTGCAGCGCTGCGTGGCCACACGCACGGGACCCGTTCACAAGCTGCGTCCAGCAAACCCACCACTCGCAGGACATCGCCTCGCCGCCCGGCACGCGCATAACCCAGGATCGCGTCCCGTGCCCACGGCACCACACAAGGTTCACAGAGACCCGCATCACTGGTGGTCTCCTCGACCAGCTCGAACCGTGCGCACGCCCTCGCTAAGTCTCCCTCGTGCAACGCTCGGCGACCCTGGAGCCACCACACGGTCAGCAGGCTGCCCAGATCCCGAAGCGGACGGGCCTCGGCCTCCAATCGCTCACACAGTTCCTCGTCCCACTCGTCCAGCAGGAGCAACAGCCACACCTGGGAGGTGGTCGTATAGCGCCTCACCAAGGGGGCGAGATCACCTAGTTCCAGTGCTCGCGCCACGTCCGCCCCGGCGGCATCGAGTCGACCGGTTCGGATGTACAGTTCGGTCCGCGAAGCCAGCAGAAATCCCGTTGAGCTGGCCGCTCCGAGCCGGTCCGCCGCGGTCAGCGCTAGTTCGAAGCAGCGTTCGCTGTCTTCGAACCGGTCGAACCACTTGGCCGCATAGGCATAACTGCTCAACGCACCCCAGCCCCACGACAAGTCGGCTAGCTGCGCGGCCGGGTCGGCAGCGACCTGCTCGGCTGCCTCCGCCACCGCGGCCAATCCCGCACCGTCGCCATTGATGCACGACAGGTAGCCCCAGGCGGACTGAGCGCGCCTACGCGTCACCGGATCGACGCGATCGATCAGCTCGAGGGCCTGCCGCGCCGGCTCCAACGACGCCGCCACATCGTGCACATGACCCGCCGTGGCCTGGTCGAGCAACGCCTCGACCGCGACGCCGGGTGCCACTACCTGCACCAACTCGACGGCGCGCGCGAAGTACCGCGCCGCGTCGTGCGGCCGGCCCAGCTGGTAGGAAGCGCGTCCCAACTCCCGCGCAAGCTGTGCCCGCACCAGATCATCACTCGGTTCCTCGGCCGCGGCGAGCACCTCGACGGCATCGTCAGCGCGACCGGCGGCGAGCAACGCCCGACCGGTGAGCAGCAACAGAACGGCGTCCGCCGCATCGCCGGCGAACACACACGCGGCGTTCAGGTAGCGCACCGCCGTGGACAACGCGCCGGCCTCGAACGCGGCACGCCCGGTCCTGGTCAGCACCGCCACAGCCCGCTCGTCACCAACAAGGTCCCCCAGCACTGCATGCTCGGCCGCCTCATCAGGCCGGTCGCACGCGTCGAGCATCCGAAACGTGTTGCCGTGCAACCGAAGGCGGGACACCGCCGGAAGGTCGTCATACAGCAGTTGACGGATCAACGGATGCGTGAACTCCACCTGGCAGCCGGGGGTCTCCCGCAACACCTGGTGGGCCAGCAACCCGTCGAGAACCGCATCACCGTCCGCGGCCGACAACCCCGCCAGCTCGACCGCCGCCGACGGGCGGAACCGCACCCCCAGCACCGCAGCAGCCCGCGCCAGTCCCATCCCGGCCTCGGAAAGATCGGTAAATCGCCGTAACAGCAGCCGGCGGCGCACCGTGTCGGGCGGCGTGTCGAGCCGCGGCAGGTCCGCACCCTCCGCGAGCACCGAGGACAAGTGCACCAGCAACAGCGGATTGCCAGCGGTCAGGACCTGCGCGGTATGGACGACCGACGTGGGCAACGCTCGCCCGACACGGTCGGCCAGCAGCGCCTCCGCTCCGGCCTCGGTGAGCGGCGGCAACGTCACCGACCGCGCGTGGTCATCATGCGCCAGCCCGGCCACGATATCGGCCGCCTCCGGTGGCCACGGCCGCAGCGTCGCCACCAAACCGACCGGCAGCTCGGCCAGCCTTCTGGCCAGAAAAGAAAGCACCACCAGCGAGTCACGGTCTGCCCAATGCAGGTCGTCGGTGGCCACCAGGAGGGGCCGGTCGTATCGCCGCAACCATTCCCGCACCCGATACAGATGATCCGCCGCCGTGCCTTCCCCCAACCGTTCGGCAACACCGAGTCCGTCGAGAACCTGTGAGATCAGAGCGAACGGCACACCGCTCTCGACAGGTGCAGCCGCAGCCCGGACCACCTCGACCCCGGCTCCCGCACGCCGCTCCGCGTCCTCGAGCAAGGCGGACTTGCCAACCCCCGCATCACCCACTAGAAACAATGCCCCGCCTCGACCCCCGCGCACGCCGTCGAGAAGCGCGCCAATGGCCTCGATCGCTGGCTGTCTCTCCCACACGCGGTCGATCGTGGCAGAGCCAGCCAACAGCACGAAGATGCGTCAGCCGAACGGTCGAGTGAAATCTGGGGACACTCACAGAACTCGCGGATCAGCGACTGCGTCCTCCGCAGCACCACCAGCTGGTCGCGGTTGAACGTCAAGATACAGCCATCACGGGATCAGCTCAGCTAATCGCCGACATCCACCAACACGTCGAAAAAATAGCCCCGCGTCAGATCAGGAGGTACACCTCAGGGACTACCACCCTGGGAACACCGGACAGAGCAGATTCACTGAACCTTCTACTAAAACTTGTCGCGCAACAACAATTCCGCACATTATGCCGAATTCCGCAATGAGAAATGAATCTCATCTCGCCGGTATCGTTCGCATCATCGTCAGTGAGCCCATTTCAACTTCCCGTCCTGGTGACATTGTGAAGGACCGTCACGGCCTTGACCAGGCTGGTGATCCGGGTGGTACTGCACCGGAGCTTGCGCAGGAGACGCCAACCCTTCAGGGCTGCGTTGGCCTGCTCCCCTACGGCCCGGATCCGGGTGTGTGAGCGGTTGGCCGCCTGCCGGCCTGCGGAGAGATTCGCCCACCGCCCCCAGTAGGGCACGTGCACGGTGCCGCCGGCGCCGCGGTAGCCCTTGTCGGCCCAGCAGCGGATGTCGGCGGCGGTCAGTGCCTCGATTATCTCGTGGGCACGGGCGGCCTTGATGTCGTGCACAGCGCCGGGCAGGGCGGGCGAGGCCCCACAACACACGGCCGAGCGGATCGGCCAGGACCTGCACGTTCATCCCGTGTTTGCGGTGCTTTCCGGAGGAGAAGGGGCGGTCGGCGGCGATTTGGTCGATCGGCCGCTGCCTGCCATGCGGCGAGCACGGCCTCGGCCGCGCGGTGCCTGCCTCGGCCTATAGGAGGGTGGTCACCCGCTCGATCGCGAGTCGCAGCTCGCGCAGCAAGGAAATCTTCTCAGCTGCCCACGCCGGCACCTCGCGCCTAACGCGGGCGCATCGAGCGATGTCGGCGAGCGGTCGCGCCTCGGTCTCAATGAAAAGCGCGAGAATGTCGCAGGCGAGCTGCTTGACGACTTCGGCAGGGCAATGCCCGTCGGCGGTTGCCATACCACGGAGTCCCCCCGTGGACACACCTTAGCTACGACGCAAGCAAATCAAGATGAAGTCCCGCAACGACAACAGAGAATGCGATCCAACGAGCGCGATGTCCTGGCCTGCTGGTTTAAAGACCAAGGCCAAGGCCAGTACGGGAAGGTGGACCCTGGAAATTACCCGGTCCACTAGTGCAGCTGCGAGGACTGCCGGTGCCGCAAATGCCAGAATACCCTTAAGCCATAAAGGAGCGTAACTTTCTTCATTTAGAAGATATTTGCCCAGGTCGAAGTAATCCACCACCACCAAGAAAGCGCCGACCAGTGTGCCGAGCACCATGAGGGCACCTGCAGCCTTTCCGATCCTGCGCATCTTCTCACTTGCTTTATCCGTTAATTCCGGGTTCCGTTGGTAGCGGGATATGGACGGGGTGCAGTCCCGGCGGTCCTGGCTGCGAGCACTGCCACCCGGCGCCGGGGAACGTGTCACGCAACGCGAGGCCGAAGGCGTCTTCATCCTCGGGCAGCAACCAGGTGCCGACGTTCATGGTCCGGGAGCCCGCGTTCGTCATCGCCCGGATGGTAGATCCGGGGCGAATCTGCCGTCCTCCCAGGGGCCGGCGAGCCGATGGCAGCGTCGTCGAGCCCGCGCGCTGTGGACGTGCCCTTGGCTGTTCGTCTCGACTTCGCCGCGGGAGCAGTGTGGTTTGTCGCCGCCATGCCGGAGCCGCCGGAGTGGCGGCGCGTGTTCGTCGGAGGCGACGAGATCATGGTTGTCTTCTCGCCCGAGAAGATGCTCGACATGGGCTTCGGCGATACCCCGTTCCTTCGATAGCACGGTTAAACGCTCGTTGGCGTGAGCGTGCCTGATCGTCTTCGGCCGACTCGCGGCATGGGCAGACAGTCACGTCCGAAGGAACGTGTCCGTCAAGGAAAGCGTCGGTTGAACCCGCACGAAGGTCCGGCCGCGGCATCCTTCCGCGCAGTACTCCAACACGACGACGGGACCGGTCTTGCGGTCGTCGACCGTGAGAAGGGTCGCCTGTTCGCGGTAAACATCGACGATGAGGTCCGATGCCCGGTGTACCGAACGCGGACGCTCTGCTGAACCACATCCCAGGTGAGGTGGAGCTCCTCGGTCACGGAGACGGGCACCCGCACCTCCCGCACCCAATCGTCGCCCGACGCCTCTTCAGCCTGCGGCAGAACACCGAACGCGGAGAGCCAGACGTCGTCATCGGCAACGACGAATTCCACGCGGGAAGGCTATCCGCTCCCCGAATACCACTCTGATCGCGGCATAGACAGATGTTCTGCGTGTCGGTGCTCGACGAAGGAACGTCCCCCTGATGCGCTGTCGGGCTTGGTGTCCCATCGCACGAGGAGGACGTTCATGGGTAACAGTAGTGGGATCTCCCGAGGTGACCGCAACCGCAACACCCGACTGGCCCGGCTCCGCGCGCTGGTCCCCGCCCAGAACGCGATCGTGGGCATCGACCTCGCCGACACCAAACAGATGGTCGTCGTCACCGACCACGACTCGAAAGTACTGGCACGTAAAACATTCCGCTGCCGCGCTTGGGATCTCGGGACTGCTTTGGACTGGGCAGCCCAGCGGGCGAGCACGGCCGGGCACACCGGAATCACCGTGGCATGCGAACCGACCGGACACCGGTGGCGGGTACTGGGCCAACTCGCCGCCGACCGTGGCATGCCGTTCGTCTGTGTCCAACCAGCGATGACCTCCTGGTCGCGGCGCGCCGAAGACCTCACCCACGACAAGACCGACGAGAAGGACGCCGTGCTGATCGCTCGACTGACCGCGCAACTTCGCTGCTATATCCCCGAACCTGTCGACGAGGTCTGGGGCAGGCTGCGCCACCTCGGCGCCCGTCGCGAGCAGCTGATCGTCGACATGGTCAGCCAGATCCAGCAGATCCGTGCCCTGCTCGAATGCGTGTGGCCCGCCGCCCTGGACACTGCCCGCCGGCCCTTCCGATCCCGCACCTGGGTGGCAGCCATCAGCGTGATCTGCGGCCGTGACCACGGCGAGCTGACCCGAACCCGCCGACTGGGCCCGGCCCGCTTCGAACAGGTCGTCCGCCGCGAGATCACCCGCCGCGGCGGCCAGAAACCATCGTTGCGGATCGTGCGTGAGCTGTTCGCCGCGCTCGAGGATCCGCGCGGTGTGATCGCCCACCGCGCAGGCGCGCTGGAACGGGTGCACCTGCTGCTGGCCGACTGGGCCGAGGACCAGCGTCGACTGGCCGACACCGAGACCCGCATGCTCACGGTGCTCGACAAGCTGCGGCTGACCGACCTGGTCACCTCCATCGTCGGCCTCTCCGCGATCGGCGCCGCGGCGATCCTGGCCGAGACCGGTGACCTCACACGATTCACCTCGGCTCGCGCCGTGGTCAAACACGCCGGCCTCGCGCCCCGCGAGAAGACCTCCGGCACCTTCACCGGACGGACCAAACTCACCGGTCAGGGCCGACCCAGTCTGCGCTTGGCCGCGTGGCGCGCAGTCTGGGGCGCCCAGCGCGCCAATCCCGTCTACGCCGCCCGCTACCAGCACCTGACCAGCCGCACCGAGAACAAGCTCACCCCCACCCAGGCGCAAGCCGCGATCGCCGCGAGCATCCTGCGCCACCTGCACGCCGTCATCACCACCGGTTGCCGGTGGGATCCCCAGACCGCAACACACGGCACCCGAATCTCGACACCATCGGCTATCGCCGCCTGAGCGAGGCGGCCACCAAGCAGACGGTCGGGGCGAGCCCCACGCGGCATTGAGACACCTCGTGATCTCGACGCTCATCATGGGCAGCCCGTCCGTCGTCGAATCAACCCGATTACACGCTGCTGGGATCACCCCCATGACCGCTATGCAGGGACCGACGACGGACGAGGCACCGACCATCCGCTTGACACAGAACGCCTTACGCTGATGAGCGGATGTTCGTAGTAGGACGAACAGGTGGACTGCCTCGGTCTGCGCGAGGAGGTGTCGGGTCGGCGTGTGTCGGTGCTCGTTGCGCTTGTCGCCCATGGAATAGTGCCGAGCGTGTTCGCTTCGCTACTGTTGTCGTGGAATCGGCGGTAAAGCGAAGGGTCCTCACCATTCCGTTGATCGGCTTCGTGGCATCCCTGTTCCTGCCGTTGTTCGCGGCTCTATCTCGTTCCCTGCTCTGGCCCCTGACCTCCCCGATCATGAGGCACCTCGCCGTCACCGGGCTCTGGCTGCCTGCGCTGCTGGCAGTAGTTTCGTTCGGCCGGTTAGGCCTGGCTGCCACCACCTGGCTGCTCATTCCGTTGTGCGTCGCCGTGGGAGCAGCGCTGGTGGTACCCGCCGTGTTGGCCGTTGCCGCCTACCTCATCGGCACCACCGTCGGCGGCATCCTCCGCACCCTCTTGGTCATGGTCACCGGCGAGTGGGCAGCGCCACTCGCCTATGCGGCGGCCAGTCGTTGGCTGGTCGACTCTAGGTGCGTCGCCTGAGCTCACTGCCGACACCAAGGACGACTGTCAAGCGCAGGCCGCCGCCCTGCAGCCACTCGGCCGGGGACCAGTCGTCGTGCATGTACGTCAGGTTCGGTTCAGTCCCCCACCCGGCCGGTGTCGTACGCCCACATCGCGATCTCGACCCTGTTTCGGGCGCCGATTTTGGCCAGCAGGCTGGCGACGTGGGTCTTGGCGGTCGTCAAGCCAATGAATAGCTCGGCGGCGATCTCTGCGTTCGTGCGGCCGCGGGCGACCAGCGTCAGCACCTCCTCCTCGCGTGCGGTGAGCGGCTCGATCGGTTGGGTCCGTCGGCTCGACGGTTCCCTGGCGGCGAGCGTGGCTAGCAGCCGCCGGGTGATGTTAGGCGCGATCAGGGCATCGCCGACGGCGGCGGCATGGACGGCCTGGACGAGCAGCTCCGTCCCGGCGTCCTTGAGCAGAAAGCCTCGGGCGCCGGCCCGGAGCGCGCCCTGGACGTACTCGTCGAGGTCGAATGTCGTGATCACAACTACTGCGATCGGGTCCGGGACGCCCCGCCCTGCGAGGAGCTTGGTCACCTCGATGCCGTCGAGCCCGGGCATCTGGATGTCGACCAGGCACACGTCGGGGCGGAGCCGATGCGCCAGCTCGACGGCGGCGTGGCCGTCGGCGGCCTGGCCGACGACCTCAATGTCGGGCTGCGCGTCAAGGATCATCGACAGGCCGGTGCGCACCAGATCTTGGTCGTCGGCCACCAGCACGCGCACCGTCATCGGCGTACCTTAGTCGGCAGTTCGGCATCGACCGTCCACCCGCCCTCGGGCGCCGGCCCGGCACGCAGCGTGCCGCCGAGCAGCTGCACACGCTCGGTCATCCCCAGCAGCCCGAAGCCGTGGTTCACCGACCGTGCCGGGTCGATCTGTCCGTCGTCGGTCACGCGTAGTCGCAGCGTTCCCGCGCCGTCCACGACCCGGATCTCCACACGCGAGGCGTTGCGGGCGTGCCGCAGGGCGTTGGTCAGCGCCTCCTGCGCCAGCCGGTAGACCGCCGCGTCGATCTGGGGCGGAAGTTCGTCCAGGTCATCCGGCAACTCCACGTCGACGACCGGGATCGGGGCGCGTCTGGCGAGGGACACCAGGTCGGCAACGCCGGGCTGGGGGGCGTACCCCGCCGGCGCTCCGTCGCGCAGCACGCGGACCATCGCCCGCATCTCCGCGAGCGTCCGCGACGCTTCCCCTTCGATCGCCGCCAGCACCTCGAGTGCCGCCTCAGGTCGCTGGCCGGCCATCGCCCGGCCCGCCTGCGCCTGCACAGCGATCGCCGAGACGTGGTGGGCGACGATGTCGTGCAACTCGCGCGCGAGGCCGACCCGCTCCTGGCCGCGGATCTGGTCCAACTCCCGGCGCCGGCTCTCGGCGCGGTAGCGGAACGCCGCTCCGCCCGCAGCCGCCGCCGCGAGGATGGCGAACCCGCCGAAGATCTCGGTCGGCCCGATGTAATCGGGGACCATACCGATTCCCGCGGCGACCGCCACCACCGCCAGCCCGATCACGATCTCGCGCCCTGAGCCCCAGCGGACCAGCGCGTAGACGAGCACCAGGACGTAGATCATCGTGTCGAGGCCCACGCTCGGGGCCCCGCCCAGCAGGCTCGCCAGTCCCAACGCCATCGCGGTGCCGAAGGCCACCACGACACAGGCCAACGGGTGGGTACGCCGCCACAGCAGCACCGGCGCGAGTCCGACCGCCACGATCGTCGCGAACGGCCGCCAGGCGACGTCGTCTCGGAGGACTCCCTCGAGCAGCGCCGTCACCATCAACGCACCGACCAGCACCCAGTCGCGCGCCACCCGTTCGGGAGCGTCCGTGGCGCGCGGCTCGGCCCACAGCGAGCGCAGGGTGTTGGTGGTCACGCACCCAGCCTAGGGACCGCCGAGGCGTCGGGGACCGACCGAAAGAACGAGACGCCGCTCCTCCCCACGGCCGGGGCGGGTCCGGCCTCGACGACGATGTGCCCGCCGCCGGGCTCGGCGATCGTTGGCCCACCGGTCCTCACCACGACAACGGAGCCCACGATGAGAACACGTCAACCCACCACGACCGCACTGGATGAGCAGCGGATCCCGGTGAGAGCCAAGCTCGCCGCAGCGTGGACGAGCCTCGTGCTCCTGTACGCCTACGTGGACATTCTCGCCTTCTTCAAACCCGGCGTCATCAAAGACATCGAGGCCGGCGTCGTCTTCGAGTTCGACATCAGCCAGACGTTGTTCACCGTCTTCCTCACGCTCATGGCGATCCCGATCCTCATGGTCGTGCTGTCGATGACCCTGCCCGCCCGGGCGAACCGCACCACGAACCTCATCGTGGCCTCGGTACAGGTCCCCTTCGCGGCGTTCAACGCGGTGGGCGAGTCCTGGACGTACTTCTACAGCCTCGGCGTCGCACTGGAATTGATCGTTCTCGCCCTTATCCTGTGGTACGCCTGGACCTGGCCCCGCACCGCACCGTCGGCGACCACGGCGACCAGCCCGGACCGTGAAACCGTTCGCGCCCAGTAGCAAGCGTGAACCCAAGCCCAGTCCTGTTCGGAGCCATCTGCCTCGGTGCCGCGGTGTGGGCCTGCAGGCGGTGGGACACCAACTACCACCAGACGTCGCGTAGGGGCCTTCCAAGGCCCCTACCGGCAGGCGCGATCGTCCACGATCTCGGCCACCTCGTGCACCCTTGCGATCAGAGTCGCGCGGATATGCCGGGCGGTGGCGCGATCGGAGACCCGGACCACGACCAGGGCTAGCCGACGGTGTCAAGGAACCGGTTGTGGCGTAGGCGGAGTGCGCGTTCGATGCTGGCCAGTCCGGCGCCGATGGCGATCAGGGAGTTGAGCCATGCCGGCAGGGAGACAGGCGAGACGAAGGTCCCGAAGCGCGCCGCGACGGGCGGCAGCTTGAAGGCAACCTCGATGAGCTGCGGGATGAGCAGGAGCACCGAGATCACGAGCAGGATGATCGACGTGACACTGATTACGCGGCTCAGCGCGGGATGCTTGCGGGCGAGGTGAGCACGTCGTCCTTCGGCCGAGGCGTGATCCGGAATCAGCGGATGCTCGTCTCCTCCTGCTGTGACGTAGTGGCAGCGCTTCAGCCCGAATGGGGACTCTGCGACTTCGATCGTGCCGCCGGGGATGGGAAAAGCGGCGGGGAGCTTGGATTCGGCCTGATGACGGCCGTCGAGGTAGAGGTCGGCTATGCCTTTGCCGTCGTTCGACCAGAATCGCCGACGATGAGGTACGTCAACGGTGTACACCACCTGCCTCCCGTCGTCGTGTCCGAGTACGAGCGAGTACAGCGATCGCGAGAAAGGCTGCCACCAGCGGAACGGCTTCAGCTCCCGCCCAGTGCCGGGCTTCACCCGCTTCGCCGCGCGACGTCGGCTCCACTCGTGCATGACAGCTTCTCCTTACCCCCGTCGGCATCGCCGGCGGGGATCGATTCGGTGAGACGGGAATGCGTCAAGACAGACACAGTGGTCGACACTGATCACTGTGCGCAGCCCGGCATTGTGTGAGTCGTTGCCGGCGGTCGGCGCGCAAGGATCAGGAGCCGAGCACCAGTGGCACGAGGAAGTAGATCTCGATGGCCTCATACACCGCGCCGACGACGAAGAGCGCGAGTGCCGGAAGCCAGAGCCAGCCAAGCCGGGTCAGACCGCGCACGTATCCATGTCGGCGCGTGGGGGCGTCGACTGTCGCGGGCCGGAGCCATGACCTGCCGAGCAGGTATGCACCGAACATCACTAGCGCGTAGGCCTGGAACTCGATCAGCAGCGTGAGGGAGTGCGGGATGAGGATCAGTCGCGAGGTCGCGTCGACGGGGGCGAGCGTGATGCCCAGATCGATCGTTTTGACCGCGAAGACCGCGAGCCCGGCGAAGGGGACCACGAGTGACGGGAGGGTGATGAGCAGCAGCGCGGTCGGGAACACGTTGACGAGGAAGATGACCGTGCCGAAGACCCAGCCGTTACCGACCACCGCGTCGACAAGCGCCCCCTGGCCGCCTCCCGCGAACGAGGCGACCCGCGCCGCGCGCAGCCCCGGGAAGAGCGATCCCAGCGCCATGCCGAGGAGCAGCATTCCGTAGACGAACACGTTGACGAGGAGATACGCCCGAAGATCAGCGCGGATGATCTGGAATGGCCTGCGGAGGCGGTGCATGGGTTCACGTCCATTTCGTTCGTCGGGCAACCGCATGTCGACTGATTCGACACAGCCTCTAATACACTGTGCTAGTGCGGTCAGCGGCGACAGTATCACAGCGTGCTAGTACAGTGTGTTAGAGGAGGTGGCAGTGGAACAGGAAACGAGTGTCGGCAGCCGGGACAGGGTCCTTCAGGCGGCCATGGCGATGTTCGGGGAGGATCCGGGTGCGCGGCTCAGCGTGCGGGCGGTTGCAGCACGGGCCGGGGTGAGCACCGGCTCGCTCAGGTATCACTTCCCGACGCAGCGCGCACTGCAGGACGCCGTGCTCACCGCCATCTACGACGTGGTCACCCCCGCCGACAGGATCCACGACCGATCGGCACCGGCACGGGACCGGCTGATCGATTGCCTGCGGCAAGTGCTCGCTCTTGCCGGAGTGGGCGAACAGGCACGAGCAGGATGGGGCGAGATCTTCAAGACATACATCGAGCCCGAACCGACCGACGAGAACCGCGCAGCGTATCTCGCTATCGAGCGGGAAGCGCAACGCCGTGTCGAGCACTGGCTGACCGTCCTGAGCAACGAAGGCGCGCTGGCCGAGGGCGACAACCGGCGACGTGCCAGATTTCTCGTGACCGTCCTCAACGGACTCTCCATCGCGAGAGCCTTACCCTCTGACGAATCGATCCTGGCCACCGAAACCGAGACGCTGCACGCAGCCGTCGACCACGTCCTCAATTCCCGATTCTGACGACCGAGGCTCACAGCCGCTTGCCGCACAGCCCGACAGTGGATCACGAAACCGATCGCACGTTGGCGTTCGCAGCCGCATACGGGAAGACTGACGACCGGCTGGGACACGGCTCCCGGTAAGACAAGCCCAGGGATGAAACACTCAGCGGGCCAACATGACCCACTCGGCGCATTCCACGGGTCGACTGCCCACTACCCGCCGTTACGGCGGTAACCACACCGAGACCGAATGTGCGACAGCGGAGACGGCGGGCTCGACAGCCGTTGGCGGCCTCCCCCATCGGCCGCACGGTCTCAGTCGAGTTACGAACTCCGAGAGCAGGTCTTCTTTCTGTCGCACGTGAACACCGCGACCGCACCCACAGTACGCCCCATGTCAGCTTTCCCTCAACAGCACCGTAACCCGCATCCGAGTGGTCCTACTAAGACACTTAGCGGACAACCGATCGACCGGGTTTCATTCGGTGGCTTGGCTTGTCGCAACGAGGTTACTTGGCCATGTGCTTACCTAGGCCGCGTTGGTCTATACCTTATGGGCGCATGCAGTCCCACTCGCTCGAGTGACGCGTAAGTGCACCACCACAGGGCTACGCTTGACGGTCGGAGGCATCTCCGGACTCTGCCGGATGGCACGTCGTGTGGCAGCGCCGCAGCCCCTCGTTCGCGAGGGAGACGCTATGCGAAAGTCCGCGTCCGGCGACATCCTCCAAAGCAGCGAAGCGGCGGGAAGATCCGTGTCGCACTTACGCAGGCGAATCCACCATGGAACTTCGTCGAAGGATCGGGCGTCCCGGCGGGGTATGACGTCGACGTCGCGCACGATCTGACCCGGCGTCTGGGGGCCAGCGGCGTCGAGTTGTGCAGGCCAGTTTCCCGACCTTCATCTCCGGGCAGACCATCACCGCCGAACGCAAACAGCAAGAGGACTTCTCGTGTCCCTATGAGGCAACGGGATCTCGATCTTCTTCTCCGCGGGGAACACTTCGATCAGCTCACTAGCCGACCTGACAGGGAGTGCGACTACGCGGCGAAGATCGGGATCGGTGTCGCGATCGACCAAGCGCTGGGCTGGGGGCTCGGGAGCATCCGCGACCGGGTCTACCAGCTGGCGGATGACCTGGGTGATTGTCTCGGCGGCATCGCGAGCGTCAAAGTCAGGGACGTCGGGCGCTGGGCGGTGCGACATCACCTCCTTTACGGCGGAAGGCCTGTCCGGCGAGGAGATCAAGGCGTTCATGGCGAGGCTGTTCTGCCAGCCCTCGCGGAGGCGGTAAGGCCCTGACGTGTGACGTTGCCTGCTGGAAGATCGAGGTCTGAGGTGTCCAGAGCCCGGCGGTTAGCGCCCTACGCTGCCGAGGGTGCCGGCAAGCTCAGCGGTGATGTTCGGCGGCGGGCGGCGGCACGCTGAGATCCCTGATCTCGATTGTCCGTGCGATGTCGGCTGGGGTGACGATACCGACGAGTCCGCCGTTGTCGAAGACGAGCACTCGCCCGCCGGTGGCCGGGGAAAGGTGTTCGAGCAACTCGCTGAGCGGCTGGTCCGGTGTCGCCGTCGGCACGTCGGCGAGCGGGATCGCGATGTCACGCACAGAGGTCGTGGCTCGCTCAACGCGGGGAACGGCCCGCAGTTGTGCCAGGGTGATCAGTCCGTCTATCCCGCCGTCGGATCGCTCGACCGGGTAAGCCGAGTGCTGATGGCCCAGCACGTAGCGTTCGATGAACGCGTCGACGGTGAGCCGGCCGGGGCCGGTGTGCGGGTTCGCGCTCATCACGTCCGCGACACGGACTCCGGCCAGCGCCTGCCGGGCGAGCACGTCCGCTTCTTCGGCGCGGGCGGCGGTGAGCAGGAACCAGCCGATGAACACCATCCACAGGCCACCCATGCCGTAGCCGACCAGGAACTGGAATAATCCGAGCGCGAGGAGCCCGAACGCGATGCCACGTCCCGTTCGTGCCGCGCCGAGAGCGGCCCGCGTGAAGTCCCCGTTCCGGCGCCACAGGTAGGCGCGCAGGATCCGCCCGCCGTCCAGCGGTGCGCCGGGCAACAGGTTGAACAGTGCGATCAGCAGGTTGATACCCGAGAGCCACCAGCCGGCACTGACGGCGATGTGCGCTACCCCGAACGCGTCGAGCCCGGCGGCGACACCGGCGAAGACCGCCGCGAGCGCGAGGCTCGTCGCCGGGCCGGCCGCGGCGATGCGGAAGTCTTTCCCCGGAGTCTTCGGTGTGGAGCCGAAGATGGCGATACCACCGAACATCCATAGGGTCAGACTCTTGACCTTCACACCGCAGCGGCGGGCGACGACGGCGTGGGCCAGCTCGTGAGCCAGGATGGAACCGAGGAACACCACCGCACCACCGAGACCGGCCAGCCAGTACGTCGCGGGCGCATGCCCCGGCGCGTCGACTGGCAGCGTGTAACTGGCCAGGCTCCACGTGAACAACCACAGGACGACCAGCACGCTCCAGTGGAGGCGTAGCGGGAAACCGGCCACGTGGCCGAGTTTGATGTCTTCTCCCATGCCTGGACTCCGCTCGCCGTCGATCGACACAGGTGACGTCATCACGTCTCCAAGGACATATTTCAGAGTCACCGCGCACCTCGTTGAAGCGCAGGGCACAACGTCGCCGCCAGAACGGCCCAAGGTCCCATACCACGTCAAGCGCCATCACCGGGAAGGCTCTGCTATCCGAGATAGTAGACGTGCGTCAGAGGCCTTCGTCCGCAGCGGACGGGGACCTTCGGATTTCCCGTTCGCGACAACCAGCCCTGATGCCGGCCGGTGCAGAAGGTGACGCTCGAAGACAGCCAACGAAACGAGGACATCATGAAGCGCCAACACCTCGGGCTGTACGCGGTCGCCCTGGCGATCTTGATCGTCGGGCTCGCCTACGCCGGAGTTCCGCTCACCACGATTCTGATCGGCCTGGTCGTGCTGACCTGCCCCCTGATGATGCTGTTCATGATGGGCGGACACGGGGGGCACAGCGGATCCGGTGACCAGGACCGCCATCATCACCACACCTCCGGCCGGCCGTAATGGCCGACGCGGCGTACGGGCTGTGGCCTCTGGTCGTCCTGAACATCGCGCTGTTCGTTGTGTTCGCGATGAGCTTCTTCCGGCCGCACACGAACCGCGACTGGCGGGCGATGGGCGCGTTCGCCGCGTTCCTGGTGGCGTTGTTCACCGAGATGTACGGCATCCCGCTGACCATCTACCTGCTGGGCAGCTGGCTCGGCTCGCGCTTCCCGCTGCTGCGCGACACCCACGCGGGCGGGCACCTGTGGAACGACCTGATCGGCTGGACCGGCGATCCGCACCTGAGCCCGTTCCACCTCGCCAGCTACCTGGCGATCGCCGGAGGGTTCTGGTTGATCTCGGCGGCCTGGGTGCGGCTGCACGAGGCGGCGCGGGAGGACCGGCTGGCCACCACCGGGCCCTACGCGCGGGTCAGGCATCCGCAGTACGACGGCTTCCTGCTGGTGATGATCGGGTTCCTGCTGCAATGGCCGACCATCCCCACCCTGATCATGTTCCCGATCCTCGTGGTGGTCTACACGCGGCTGGCGCGCAGCGAGGAACGTGAAGTCGCGCGACGGTTCGGCGAGCAGTGGACCGCTTACGCCGCGCGTGTCCCGGCATTCCTGCCCCGGCCGCGAACGACGCAGGATGAACGATCCCGGAGGTAGCGATGAGCACGAACGCGGTGCGTGCGGGGCTCGCCGGAGCCGGGGCCCTCGCACTGTTCTACGCGGTGGTCGTCGGTGTCGCAGGCGGACTGGAGCACCTGGGTCGGCAGGCGGTCGAGGACTGGCCGTGGCTGATGCTGATCCTGGGCGGATTCGGCACCCAGGTCGGGCTCTTCGTCGAACTGCGCCGACGCAGGCGGCTGCACGCGGATGTGCGTGCCGCGACCGGTGGTGGCGCGGGAGCGTCCGCGGTCGGCATGGTGGCCTGCTGCGCGCACCACATCGCCGACCTCGTCCCGATCATCGGCGCGTCGGGTGCCGCGGTGTTCCTGACCGACTACCGGACTCCGATCATGGCGGCCGGAGTGGCGATCAACGCGGCGGGTGTGCTCTTCGCCGTGCGCAGGCTACGCCGCGTCTCAGTCCCGTTAGGACGGTGAGATTCCATGGTGCACATCACCACATCATGGCGCGGAGTCGCCATCCTCGGCGCGATCGCGCTCGTCGTCGTCGGAGTGGTCGCGTGGTCGCTCACTCGTTCTGACGAGGCGCCGGCGGCGGGTCTGGGCACGCGGACCGTGCGGGCGGGCGAGGTCGAGGTGACGATGACGGCGCTGACCCTGGACCGCTCCGGCGCCGTGTTCGAGATCGAATTCGACACGCATACGGTGGACTTGGGCCTGGACCCGGCCGCCGCGGCCCGCCTGACAGTGAACGGCACGTCCGCGGGCGGAGCGGGCTGGGACGGCCAGGGGCCCGGCGGGCATCACCGCGAGGGCACCCTGCGGTTCAGCACGCCGATTCCACCGGCCGCCGCGGTCGAGCTCCGCATCACCGGGCTCCCCCAAGACGCCACGGGCACCTGGATCGCGCCATGACCACCGTCGAACGACCGGTACGGACCTTCGTTCTCGACGCGGCGGGCATCGAGAAGAGCTATCGGCGCGGACTGCGGCACCGGCAGAACATCCTGCGGGGCGCGGACATCACGCTGCGTCCCGGCGAGGTCGTCGGGCTGGTCGGCGAGAACGGGTCGGGGAAGTCGACGTTCATGAAAATCCTCGTCGGGGCGCTGCGCGCGGACGCGGGCACCGTCGTGGTCGACGGCAAGCTCGGGTACTGCCCGCAGGAACCGGTGTTCTACGAGCGGCTCACCTGCGACGAGCACTTCGAGTTGTTCGGCCGCGCCTATCGGATGAGCCCGGCCGCGGAACGGCGAGCCCGGCGCGAACTGTACGCGGCGCTCGGTTTCGAGCGGTACGCGTCGACCCGAGCCGACCGGCTCTCGGGTGGCACGCTGGCGAAGCTGAACCTGGGCTTGGCGCTGCTCGCCGATCCGGAGGTGCTGCTGCTGGACGAGCCCTACGCCGGGTTCGACTGGGATACCTACGTCAAGTTTTGGCAACTGGTCGCCCAGCGCCGCGAACAGGGGCGCTCGGTTCTGATCATCAGCCATTTCGTCGCCGACGAGGAACGCTTCGACCGGATCGTCCAGCTACGCGACGGACGGGCGGAACCGAGATGACGACGCTGTTGTTCGTGCGCCGGTTCCTCGCCGACTACGTCCGTAACCCGGTCAACCTGCTGGTGCTCGTGCTGGTCCCGGTGGTGTTCGTCGTGATCGCCGCCGGGTCGATGGCCGAGGCGGCGAAGCTGCTCGGTGGCACCGGTCCGTCGGTGGAGACGGCCTCGGCGGGCTGGGCGGCCGGATTCCTGGCCGGTATCGCCATGTACTTCCAGCTGAGGTCGGCGCGTGCGGCCGACCGCCGGCTGGTGCTCGCCGGCCTGCCCGCCGATCGTCTGGTCGCCGCGCGCCTGACGACCGGGCTCGCACTCGCCGCGCTGGTGTCAGCCGCCGCTCTCGTCGCGCTGCTGCTCCGTACCGGCATCGATGCTCCCTGGCGAGTGATCGCGGGCACGCTGATGTTCGCGGTGATCTACCTGGCGATCGGGGCTCTGGCCGGCGTGCTGGTACCCAACCCGGTCAACGGCACCGTGGTGATCCTCTTCATCTGGATCGTGGACGTGTTCTTCGGTCCCGCGGTGGGCTCACCCGACCGGTTGGCGACCCGCTGGCTGCCCACTCACTACGTCACGCTGTGGATGGTCGACCTGCCGTCCCGGCACGGCGGCGCGCTCGGCGACCTCGGTTGGGCACTGGTCTGGGTGCTCGGCGCGCTGGCGGTGGCCTGGGTCGTCGTGATGTCGACGACGCGGATCGCGCACCACCGCACGGTCCGCCGCGGGCAGTTCGCAACCGCGCTCCGCATGGGGTTGCGCGACTACCGCCGTAACCCGGTGCTCTGGGTGCTGCTGGTCGTCGTGCCGGTCGTGTTCATCTGGTTGTCCAAAGTGACCACCCCTGACGAACCCATGGTGCTGTCCCTTGTGGACGACGGCCGCACGGCGCCGTTCTCGTTCTGGCTGCCGGACGTCCACGCCGGCACCATGACTCCGATCGCCATCGCCTCGCTCGCCACACTCGCCGGGCTGTTCATCGTGCTCGACGCCCGCTCCGGCGATCAGCGGCTCACCCTGGCCGGGCTCCGCACCGGCACCCTGTTGTCGGCGCGGCTCGGCGTGATCGGTTTCGCCGTCCTGCTGGTGACCGCCGCGTCCCTCGCCGTCACCGTCACCGTTTTCGACGCCGCGCAGTGGATCGTCTACGCGGGCGGCAACGTGTTGCTGGCCGCGATCTACGCCCTCATCGGCGTGTGCATCGGCCCGATCTTCGGCCGCGTGTCCGGCGTGCTCATCGCGTTCCTCGTGCCGTTCCTCGATGTCGGAATCGCGCAGAGCCCGATGCTGCGCGGCGAACCACCGGACTGGGCCAGGTTCCTGCCCGGCTACGGCGCCGACCGCGTGCTGCTCGACGGCGGACTGACCGCCAGCTTCGACGAGACGGGACCGTTACTGCTCGGACTCGCCTGGCTGCTCGGGCTCGGGCTGCTGGCGACCCGATTGTTCCGAAAGGCCGTCGCATGAGCCCGTTCACCCGCCGCGCCTTTCTCGGCGCCGGCGCGCTGGCCGTCACAGGCCTGACCGCCTGCACGACCGAGAACCGGCTGATCCTGCCCACCGACCCGCTGGTGGGCAGGACCGAGACCGCGCGTGGCGGCACCGGCCGCACCCGATCGGTCACACTCACCGCGGCCACGGGCCAGATCGACCTCGGCGGTCCGGTGGTCGACCCGTGGACCTATGACGACGTCGCGCCCGGCCGCGAAATCCGCGTCACCGCGGGCGACCTGCTCGAAGCGCGTCTGGTCAACCGGCTGCCCGTGGACACCTCGATCCACTGGCACGGCCTGGCGTTGCGCAATGACATGGACGGAGTTCCCGACCTCACCCAGGCTCGGACCAAGCCGGGCGAGGCGTTCACCTATCGGTTCATGGCGCCGTCGCCGGGCACGTACTGGTTCCATCCGCGCACCGGCACGCAGCTCGACCGCGGACTGTACGCGCCCGCTGATCGTCGAGGACCCTGCCGAACCCGGCGGTTACGACGCGGAGTGGACGGTCGTGCTCGACGACTGGATCGACGGCACCGCACCACTCCAGACCGGGTCCTCGCGACTCTTCAGCGGGGCGGCGGTCACTCGATGCACGGCATGGGCGGCCGAACACTGGACGGAGACGTCACCTACCCGCACTACCTGTTCAACGGCCGCGTCGGCGGCGCACCGGCGACGTTCACCGCCAAGCCCGCGCACCGCGTGCGGATCCGGTTCATCAACGCCGGCTCCGACACCGCGTTCCGGGTCGCGCTCGGCGGCCACCGCACGACCGTCACCCAGACCGGCGGCTTCCCGGTCACACCGGTCGACACCGATGCACTGCTCATCGGCGTGGGCGAGCCCTCGAGCAACTCGACACCGGCAAGGACCTCGCCGACCACTCGCAAAGCCACTGCCCCCACCAAGAAGACAGCGGCCGCGGTTGTCGGTCCACGATGACGATCGCGATCCAGGGAACCGAAAACACGACCGGTCACAGCTGAGTCATCACTTCTCTGGCACGCAAGGCACGAACGAACTGTGGCCCTGCCCATGGAAGCGGAATCGGCAACGGGCGGGCGCGAACCGTCACTCGCCCAGCCGGTCGCATACCCTCCGACACTCTACTAAGATTTATAGTAGAGCACTGGGCCGAGACCGAGGAGGCGCGATGGCCGGATTCTGCCCACTCGGCATCTCAGCGGCGGCTTACCTGATCGGCATTCTCGACGAGATCGAACGAGCGGGCTTCGAACGACACCTTCGGTTTTGCCGGAGCTGCCGCCAGGAAGCCGATGACCTGACGCCGGTCGTCCGGCTGCTCCAGGCCATGAAGGCCGACATGACAACGAAGAAGCGCCGGCCTGCCCGGAGCCCTTGACCGTCCAGTCCGTTCACCCTTCCCCGGAACGACGAACGCCACGTCGGCGATCTACCTACTATAACCCGTAGTAGCGAGGTCGGCGCATGATCCGCCTGGCAACGTGGACGACAGCGAGGAGCGACAGTGACGGTCTTCGGCACCCACGTGCCCATTTCGAGCTGGACGCTGGTCGCGCTGGTAGCCGGCTGCCTGGTCAGCGTGCCACTGGCCAAGCTGCTCGCGGCCCGCACCGGCTGGGGCAGGAACGCGACGCTGACAACTCTCATACTGCTCGCCGCCGGCCTGGCCATCACCCTGACTCCCGGCGAAGACTCCGGCTTCAGTGAGTTTCACCCTTGCCTGTCCATCGGTACCGCAGACCCGATCGACGGGCTCCTGCACTCCGGTGGCGGGCTCGGCGGCACTCTGCTGAACGCCCTGCTGCCGCTTCCCCTGACCTGTGCGGCGACCCTGGCGACCGAACGCGCGCTGCCGACGTTGCTTTTCGCGTTCCTGCTTCCCGCGCTCATCGAGCCGTTGCAGATGCTGATCCCAGGCCGTTACTGCAGTCTGTCCGACCAGGCCGCCAACACGGTCGGCGCCGTACTCGGCGTGACGCTCGGCTACCTGCTGCTGCGACGAGCGAGCAGGCATGGATCCGATGACGCCACGCCCGAGCAGGCCCACGATCAGGGCCGTGGAGACGCGCGGTAGCCCAGTCCCTCGATCGCCTTGACCACATCCTGGACACTGCTTCGGTCCGCGTCCAGCTCGACGGTGCTGATCCCCTTTTTCACGGTCGTCTGCGTACTCAGCACACCAGGGAGGTCTTCCAGCGCGTCGTCGATGAGCAAGGCGCAGCTACCGCAGTGCATGCCGTCGACCTGGAAGATGAACTTCTCAGTTGATGCCATGGTGGACTCCTTGACTCAGACGACGGTGATGACGCCGGTGTACATGCCCATGCTGCAGGCGTAATCCAGCCGCCCGGGCCGCAGGACGCCCAGGTCGATCCGTGTCTCGCCCTTGACGGGCAGGATCTTCTGCTCGTCTCGGATGACGAACGACCGCACGCAGCCCTGTGCCCCTTCCGACTTGACCACTAGCGTGGTGGGCACCCCGGATTTCGCCTGAACGTTCTCGGGGCTGTAGGAACCGGTGCGCGCGGTGATCACAACGGTCTGCTTTCCCTCCACTGTGGACGCGGCTGCGGTATCGACGGCCGCGTCCGAGCCGCCGACGGCTTGAGCGATGCGCCTGGCGGACAGTGGCGATCCGGCGAGTTCCAAACCTCCGTTGAGGGTATAGAAGCCCATCGCCAGCACTACGAGCCCGGTCACGAGGGCCAGCCTTCCTTGCCAGGCGGTCGCGGCCTTGCGGGCGGCGTAGCCGAGGATCGCGAACAAAGGACCGGTTCCGAGCACGAACACCGCCATCGTCGCCGCGCCGCCGAGTGCGCTGCCCGAGGTCAGCGCCAGGGCTTCGACCGACAACGTCACTCCGCATGGGATGAGGACGGTGGCCAACCCGAGCAGTGCCGGAGCCAGCGCGGCCTGCGACCGAGCCCGATTCCGGACGATCTTCATCCACGAGATCGGCGGTTCGACGACCACCCGGCGGAATCCAGGCACGCCGAGCTGCGCCAGCCCGAAGACGATGATCAAAAGGCCTGCGCCGATCTGGAGCCAGGTGCGGGCGCCGACGGACAGTTCGACGGCGCCGCCGACGGCTCCCAGCAGCGCACCGAGCAGCGTGTGCGAGACCAGCTTGCCGACGAGGAACCCGCCGACCGGCGCGAGGTCATCACCGAGCTGGTTACGCGAGCCGCGTCGCGTTCGTCCTTCGGCCTGGGCTGGAGCGGACAGTGAAGCGGTCGCGGCCTTTTGACGGGTGATCAACCCGGTCAACAGTCCACCTTGGACCGCGGCACAGGACACGCCGCCGGCGAACAGGCCGGTAACCAGTACAGCAGCAAGATTCATGCGAAGAGCCTCCTGCGAGGAAGTAGAGAGGAGTCGACGAGCGCATGCCCGGCACAGCGACCGAAGCGATCGACCGGCCGTGGTGCGGGCAGACTCCTTCTACGTCCGCAGGAGGCAGAGTTCCTCGAGTCGTGGAGCACGAGACCAGACAGCGTAACGCGCTACCACGCGCACTCGCCTAAAGGTCGCCACCAGGCCTCGTAGTCGCGAAGGTGGCAAGGTCGTGACAGCCGCGACGACCGCGAAGAGGAAGGCCAGGCAGGTCGCCAAAGTCCCACCCGAACCGTCGTGACCAGGCAAACCGCCATCGACGGAGGTCATCGTTTCCGGCGCGCAGTAGGCGGCACCGGGCTCGGGAGCGATATGCGTCTCCGCAGAGGCCATGCCGTGTGCCATCGGCATCGCCATGCCTTCAGTGCATTGCAGACCGGCGGCGAACGCCAAGCCGACGAAGACGGCCAGCACGGCGACAAGCTGTGCGAGCCGTCCTCGCACGGCCGTCGTCCGGCGGGCTGTCCGCGTCACGACGGCGATGATACGGAGCCCGGACGTCAATTCCCCGTTCGGCTCCGCAAGCGCTCCGCTTACATCGGGCATTTCGTCTCTGACCGTAGACAGAGCGTCTCCAGAAAGGCCAGCGTCTGCGCTCGAATCCATCGAAGGGACGCCGCCGTGACCACACCACCCGACCGTCCGGACAGCTCAGCCGACACCGAACCCGCGGATCGGCCGGAGCCGAGGCCTCGCTGGGTACTCACAGTCGCGGCGGTCGCGATCACACTGCTCGTCATCTGCGTGGTCCCACACTTGGCCGGCGTGAACATCGGCGGGAACCGATGAATCCGCGACCGCGCAAGCTGTCGCTCAGCGTCCACATCGCGACGTCGCTCGGCCGGCTCGGCGCCGTGGCGGCGTTTCTGGCGCTCGCCATCGTCGGCCTGACCACTGAAGACATCCGGTCCGCACGCGCGGCGTCGGCCGCGCGACGCTGTACAAGTACTTCTCGGACGTCGAGGCGATCCTGATCGCCTGGCACCAGCGCCAGATCGCTCGCCACTCGAACCTGCTCACCGCGGCGAAAGATCGCGCCACCGACCGCTGGACCGGCTCACCGCCGCACTCGAGGCCTACGCCCTGATCTCTCTCATGTACACCACGGCACGGAACTGGTGGCCTTGCTCCACCGGGGCGAGCACGTCGAACACGCCAGAGAGCATCTCAAGGGTTTCGTCGAGACACCGATCGCCGACGGCGCACGATCCGGCGATCTCCGCGAGGACGTTCCGCCCGCCGAGCTCGCCACGTTCTGCCTGCACGCGCTCACCGCGGCCGACCGGATGCGGTCGAAGGCGGCCGTCCGGCGCCTTGTCCAGGTCACCCTGACCGGGCTGCTTCGCCGCCTCTGAGCAACGAGGCAGCACAACAGAGTCGTCCCGCCACGACAATGGTGAAGACTTGCCACACAACTACTATTGCACTTAGTATCAGCGAGGCCAGGGCGCTCTCGTAGCGCTCCGCGCCGCCCGCGTCGACCCCTCCCCCTTTGGCGACGCGCGCAGGCGGGTGCGAGGTCCCACGTGACTCCGCACCCGCCTTTTTCGCACCGTCGACGCGATATATTCAATCCGATTAATCCCAAAAGGCAACACCCCGCCGTCGGCCCACTCGTCGACATTCCCGCATCCCGGGACACGACAGATCACTCGATCACACTGCGTTCAAATAGAGTTCACTCTCAACTACCACGGGTAGTAGCCAGGCAGGAAATCGGGTGATTTCTTCGCCAGTAGCAGAACTAATACGATTGAAGGTGGCAGGCGTCGGATCTTTGCTGATACGGTCCGATAACTGTGAGGGGCTATCCGACTACGCCACGTCGCAGAGTGAGGCCAATGCTGTGGCTCGCCACTCTGCTCTTTTGGCTTTTTTCGCTGCAGCTGGGCCAATGTTTCCCGCAAGCACACGCCCACGCGGACGAGCATGTCGCCATCAGCGCCACCACGCACGCCCCACTGACCCACGACTGCGAGCCCGAGCACCACGCACACCAGCAACACACGACCACGGACGCCATTCATCGCGGTACGCGAGGAACGACGGACACGACGTGGTCGGCGATTCCCCACGAGAATACGTTTACCGGATTATTCCGCTCACCGGTTCATTCCCCCGGCTATGGGAGCCCAGGACGGGATCCGCGCATAACCGGACGTGCTTTGCTCATCGAGATCTGTGTCACGCGAACGTGATCGGACCGAACGACCCAGCCGGCCCCGTTCCGTTCGACCGTCGCGCTTCGCGACGATTCACTGAAAGAGATCTCGATGAGGACACCCTTGTCCGCCAACGGCTCGACCGTGTCCGGGAACACCCTCCCGGGCCAAAGGACCATCACGCGCGGCCGTAATCCGGCAAGTGCGGTCGGCAACACCCCGGTGCTGTGGATCGATGGGCCGGACGCGGCGCCGGGCCGCGGCTTCTGGGCGAAGCTCGAAGGATTCAATCCCGGTGGCATGAAAGACCGCCCGGCCTTGCACATGATTTCCCGGGCACGGGAGCGGGGCGACCTGGCTCCGGGCGCGAGGATCGTGGAATCGACCAGCGGCACGCTGGGACTCGGCCTCGCGCTCGCCGGAATCGTCTACGGCCACCCGGTCACCGTGGTCACCGATCCAGGCCTCGAACCGATCGTGCACCGGATGCTGGCCGCGCACGGAGCCCGTGTCGAGCTCGTCACCGCACCGCACCCGACCGGCGGCTGGCAGCAGGCCCGCCGGGACCGCGTGCAGAAGCTCCTCGACGAAGAACCCGGCGCGTACTGCCCCGACCAGTACAACAACCCGGACAACGTGGACGCCTACAAGCCACTCGCGCTGGAGCTGGTGGACCAGCTCGACCGCGTCGACGTCCTGGTGTGCTCGGTAGGCACCGGCGGCCATTCGGCCGGGGTGTCTCGGGTTCTGCGCGAGCACTACCCGGAGATGAAGGTCGTCGGCGTCGACACCATCGGTTCCACGATCTTCGGCCAGCCGGCGCGCCCTCGGTTGATGCGCGGACTCGGATCGAGCATCTATCCGCGCAATGTGGACTACGGCGGTTTCGACGAGGTCCATTGGGTCGCCCCGGCCGAAGCGGTGTGGACCTGCCGTCTGCTCGCCGCGTCCCACCACGCGACAGGCGGGTGGAGCGTCGGAGCGGTCGCACTCGTTGCTGGTTGGCTCGCGAGGACCGAAGCTGCCGACACACGGATCGTCACGATCTTCCCCGACGGCCCCCACCGCTACTTCGACACGGTTTACAACGACGACTACTGCGCGGCGAACGGCTTGCTCGGACAGATCCCCGCGGACGAGCCCGACGTCGTCGTCAATCCCGTCGACCGGGTCGTCGAGCGGTGGACACGCTGCGCGCACGTCATCGACCCGTCCGAGGTGCGGGCGTGAAGGATCTGGTCGTCAAGTTCAGGTCGTTCGACCGGCCGTCCCAGCTGTTGATGCTGAACCAGTTCACCATCAACCTGGGCTTCTACATGCTGATGCCCTACCTCGCGGGGCACCTGTCGGCGGATCTGGCGCTGGCGGGCTGGGCCGTGGGGCTCATCCTGGGCGTGCGGAACTTCTCCCAGCAGGGCATGTTCCTGATCGGTGGCACGCTGGCCGACAGGCTCGGCTACAAGCCGCTGATCGTCGCCGGATGCGCGCTGCGGACAGGTGGTTTCGCATTGCTCGGCCTGGTCGATTCGGTTCCGGCGCTGATCGTCGCCTCGGCGGCCACCGGGTTCGCGGGCGCGTTGTTCAATCCCGCGGTGCGGGCCTACCTCGCCGAAGACGCCGGTGAGGAGCGGCGGGTCGAGGCGTTCGCGTTGTTCAACGTGTTCTACCAGGCGGGCATCCTGCTGGGCCCGGTCGTCGGGCTGGTCCTGACGAGTTTCGCCTTCCAAGTGACCTGCCTCGTCGCGGCCGCGGTGTTCGCGGTCCTGACCGTTCTGCAGATTCGGTCCCTGCCGCCTCGTTCGCGTGCCAAGGGTGACCCGGCCGCGCGGACTTCGATCCGGCAGGACTGGGCGACCGCGTTCGGCAACCGGTCGTTCGTGCTGTTCTCGCTCGCGATGATCGGCTCGTACGTCCTGTCGTTCCAGGTCTATCTCGCACTTCCTCTCGAGGCTCGCCGGATCGGTGGCCCAGGAGTGGCGGGAACAACACTGGTGGCGCTGTTGTTCGCGGTGTCGGGAGGGCTGGCGATCGCCGGGCAGTTGCGGATCACCGCGTGGTGCAGGCGGCGGTGGGGATCCGGCAAGTGCCTCGCCGTCGGTCTCCTGCTCATGGGGACGGCGTTTCTCCCGCCCATGCTCACCGCGGGCGCGACGGCCGGTCCGGCGACGTTGAGCTGGGCATCGCTGATTCTCTCGGCCGCCCTGCTCGCGCTCGGGACCATCGTGGTCTTCCCGTTCGAAATGGACACGATCGTCGCCCTCTCCGGTGGCAAACTGGTCGCGACCCACTATGGGCTGTACAACACCGTGGTCGGCGTGGGCATCCTCCTCGGCAACCTGCTCACCGGCACCGCCTTGGACATCGCGAGAAATGCCGGTGTACCAGCGGCACCATGGGCTGTCCTCGCCGTCATCGGAGCCGGTTGCGCCTGGTGCCTGCGCGCACTCGACAGGGCCGAACGCCTCATCCCGGTGGCGGCGTGAAAGCCGTGACCCTGCCTCATCCGCCGATGCAGATAGGTAGCCTTGGGTCATGACGGCGAGCGCGCTCAGCAGAACCCAGCGGGTCTTCCTGCTGGGTGTGCTCGCCTTTTGCCTCGTGGCGATGCACCATCTCACGACGTCGACCGGTATGCCGGAGATGTCTTCGGCGGCGCAGGTAACCAGCGTCGGGCACGGTGAAGGAGCCGCGGCCACCGAGCAGGATGGCGGCCATCCCACCTCCCCGCATGACGACCACGGCTTTCTGCACCTGTGCCTCGCCGTACTCGGTGCGGTCGGTGCCCTGATCGCCGGGCTGGGACTGCTTCTCCGGTTACGCCGGGCCCACCCGGTGTACAGGGCGGCCGAACCGGCGGGCCCCCGCGCCCCGCCGCCACCGTCCAGACCTCCGGGCCGGGCCGGCAGGCCGATTTTGAACTCCTTGTGCGTATTGCGCGTGTGATGGACGGGTTTCCTCGTCGATCACACTCATTTCAGCAAGACAAACAAGGATGTATTCACCATGCGCAAATCACTGATCGTCAGCGGTGTCGCCATCGCCGTCGCGCTTGTTCTCGCGGGCTGCAGCGGCGACGACGCCGGAGTGTCCGGCATGGACCACAACAACTCGTCGGCGGCTCCGTCGCCGGGACGGCAGGCCGGCCAGAACGCGGATGACATCACCTTCGCCCAGCAGATGATCGAACACCACAGCCAGGCACTGGACATGTCAAAGATGGTGCCGTCGCGCAGCACGAACCCTCAGGTCAGCGACCTGGCGAGCCGCATCGAAAAGGCTCAGGACCCAGAAATCCAGCAGATGAAGGCGTGGCTGACCGCCTGGGGCGCGGGCCCCGCGGCGAGCTCCGGCATGCCCATGGACCACGGACCGATGTCCGGCATGATGACCGAGGCCGAAATGAAGGAACTCGAGCAGGCCAAGGGGGCCGACTTCGACAAGATGTGGCTCGGCATGATGATCCGGCACCACCAGGGCGCGGTCGACATGGCGAAGACCGAACTCGCCAAGGGTTCCAACGCCGACGCCAAGGCCCTCGCTCAGAAGATCATCGACGCACAAGAGGCCGAGATCCGCGAGATGCAGGGGCTGCTCCCGCAGGGCTGACCCACTGCCGCCGGGTCTCGACGGGATCCCTCGCCAGTGGTTACTATTACGCCTAGTACTACTTGCTGTGGTTCTCTTCCGACTCGGACGACAGGTGATCGATGTCGCGTCATGCGCTCCGGATCGTTACGCCGACCCGAAGCCACCTCGTGCGGCTCCTGCACTCATGGACACAGGAACCTCGCGTCCTGCACATCGGCGTGGCAGACGAGGACATGAAGGCATCTCTCGCGGATGCGGGGTTTCTGTTGACCGTCGCGACCAATGTGGACGATCTCGATATCACCTTGCCCGCCGGAACCTACTTCGGCTCGATCCTGCTGTGCCCGGAAGCGTTGACCAGCAGGGAAAGACTGCGCTCTCAGATTCACTTGCTGCGCATGGCCGCCGAACATGTCACACCGGACGGCATCGTTCTCGTGGAAGCGCGTCCCGCGACGTCGCCCGGACGAACCGAACCACGGCACGGCGCGCACATCCACATCGCCGATGAGCTCGATCTGATCGCCGAGATGGCCGGACTACGTCGCGTACACCGTTCTCAGCTCGTCGAAGACTCCCGCGAAGAGACCTTGGTGAGCCTGTACCGGCGCAAGCGGTAGTGACCATCACATTCTGACTTCTCGCTACTCTATGCCATCTACCTAGTACTAAGTGAAATAGTGGACAAGTGCGGCTCATCACCTTACGGTGACCCGCGGGCCTTCGGGGCGGTCCGCGACCAGCTCGGCAAAGCACGACAGGAGATCCAGCACCCGTGACACCGCACCGACGCCGTACGGCTTCACTGCGCGTCTTGACCGCCGCCGTTGTTCTCCCGCTCGGATTGAGCACGATCCCCGCGAGTGCGCAGCCGGCGCCGCCACCCGCCGAGGCGCAGGATCCGATGTCTCGCTACCAGCGCCTCGGCGCCGACGCCGCCAAAGCCGAAGAAGACTTCTCCGCCGCGCAGGACGACCTGGCCGCGCGGAAAGCCACGAGCGCCAGGGCCGACTCCGATCTCGCAGCCGCCAACAAGGCGTTGGCGGACGCGGAGGGCTCCATCACGAAATTCCGGGGCGAGGTCGACAAACTCGTCGCCGCGAATTTCCAGGGAGCGTCTTCGGTCAATCAGCTCGCGGCGTTGCTCGACAGCAACAGCCGGACGGAGTTCCTGCAGAAATCCGCGGCCATCTCCCTCCTGTCCGGACAGAAAGCGGACGCGCTCGCCGGACTGAGGACTGTGCTCGATCAGGCCGCCAAAGGCCGGGCACAGGCAGCAGAAGCCCAGAAGCGTGCGAGCGAGGCGACAGCGGCCGCGCAGTGGGCGGTGGACCAGGTCACCAACCGGAAGAACGACCTCGACCGGCAGATCAAACAGGTTCGTCAAGCGCTCGGGGCGCTTCCGGCGCAAGACAAGGCCAAACTGGGCAAGGTGCAGGACAGTGGCTCTTATCTCGGCCCGCCCGGAGCGGCGAACGACGCACTGCAAGCCGCACTGTCCAAACGGGGCTCGCAATACGAATGGGGTGCCACCGGCCCAGCCGAGTTCGACTGCTCCGGCTTGACTTCCTGGGCCTACCGCCAGGCGGGTGTCAACATCCCCCGCACCAGCCGTCAGCAGTACACGGCCGGAAAGCCGGTCTCCCTCGACCAATTGCAGCCTGGCGACCTGCTGTTCTATGACGACGGAACCGGCAATCCCGGTGCTATCCATCACGTCGGCATGTTCGTGGGCAGCGGGAAAATGGTCGACGCGCCGACCGAAGGACAGCTCGTCGACGTCCGGTCCATGAGGGGTGATGGGCACCTGATGGGCGCGAGGCGCATCGTCGGCTGACGGGGGCAGGACGGTATCCTTGCTGCCAGGAGGTGTCATGCGTCGGTTGGGCGAGCTTGAAGCCACGGTGATGGACGTGCTGTGGCGCGGTTCGGAACCCATGCTGGTCCGCGAGGTGCTCGAGGAGATCGCCAAGGAGCGGGACCTGGCGTACACCACGGTCATGACCGTGCTGGACAACCTGTACCGCAAGGAATGGGTCGTCCGCGAAATGGAAGGCCGCGCGTACCGCTACCGAGCGATCACCTCGCGTGAGGAAGCCACTGCCCAGGCCCTTCGTGACGTGCTCGACTCGGCGAGCGACCCGGAATCGGTGCTGCTGCACTTCGCGCAGTCGGTTTCCGAGGAAGAGTCGGACATCCTGCGCCGCGCCTTACGCCGAAAGCAGCGAAAGCGGTGATCCCCGCCGCCGCGCTTCTCCTCGGCGTCCTGATCGTCGGCTGGTGTTCCCCACCGGTCCTGGCGAGGTTCGGGACGCCGCAGGGCAGCCCGGCGGCGGCGATCACCTGGTGGCTCATGACCGCGACCGGCCTGCTGGTGGGCACGGTCGGCGGCGTACTCCTTCTCGCACTGCCCGGCCATGGTCCCGCGGATCAGATCACCCGCTTGATAGATGCCTGTCTGTCCACGATCAGTCACGACGGGATACCGTCCCTCGACCTGGTGGTCGGCGGTACGGCCGGTGTCCTCCTGACGTTCGCGCTCATCCGGCTGCTCTTGTCGTCGATCAGACGTCGACAGCGCCGCAACCAGCTGCACGAGCGGCATCTCGACGCATTGCGGCTGACCGGCTCCCGGCCATCGGATCGCGTCCGGACCTTGTGGCTGCCGCACGAGCACCCGATCGCCTACAGCCTGGGCGGCCGCCGCGCCATGATCGTCGCGAGTGACGGGTTGCGCTCCCAGCTCACCCCTGCCGAACTGCAGGCGGTGTTCGCCCACGAGAAGGCTCACGTCCGCAGCCGTCACCATCTGCTCACCGGTTGTGCCGATGTATTGGGCAAGACGCTGCGTTTCGTCCCGCTCATGCGCGAACTGCCGAAAGCGATCAGCCTGTTCGTCGAATTGGCCGCCGATCGGACGGCGGCCGCGGAATGTGGAGCCGGCCCGGTGCGGTCAGCGCTGCTCACCATCGGAGCCACCGGCGGTCCGAGGAAAGCGCTCGCGATGTCGGGCGATGACACCTCTATCCGGATCAGCCGGCTCGAGGACCGTCAACAGCTGCCCGTGCGGTCCGGCATGACCAGCGTCGTCGGCGGTGTCGCCTGCTTGACTGCCCCTGCCGTCATTGCCGTCGCCCTCCTGGGGGCGTTCAGCCTGGCCTTCTGCTGACAGTCCGCTCAGTGATCGGCAACAGGTCCGATAGCCCAGTACGCAGCAGCAACCGGTCGATCGTCGCAGAGGGCAGGAACTGAAGGACGATGCTGTCGGCGACACAGCGATTGTTGAGACCGATCAGAGTCGACAGGCCGGTGGAATCACAGAAGTCCACCCCGTTCAGATCGACGACCATGCTGCTCGGCACCGGGTCGAGTGCCTGGCTTAGTTCCGCTTTGAGGGACCCAGTCGTCACGAGATCGAGGTCGCCGGACACGGTGATGATCACGTGACTTGGACCTGCGCTGGTGGTCACCACCGACAGCGGCTCCGCCCTGTCACCACCGTCTGCGCCTGACACTGTCGTTCCCTTTCCTTAGGTCGCCTCGAAAATATCTCAAGGCCAGGTGAAACGCCGTGTGGAGGGCGGACCTGGCACGGTCTCGCCCTCCACACGGGGATACAGCCGGTCATCGCAGCACCGCCGGTTCACCTCCGCCGACCTCGCTGGTCTCGGGCTTCGGGGTGCGCAGGGTGGCCATGGCCAGGAAGCCACCGGCGACCGCGATGCCCGCGGCCCCGAGGAACGCCGCCGAGTAGCCGCCGGTCAGCGCGACCGGCTCCCCGATCCGCCCCGCACCGAACGACACGCCGACCGCGGTCATCGCGGCGAGACCGAGCGCCGAGCCGATCTGGTACGAGGTGTTCACGATCCCCGACGCCAGTCCGCCTTCCTCCGGCTTCGCACTGGAGATCGCGGTGCCCAGCGACGGGATGAACGCCAGCGCCTGACCGAGAGCCGCGACCAGCGAAGCGGGCAGGACGTCGACCACGAAATTGCCCGTCGGGCTGACGAACGACAGCCACACCAGCCCCGCGGCGAGCGCCCACAGACCACCGATGATCATCTTCTTCGGCCCGAAGCGGCCGATCAGCCGTGGCGCGACCGCGACCATCAGCACGACGATCAGCACGGTCATCGGCAGCAGCGCGGCACCGCTGGCGAAGGCCCCGTAACCCAGGACCTGCTGCAGGTACAGGTTCAGGAAGTACCACATCGGGATCCACGCCGCGCCGAGCAGGAACTGCGCGAGGTTCGCGCCGCCGAGATTCGGCGTCCGGAAGATCCCCAGCCGTACCAACGGAACCTCCCGCCTGCGCTGGACGAGCACGAACACCGCGAGCAGCGCGACGCCACCCACCAGCGCACCCCACGTGCCCGCCGAGTCCCAGCCCGCCTCCGGCGCCCGGACGACGCCGAACACGGTCAACCCGAGACCCGCGGTCGCCGCGATCGCACCGGCGATGTCGACCGAACCACGCCGGGCGGGCGCGGACGGCATCAGCTTGCCCGTCGCCACGATCGCGACCAGCGAAATCGGGACGTAGAGCCAGAAAATCCACGGCCAGGACAGCCACTCGGTGATCACGCCACCGAGGAACACCCCCGCGGTACCACCGGCGGGCGCGGCCGCACCGTAGAGCGCGAGCGCCTTGGTCAGCTCACGAGGACGCGCGCCGAACAGCATCATCAGCAGCGTCAACGCGGACGGCGCGATCAACGCCGCACCCGCACCCTGCAATACCCGGCCGACCAGTTCCACCCACGCGGTACCCGCGACCGCCGCGACCACCGAACCACCGAGGGTGACCACCCAGCCCACGGTGAACATCCTCCGCGCGCCGAACAGATCCGACAGACGTCCGCCGAGCAGCAGCAACCCGGCGAGCGCGATGACATAGGCATTGAACACCCACGACAGGTCCCCCGGAGAGAACCCGAGGTCCTGCTGCATAGCGGGTAGGGCGACGCCGATGATCGAGGTGTCCATGATGACCATGAACTGGGCCAACGCGATGAGTCCCAGCGCCCACCACCGCCGCGGGTCCGGGGATGTCTCCGCCATGACTACCGTCCTTTCGAGACTTGGTTACCCCTAGGGGGTATTGAGGACCTCAACGTAGACCGGTTCACGGCGCCGCACAAGTACCCTTAGGGGGTATTAGTGTCACGATCGTCACAGGTGCCGCTTTCATGACAAAACCCGTTGCACGACAAAGAGTCGTCACGTAGAACACCGAAGACTTCAAGCAGAAGATCGCCAGGGCGAGCTGTACTCTTGGCCAACCCCGAACCATCAGCGCTAGACAGATACCCCCTACGGGTATAATGTTCCCGTGGCCGACCGACAGTATGAGGAGGAGCCGTGCAGCGTCTTCAGTCGCTGGACCCGAGCGACGCGTCAGCCAAGTCCGCCGAGCTGCTCGGCGAAATCGTCGAACGGCGTGGCTCGGTAGGTCCGATGGTGTCCGCGATGGCACACTCCCCCGCGCTCCTTCAGGGGTACCTCGACTTCTCGCGGGCCATGAAGCGGGTCAAGCTTCCCCGGGCACTCGGCGAAAAGATCTCGCTCGCCCTGCAGGAGTGGATCGGTTGCGCGCTGTGCTTGCAGGCGCACACACGGGCCGCGCGGGCCGCCGGACTCAGCGACAACGACATCGCACTGGCCCGGCAGGGCACCTCCACTGACCGGCGCGAAGCCGCGCTGATCGCGTATGCCGTGCAAGTCCTAGCCGAACCGTCTTCGCTCGGCGATGAAGACATCGCCGAGTTGCGAGAGCACGGCTGGAGCGATCAGATCATCGCCGACACGGTGGGACTGGTGTCGCTCAACCTGCTGACCGGTTCGTTCAATCTCGTCGCAGGACTCGAACCCACACCTGCCGAGCAGTCCACAAAGGAGAAACACGACCATGTCGGTTGAGCACGACCACTCGCACCACGAACAGCAGCACCACGGCGACCACGGGGGCCATGCGGGCAACGGGGGCCACGAACACCACCAACCGGGGAAGGTCTCCTGGGGCATGGCGGCGTCGGCCACCCTGCACTGCCTCACCGGCTGCGCCATCGGTGAGGTGCTCGGCATGGTGATCGGCACCGCGCTGGGCTGGGGCAACGTCGCCACCATCGTGCTCGCCGTCGCGCTGGCGTTCGTCTTCGGCTACGCGCTGACCATGCGCGGCGTGCTGCGTGCGGGTGTCGGCTTCAAGCAGGCCCTCAAGGTCGCCCTCGCCGCGGACACCGTCTCGATCCTCGTCATGGAGATCATCGACAACGGGGTGATGCTCGTCGTCCCCGGCGCGATGGAGGCCGGACTCGCCAGCTGGCTGTTCTGGGGCGCGCTCGCCTTCGCGCTGCTCGTCGCCTTCCTGCTCACGACACCGGTGAACAAATGGCTCATCGGCCGCGGTTCCGGACACGCGGTGGTGCACGCCTACCACCACTAAGGTGTCCACAATGGAGATCACGTATCACGGCGGCGACGGCTGGCCGCTCTACGCGGTCTCCCTCGGTTCTGGGCCACCCCTTGTGCTTCTGCACGGGGGTGGCCCTGATCATCACAGCCTCATCCCGCTGGCCGAGCGGCTGGCGGACCGGCACACGATCATCCTCCCTGACGTGCGCGGCTACGGCCGATCGGTCTGCACCGACCCGGCCCGGCACACCTGGACTCAGTACTCCGACGATGTCGCCGCGCTACTCGATCACCTCGGTTTCCAGCGCGCCGTCGTCGGTGGAACCGGCCTCGGGGCCACCATCGCCCAGCGCACCTGCCTCGAACATCCCGGCCGCGTCCGCGCCGCCATCCTGATCAGCGTCGAAGACATCGAAGACGACGAAGCGAAGCAAGCCGAGATCGCGTTCATGGACGCCTTCGCCGAACGTGTCCGGACCGACGGCATCGAAGCGGCCTGGACACCGGTCCTGCCCGAGCTCGCTCCCGTCATCGGCGCGCTGGTGCGTGACGCCATCCCGCGCTCCGACCCCGCGAGCATCGCCGCCGCGGCCGCCATCGGCCACGACCGCTCGTTCCGCTCCGTCGACGAGCTCGCCGCGATCACGACCCCCACCTTGGTCTTCCCGGGTATGGACCAGCGGCATCCGACCGCGCTGGCCGAGAACGCCGCCCGCGTCCTGCCCAACGGCCGTCTCGCGCCCGTTTCCCTGTCGGACACGCTGCGCACCGCCGAAGACCTCGCCGACGCGTTCGCTCCCACGATTCGCCGGTTCCTTGCCGAGCACCACCTCTACTAGGTGACATAGTGGCTCATCGGTTTATACCCGCCATTTCGGGTACCCCAAGGCTGCTACGTGCTTCGCGAGGAAAGGAATCGTCATGACGCAGGCAGCCGAGATGCTCCGCACCTACCCGGCGGATTTGGGCGGGGTGAATCGTGAGGCGCTGACGAGGTGCATAGAAGCGTGCTTCGAGTGCGCCCAAACCTGCACGGCGTGCGCGGACGCATGCCTCAGCGAAAAGAGCGTCGCCGAGTTGGTCAAGTGCGTGCGCACCAATCTCGATTGCGCGGACATCTGCGCGACCACAGGACGGGTCTTGTCCCGGCGCACGGGCTACGACCCGAACCTGACACGGGCAATCCTCGAGGGGTGTGCCGCCGCATGCAAGGCGTGCGGTGACGAGTGCCAGGGACACGCGAGCATGCACGAACACTGCCGCGTATGCGCCGAAGCGTGCCGTCGCTGCGAACAGGCCTGCCGTGAACTGAGCAGCACTCGGAGCTGATCCCGCTCGTGGCCGAGGTCGGCAAAAGGCGCTCGCGCGGCACCGAAAGTGCCGCACGAGCGCCCCGTGTCGAACGAGGGTCAGCTCGCCGTGCTGCGGAACCCCTTGAGCCGCAAGCTGTTCGTGACCACGAAGACCGAGCTGAACGCCATCGCGGCGCCGGCGATCATCGGATTGAGCAGCCCCGCCGCGGCCAGTGGCAGCGCCGCGACGTTGTAGGCGAAGGCCCAGAACAGGTTGCCCTTGATGGTGCGCAGCGTCCGCCGCGAGAGCCGGATCGCGTCCACCGCCGCCCGCAGGTCACCGCGGACGAGGGTGAGATCCGAGGCCTCGATGGCGACGTCGGTGCCGGTGCCCATGGCCAGACCGAGGTCGGCCTGTGCCAGCGCGGCCGCGTCGTTGACGCCGTCACCCACCATCGCGACCACCTTGCCCTCGCCCTGCAGCCGCTTGACCACATCGACCTTGTCCTTGGGCAGGACCTCCGCGATCACCTCGGTGATCCCGACCTCCGCGGCCACCGCGCGGGCCACGGCCTCGTTGTCCCCGGTCAGCAGGACCGGGGTCAGCCCGAGCGCACGCAGCTGCGTGATCGCCTCGGCGGAAGTCGGCTTCACCGTGTCGGCGACGACGAGGACCGCGCGGGCCTTCCCGTCCCAGCCGACCACGACCGCCGTCCGGCCGAGTTCCTCTTCGCCGGCCTTGGCCTTGACGAGTTCCTCCGGCAGGTGGTGCGACCAGTCCTCCAGCAACGCGCTGCGGCCTGCCAGTACCGCCTTGCCGTCGACGATCCCTTGCACACCAAGGCCTTCGACGTTCGTGAAGTCCTCGACAGCGGGGAGCTCGCCGACCCGGTCCCGCGCGCCGGCCACGATGGCTTGCGCGATCGGGTGCTCGGAAGCGTTCTCCAGCGCACCCGCGAGCCGCAACGCCTCGTCGGTGTCGACCCCCTCGGCGGTGTGGACCTCGACCAGCGCCATCCGGCCAGTGGTGACGGTGCCGGTCTTGTCCAGCACGATCGTGCCGACCGACCGGGTCGACTCCAGCACTTCCGGTCCCTTGATCAAGATGCCGAGCTGCGCACCACGGCCGGTGCCGACCAGCAACGCGGTCGGCGTCGCGAGACCGAGCGCGCACGGGCAGGCGATGATGAGGACGGCGACCGCCGCGGTGAACGCCGCCGAGGCCGTCCCGCCCGCGCCCAGCCAGAACATCAAGGTGCCGATGGCGAGCGCGATCACGATCGGCACGAACACGCCCGACACGCGGTCGGCCAGCCGCTGGACCTGCGCCTTGCCGGTCTGCGCGTCTTCGACGAGCTTCGCCATCTGGGCCAGCTGCGTGTCCGCGCCGACCCGCGTCGCACGGACGACGAGCCGTCCGCCCGCGTTGACAGTCGCGCCGACCACGGCGTCGCCGGGCCCGACCTCGACGGGGACGCTCTCGCCGGTCAGCATGCTCGCGTCCACCGCGGAACTGCCTTCGGTGATCACGCCGTCGGTGGCGATCTTCTCCCCCGGCCGCACGACGAACAGATCGCCGACGGCCAGCCGGTCGACCGGGATTCGCTCTTCCTTGCCGTTCCGGAGAACGGCGACGTCCTTCGCGCCCAGCTCCAGCAACGCCCGCAGCGCGGCACCGGCCCGGCGCTTGGAACGCGCCTCGAAGTACCGACCGGCGAGGATGAACGTCGTCACCCCGGCCGCGACCTCGAGATAGATGTTGCCGTCACCGGCCATCCGCTCCACGGTCAACTCGAAGGCGTGCGTCATCCCCGGCGTTCCCGCGCTGCCGAACAGCAACGCGTACAGCGACCACAGGAACGCGGCGAGGGTGCCCAACGAGATCAGCGTGTCCATGGTGGCGGCGCCGTGGCGCAGATTCGCCCACGCCGCCTTGTGGAACGGCCACGCCGCCCACACCAGCACCGGCGCGGCCAGCGTCAGCGAGATCCACTGCCAGTAGGTGAACTGGAACGCGGGCACCATCGCCAGCAGGATCACCGGCACCGACAGCACCGTGGAACCGATCAGCCGCTGCCGCAACGGGGCGATCGGGTCGGCCTCCTCGGCGGGCCCATCCGGCTGCTCCTGCTTCGGTGGAGCGGGCAGGGCTGCCGCGTAACCGGCCGCCTCCACCTGCTCGATCAGCCGCTGGGGTTCGATGTCGCCGCTGTAGGTGACCTTCGCCTTCTCCGTGGCGTAATTGACCGTGGCGGTGACGCCGTCCAGCTTGTTCAGCTTCTTCTCGATGCGCATCGCGCACGACGCGCAGGTCATCCCGGTGATCGCGAGTTCGACCTCGGCCGTGGTGGCCTGGTCCAGATCGGAAGTCATCGTGGTCACTCCTTTCCGGCTCGCGGTCAGCCGTGTCCGCCGTGTCCGTCATCGGCCGCCGGGGGTGGGGTCTGGTTCTGGGTGGCCGAAGGCGCAGGTGTTCCCGTGGTGGCGACGGTGAATTCCGCGGTGCGGACCTTGCCCTGGTGCTGGAAGTCCAGGAACAGCCGGTACGTCCCCGCCGAGGGGACTTCGGCGAAGAAGGTCACCGTGGGGCCCGGCTTCGTGCGGCCGTCTCCGGGCTCGCCGTCCGGGTGGACGTGCAGGTAGGCGAGGTCGCCGCCGCGCAGCGCCACCAGGTGTCCGTAGGCACCCAGATACGGCTGGAGATCGGTCACGTCGCGGCCGTCCTTGGTCACCGTCAAGGTCACCTTCGCCGACTTGCCGGGCGTCAGCTCGCCGTCCAGGCGGACCTGGTAGCCGTCGACGTTCGCGACGCGCGACGGCTGGTACTCGGCGGGGTTGAACTCCCCCGCCGCGGCGACGTCGACACCCAAGGTCGTGGCGCTTCCGCCGGTCGGCTTGAAGTCCGCGAAGACGCGGTAACTGCCTGCCTCGGGCAGGGCCAGCGGGACACTCCACACGCCGTCGGGCGCGAGTTCGGGATGCACGTGCTGAAAACCGGCCGTGTCACGACGGACGACGATGAGGTGCATCCGCTTTTCGTGTTCGACGTCGTAAGCGGTGACCGGCCGGCCGTCAGGGCCGAGGATCTTGAAGGAGAAGGGTTGGGTCGTGCCCGTGGCGAGCGTCGTGGTGGTGGGCGTGAGGGTGTAGCCGCCCCTGGACGACGCGAGCCCGCCGGGCTCGTCGGTCGGCGCCGCCTCCGCGACGGTGCCGCTGTGAGCGTCCCCATGCCCGGTGTCCTCGCCACCGGGCAGGCCGGCGGCGCCGGCGAAAGGACCGACAGCGGTGCCTGCGACCCAGGCGCCACCGGCGACCAGGGCAAGCGCCACACCGTAGGCGGAGAGCTTCGCAACTGTGTTCATCTCGAGTCCCTTGTGCGGGCAGTGCCCGCGATCAGGAGCGAACCGCGAATCAGGCGGTCAGCTCGTATCCGGCTTCTTCGACGGCCGCACGCACATCCGCGACCTCGGGTTCCTGGGAGCTGGTCACGGTCACCGCACCGGTGGGCAGATCCACCCGGACGTCGGTGACGCCCGCGATCTTGCCGACCTCTTCGCTGACGGACCGGACGCAGTGGTCGCAGGTCATGCCGGTGACGGTGTAGGTGGTCTCGCTCATCGTGGTTCTCCTCCGGATTCGTCGCGTGGTTTCAGGAACGGACCAGGCGAGCGATCACGTCGCTCGCCTCTTTGATCTTCTCGTCGGCTTCGGTGCCGCCCTTGGCGATGGCGTCGGACACGCAGTGCTTGAGGTGTTCGTCCATCAGCCCCAGCGACACCGACTGCAGCGCCTTCGTGGCCGCGGACACCTGCGTCAGGATGTCGATGCAGTACTTGTCCTCTTCGACCATCCTCTGCAGACCCCGGATCTGACCCTCGATCCGTCGCAGCCGGGTCACGTATTCCTCTTTGCCTTGCGTGTATCCGTGCATCTCTCGACCTCCTGAAACCGACTCTACATACCCTAGGGGGGTAGGGCAATACATATACCCCCGTGACGTATGCCACGCCGCCTTCGGCCACGTCCGCCCGCGAAGCCTCGAAACCCGCCTGCAGGCGCAGCTTCCGACCGGGCATGATTGAGACGTACGCGGAATCCCGATTCGAGGAGTGAGCGTGGTCGATCACGACGACGACAAGGCGAGCCAGCTCAAACGCCTACGACGCGTCGAGGGGCAGATCCGGGGTCTGCAGAAGATGATCGAAGAGGACAAGTACTGCATCGACGTCCTCACCCAGGTCTCCGCGGCCACCCGCGCCTTACAGTCGTTCTCCCTCGAACTCCTCGAGCGACACATGGCAGGCTGCGTCATGGAAGCCGCCGCGAAAGGCGGCGCGGAGGCGGACAGGAAGATCCGAGAAGCCTCCGAAGCGATCGCACGCTTGGTGCGCTCCTGACGCCTGCAACACGACGAGCGGGCGGGTGACCTTCACGTCAGATCGGA